>NZ_JBDWPJ010000069.1:0-65177 GCF_039971195.1 Pseudophaeobacter sp.
CAATGCGCACCCGTGCCAGATCGCCGGCTTGAAGATCACAGTCCGCCACATGGACCGCGTGCAGATAGTCCGACTTACCCAGCATCTGCCCCGCCTCGCGCCCCGGCTTTTCAAACAGCACGCCAACTTCGCGCCCCACCATGCTGTCCTGAATTTCGCGTTGCTGACGAGTCAAAAGCGCCTGCAGACGCTGCAGACGATCGTCGGCTTCGGTCGGATCCACCTGGGGGCGTTCCGCTGCGGGTGTGCCTGGGCGAGTGGAGTATTTGAAGGAATAGGCGGTGCCGTATTTGACCTCTTCCACCAGATCCAGCGTCGCCTGAAAATCCGCTTCGGTCTCTTCAGGGAAGCCGACAATGAAATCGCCTGAGATCAGAATATCGGGACGCGCGGCACGAATTCGCTCCAGCAGGCGCAGATAGCTTTCAGCAGTATGGCTGCGGTTCATCCGCTTCAGGATCTTGTCAGACCCGGCCTGCACCGGCAGATGCAGATAGGGCATCAGCTTCTTACAGGTGCCATGCGCCTCGATAAGATCATCCATCATGTCGTTGGGGTGACTGGTGGTAAACCGGATACGCTCGAGCCCGTCGACCTTGTCGAGCTCCCAGATCAGCTGCGCCAAGGTCAGATCGCCATTGGCTCCGGCACCGTGGTAGGCATTCACATTCTGCCCCAGCAGGGTGATTTCGCGCACGCCACGCTCTACCAGATCACGAGCCTCGGTCAGGATACGATCCGCCGGGCGCGAGACTTCGGCACCGCGGGTATAGGGCACCACGCAAAAGGCACAGAACTTGTCGCAGCCTTCCTGCACTGTGAGGAAAGCCGTGGGGCCACGTTTTGCCTTGGGGCGCCGTTTGAGTTTTTCAAACTTGTCTTCTTCCGGAAAATCCGTGTCGAGCACCTTTTCGCCCTCGCGCGCCTTTTCTTCCATCTCTGGCAGGCGGTGATAGCTTTGCGGCCCCACAACCAAATCGACCAATGGCTGGCGCCGCATGATCTCCTGTCCCTCCGCCTGGGCCACGCAACCCGCCACGCCGATCTTCAGATCAGGCTTCTCGGCCTTCAGCTTCTTGAACCGCCCAAGCTCCGAATAAACCTTCTCAGCCGCCTTCTCGCGAATATGACAGGTGTTCAGCAGGATCATGTCGGCCTCATCCGCTGATTTGGCCGCCGTATAGCCCTGCCCGCCCAGCGCTTCGGCCATGCGTTCACTGTCATAGACATTCATCTGACAACCATAGGTCTTGATAAACAGCTTCTTGGGCGCGGTCATGTCGGTGGAGCCTTTCAGCGAGAGGGGAACAACGGCCTGCCATAGCGGCAAATCTCGTGGCTTGCAATGCAGGCGGGATTACCCGATTTTAGGGGCAAATGCCAGAAAGGCAGAGGCACATGAGCATGATGTATTCGTCGCTGGATGATTTTCTCAACCAACAAAAGGCCCTACTGGTCAAAGGACCGGTGGCGCTGATCTTTGTCGAAGACGATGTAGAGGTGGCCACCACCCTGCGTCACCATCTGCAATCCGGGTTCAAAGCGATCATAGCCCTGATGCCGGATGCCTTTGACCTGCCGCGCGACATCAAGGCCAAAATTCACCGGGTGCCTTTTGACTGCAGCGCGCCGGAATCGGTTTTTGCCGCCGTCAACCGTATCATTGCAGCGGCACAGCCGGGGTGCTGGCTTTACTACTGCTACAACGCCGAATTCCTGTTCTACCCTTTCTGCGAAACCCGCACGGTGGCAGAAATGCTGACCTTCCACACCGAAGAGCGGCGCTCGGCCATGCTGTCCTACGTAATTGATCTCTATGCCGGTGATCTGGACAAACACCCCAGTGCAGTTTCCCTGGAAACGGCCTTTCTTGATAAATCGGGCTATTATGCCCAGGCCCGCTGGGATGACCTGGCCAAAGGTCCGCGCGAACGCCAACTGGATTTCTTTGGCGGGGTGCGCTGGCGCCACGAAGAGCATATCCCCTGGGCCAGCCGCAAAATCGATCGGATCTCCCTGTTTCAAGCCAAGGAAGGGCTGGAGCTTCAAAGCGACCACACCTTTAATGATCAAGAATACAACACCTATGCCTGCCCCTGGCACCACAACCTGACGGCCGCGATCTGCTCGTTCAGAACCGCCAAAGCGCTGAAACGCAATCCGGGATCAGATTTTGCCATCGACAGTTTCCGCTGGCACAATTCAACCCCTTTTGACTGGCACTCCCGCCAGCTTCTGGACCTTGGGTTGATGGAACCTGGACAATGGTTCTAACCCCCCAGGCCAGAACCACTGCCGCGCCCTTCATTTGGCCCCAAATATCCCAGGGGTGAATTGCGCCTCAAAGGCGCAAGAGGGGGCAGAGCCCCCCCCGACCCGGAACCCCAGCAGCACTTAGCGCTGCAGCAATACCGGAAACCAATCTTCGCGCAAGCGCTGCCCTGGCTTCATTTCATGGCCGGGATAGGGTGGCGAGGTTGGGCCCGGACGTTCCACATAACGCGCATCTTCGCCGACCAAACGTAAGGAGAACGCCCTACGACGGGTTTCACTGGTATTGGCCCGCGCGCCATGCAGGGTTTTGTAGTTGAACGCCACCGCATCGCCCGGCTCCATTTCCCACTCACGGATTGTCATTTCTTCGGCATCCGGATCAGGCACCGCCATATATTGCCCCTCATCGACAAAGAACCCCTCCTCTGACACCCAGCGCGTCGGCAGCACTTCCTTTTCCCACCGGTGCGACCCCGCCACGCAGCGCAGTGTGGCATCGGTTACCGGATCCAACGGCGACCAGAAACTGATCGTCTGCGCACCTTCGACAAAATAATAGGGCCCGTCCTGATGCCAGGGAGTTGCCATCGAAGTGCCAGGCTCTTTCACCAATACATGATCATGGAATATCTGCACCCGATCCGACTGCATCAGATCCGCGGCCACCTCGGCCACCGGAGAAGCCTTGATCGCCGCCCCAAACTGCGGGATGCGCGGCCAGTTGCAATAGTCGTCAAAAAACCGCCCCGTCTGGCCAGCCTTTTCATTGTTTGACGCATAGGGGCCAGGCGCGGCCAGGTTTGCTTCTACGCCTTGGCGCAGCTGTTCGACCTGGTCTTTGAACAGGCCTTTGACCAGAACCACACCGTCGCGCTGGAACTGCTCGATATGATCTTGCGTGATGAGGGGGTGCACCATGAAAAGGGTCTCCGTCTGTACGGCGCCGCGCGGGTCGACACCGGGAAGTGAGCATCAAAAGATGTATTTTTGCTGCACCGACCCTGCCGCCTCCCCCAGTTAGTTTCAAATCATATATTGCTAAGATAGTCATAACCCCATGCTATATCTTACATTGCGCCACTACGAATATATCTGCGCCGTTGCTCATCACGGCAGCCTGTCGAACGCAGCACAGGCCCTGCATGTGAGCCAGCCCGCCCTCTCCACCGCCCTTGCCCGGATCGAAGATCACCTGGGCCAGGCCCTGTTTGTGCGACGACGCGGCGCGCCTTTGACTTTGACACCCCAGGGCCGGGAATTTGCCAGAGAGGCGCAAAGCCTGATCGAACAGGCCGCCAGGCTGGAAGATCCCGAAGGGGCCCGCGCAGCGCAACAAAACCTGGTTATCGGATGTTTTGCAGATCTGGCCCCCTTTATCCTGGCCCCGGCCCTACGCTCCCTGCGTCAGGCGCTTCCAGATCTGGTCACAACCACCCGCACCGCCAGTTTCACCAGCCTCACCGAGGGGCTGCTCCAGGGAGAGATCGACCTTGCTGTGACCTACGATCTGGGGCTGGACGCCGGGTTTGAGCGCCAGGTGATCGGCCATCGCGCCCCGCAGGCCCTGGTGCCGCCTTCCCATCCGCTGGCACAAAGTAAAAGCGTCTCCTTGGCACAGTTGGCTGCAGAACCGCTTGTGCTCTCCCAAGAAGGTCTCTCTGTGCAGCATATGCTGACACTTTTCAAAAGCCTTGGATTCACGCCTCGCATTGCCCATCGGGCCGCTTCGCTTGAGGTGCTGCGCAGCCTCGCCGCCAATGGCGAAGGGATCGGCATCAGCTATAGCGCACCAGCCCTTTCACATAGCTATGACGGCAAAGCGCTGTCCCGAGTTCCCATTAGCGACCCCGAGGCGCCAGAACCTGTGGTCCTTGTCTGCCACGGCAGACCAAAGGATGATTCGTGCCTGGCACGCGCCAGAGCAGTACTGCTGGAGGCATTGGTAACCTAGGGAACGGGCTAGGTCAGATCTTGCGCAGGCGAATGACCACATCCACCGAAGCAATCTCCATCCCCTCAGGGGCATCAGGCAAACGCTGGATCACCAGTTGATCCGAAGGCGCATCCGTGACCCGGCCACCTTCTTCCCAGAAATAATGCGGGTGATCATGAGTGTTGGTGTCAAAATAGCTTTTTGACCCATCCACAGTGATTTCCTGCAGCACGCCAGCCTCACAAAAGGCCCGAAGCGTGTTGTAGACAGTTGCCAAGGACACGGCCGTGCCTTTGGTCTTGGCCGCATCAAACAGGCTTTCGGCTGTCACGTGCCGGTGATTGCCATCGCCCACCAAAAGTTCCGCCAGGGCGAGCCTCTGACGGGTGGGGCGCAGGCCGGCATCTACCAGCCAATTTGTTGCCAGGTCTTCGCTGTTTGGCGTCATGTGCGGATCCTGCATCGCGTTGCTAGGGCTGTTTATACTGCGAATGAATTGCATTTTTCAAACAGAATTCCCAATTGGCTAAAACCGCAGCTGCATATTGCTGTGACATATTCCCCCTGTTCCTACAGGGTCACTGCCCTTGCGGGACCCTCAGGCCGGGTGCTACAGGAGGGAAAAGAAATGAAACACCTCAGGCAGGAGACGCGCCAGCATGGCCGATTACCCCAGCAGCTTTGACAAAGATGATCTGTTGAAATGTGCCCGCGGAGAGCTGTTTGGCCCCGGCAATGCCCAGCTGCCAGCACCGCCGATGTTGATGATGGACCGCATCACCGAAGTGAGCGCCGATGGCGGCGCCCATGGCAAGGGCCACATCCTGGCCGAATTCGATATCAACCCGGATCTGTGGTTCTTTGACTGCCATTTCCCCGGCAATCCGATCATGCCCGGCTGCCTAGGCCTGGATGGTCTGTGGCAGCTCACCGGATTCAACCTCGGCTGGCGCGGCTGGAAAGGTCGCGGCATGGCTGTTGGCGTGGGTGAGGTCAAACTCACCGGTATGGTTCGCCCCGAACGCAAGATGCTGACCTACAAGATCGACTTCAAAAAAGCGATCCAGACCCGTCGCCTGACCATGGGCGTTGCGGATGGCATTGTCGAAGCCGATGGTGAGATGATCTACGACGTTAAGGATATGAAGGTCGTGCTGTCCGAAGCCTGATTGTCCGAACTAATAAACAGAAACGGCTTGAGGCCTTGGGGCCTCACTCAAGCCAAAAATTTGCAGGGAGAGCCCTCATGTCGATCACCAAAGCAGATTTAACCGCAGCCCTTACCGCTTGGGGAAATGGCAAGGTTGCTATCTCGAAAGCATTCGAGGATGGCGGCATTGACGCAGCTCGTCAGGTCGCTTCTACCCACCTAGATGCGATCTATGGGTACAATATGGGACCCGTACTGTTCAAACCCACCATGGCTCGCGGAGAGCAGACCTTCCGCCCGACCAAGGACGGAGCTTTGGCCTATTTTTGCGGTCATTCAGAGGAATACCCACTGGATAGTGGTTTTGCGATCCAGGGCTGGCGTTCAATGGAAAGCGTGACCGCAGCGGAGTTCATCGAAGGTGATGTTGCCATGTGGATGGGCTGGGTCATGCTGACAGACAAGGATGGCAAGGTCACCAAGGTCGACAAGAGTTTTGGCTACAAGAAAGACGCAGACGGCACCCTGCGCATTGTACTGCACCACTCTTCCCTGCCTTTTGAGGGGTGACTTAAACACTCTGATCATCCCGACAGGTCAGAGTGCCACGCTGTAAGAGGCGACTTGGAATGACAAAAGAGGCCCGAGGGCCTCTTTTTTATTGGTCGCGTTTGTTGCAAGCGGTTTGCGGGGGATTATCCCTTTTGAGCCGCAAGTTGGCGGGCAACCAGATCATGGTCGAGCCACAGTACCGGACCTGCCGGAGCACTGGCCTCGCCAAAGATCAACTGACCCGTGGCATCAACCACATGGTGGCTCAGCACATCGCTCACCAATTCCTTGCGGTTCTTGTGCAGGCCAACGATGTCCTGCGAGGTGCCGACGGTTTTTTCGACCTGATCCGCCGCATTGGCCATTGGCCAGGCTTCAAAATCATAAAATGGCTGCATCGCCGGGTCGCACTGGTAGTCCTGAACCGTTTGCAGCAGAGTCTCCAGTGGAACGCCCTCTTTCAGCATCTCCTGGCACTGTTGCCACACCCCATCAACCCAATCGCCGCCGCCCTCTTTGCGGAACGCTTCGAGCAGGGGCAGCAGGGAGAGTTCGATACCAGCAAAGACATCCGACGAGTTGGTACGGATCTCGGGGCAGTTGAACACAGTTGCCTTGATGCCATCGACCCAGGCCGCCTGGGCAAACCCTTCCAGGCGCATCTTGGCATAGCCCTGCGTATAGCTGGTATAGGTCTGCCAGCGGTACTCCCCCTCAATCAAAATGCGGGTGCCATGATAGCCATAGGCAGTATAACGCACCTGGCCACCATTGGCTTCGATCTGCGCCCGCAGTGCGGCGCTCTGGGACAGCAAATGGCCAAAGCTGTTGGCCGTCACCTCATCAAAGTTCTGTAGGATCAACTTGCCCAGATCGCTGTCCAGCAGCGCCTGCGATGACAGATGGCGCGCGCCACGTCCCTTGTAGATCCGGTTGGCAATTGCCAGGAAAGCCTTGGCGCGCGGAATTCCGCCCGCCATTGTATGGGCAAAAAACACGTTCTTGCCTTCAGGGATCATTTCACCCAGCTGCGCCATGACTTGCGCCAATGCATCGGTGAAGCGCGCAACGCCGATCTCGCGGCAGCGATCAACCTGCGCCCAATCGAGTTTGAACTCCTGCCAGTTGTCCAAAGTCATACCGCCCAACATATCCGTTGGTGTGGCGCCGCCAGCTGGCGCATCCATGTCAAAACCGGCCATCAGCGGCACATTGATAATGCGCCCCCCCAGGTTGGCCTCTGCTTCAGACAGTTCCTCATCCGTCAGCGGGCGCAGAGCGCCCTGGTCATCGCGGCGGCCAACGGTGATGCCAATAACTGCCATGCCTGCCGCCTTGGCGGCGTCAATCAGCCCTGTGGCATAGCCACGACCAAAGAGTTCACCAAAGAGAACAAAAACATCCCCCTTCTCGAACAGAGTGTTTTCGGGGAGGGCTGTCATGGGAATGGAGTGTTTCATCAATATCATCTGCTTTGTGTCTACCCGGCCGGATTTTACCTGGACAGGATGCGTTAGCGTGGTGGGACCAGTTGTGTAGCTTACCCTATCCCATTACCCATCAAAAGAAGCTTGGCAATATATAGGCGGGTCTGAAGTGCTATTTTTTAGGCAGATTGCTTCATCTCGGGTGTTTGCGCCACGGGTTCAGCCTCTTCGGGACAATCCGTCCTGTTGCCTTCCGGGTTCTGACGGGCAATCTCAACCTATCTTGCGCCTCAGCACCGCAATGCCTAGTAAGACATAAGCAAACAAGGGAGTGCACGTATGCGTCGTGTCGTCGTCACTGGTCTGGGGATCGTCTCCTCTATCGGAAACAACACCGAAGAAGTCATCGCCTCATTGAAGGCGGGAAAGTCGGGCATCGTTGCCAGCCCGGAAATGACCGAGCACGGCTTTCGCAGCCAGATCGCCGGGACACTGAAGATCGACATCAAAGAACATGTCGACAAACGGACGCTGCGGTTCATGGGACCCGGTGCCGCCTATGCCCATATCGCCATGAGCCAGGCCATTGCCGATGCAGGGCTTTCCGAGGATCAGGTCATCAACACCCGCACCGGTCTGGTTGCGGGCTCTGGCGGCCCCTCCACCTCTGCCATGCTGACCGCACATCAGGTGGTGGCCAAGACCGGCGCCACCAAACGGATTGGCCCCTTTGCGGTGCCAAAATGCATGTCCTCGACCATTTCGGCCAACCTCGCGACGGCCTTCAAGATCAAGGGCATCAACTATTCCATCACCTCGGCCTGCTCCACCTCGCTGCATTGCATCGGCAATGCCGCCGAGCAGATCATGATGGGCAAACAGGACGTAATGTTTGCCGGCGGCGGTGAAGAGCTGGACTGGACTCTGTCCTGCCTGTTCGATGCAATGGGCGCGATGTCCTCCAAGAAGAACGACGATCCTGAAGCGGCCAGCCGCGCCTTTGATCAGGACCGCGACGGTTTTGTCATCTCTGGCGGTGGCGGCATGGTGGTGCTTGAAGATCTCGATCACGCGCTGGCGCGTGGAGCCAAGATCTACGCCGAAGTTGTCGGCTATGCGGCGACTTCTGACGGCCACGACATGGTTGCACCCTCTGGCGAAGGGGGCGAACGGGCCATGCGTCTGGCGCTCTCAACTGTGCCCGAAGGGCGCAAGGTCAGCTATATCAACGCCCATGGCACCTCCACGCCCGTTGGCGATGTTGGTGAAGTCGAAGCCGTGCGCCGGGTCTTTGGCGAGGGCCAGACCCCGCCAATCTCATCAACCAAGTCGATGACCGGTCACGCCCAGGGTGCCGCCGGCGCATTGGAAGCCATCTTCTGCCTCCTGATGCTGGACAATGACTTCATCACCCCATCGATCAATGTGGATACCCTAGCCGAGGGCATCCTGCCCGGTGAGGTTGCCACCGACCTCGTTGAAGAGGCTGGGCTCGATTGTGTCATGACCAATAGTTTTGGCTTTGGTGGCACCAATGGGTCGATGGTTCTGAGCAAATACAAGGGATAGATCATCCCCGACTAAGGTCTTGATCGGCAATTTGGCGGGTCAAGACCCCACTCCTCTGCGATTGGCCACCAAGGCCAGGCACAACGCGGTCTTTGCTTTGTTCTCACTGCACCGTTGAAATAGTTTGACCCACAAGAGACTAAACCTTTTCAAGTAAAGGGTTTTTGGGACCCAAATTCAAGCCTGTGCCGAGCGCAACTCCTGCACCAAAAGATGCACCAGATCCGCGCTCGCCATTGGTCGGGACCGATCAGCACCGGTGCCGGCCCACTGCGCACCAAACCCCTTTTCTCCCATTGATTTTGCCGCAGCATTCAATGCCTTTCCCGCGTCATAGGCAATTGGATAGTCAGGTATGCACAACTCTTCCTGGGCTTCTGCCCAGGTGGTGAAGCCATTCACCAGGCAGCGCGCAGGTCGTCCGGAAATGGCCGCAGTCATCCGCGTCCCCCCTGCAACAGCCTGGGCCAAAGTTTCGCGATAGCCTGCATCTGCTTGGCTTTCGTCACAGCCGACAAAGGCCGTCCCAAGCTGGGCCGCGCTGGCACCAAGGCGCAGCGCCTGGGCAATATCAGACCCGGTCATCATGCCGCCGGCTGCAATCACAGGCAGCTTTAGTTCCGCCACCAATGCGCGGGTCAGGGCAAATGTATCCTGCCGCGCATCTGGCGCCTCAACATCAAAAATCCCGCGATGCCCCCCAGCTTCCCAACCCTGGGCCACAATCGCATCAAGACCCGCGGCCGCAATCGCCCGCCCCTCAGTCAGCGAGGTCGCCGTGGCCATCAGAAAAATCCCCTTGGCCTGGAGCGCCTGAACCAGATCCGCATCTGGCAGGCCAAAATGAAAGCTCACCACAGCAGGCGCCTCTGTGAGCAAAAGATCCTGAACCGCAGAATCGGCACAGAAACTGGTATAGATTTCCGACAGGCTCTCGGGTGGAGAGGCGCCAAACCGTGCAAACAAGGGCGCAAGCCGGGTTGTCCATGCCGCCTCAACCTCCGCGTCGGCCTGGGCTGGTCGATGGCAAAACACATTCACGTTGAACGGCTTGGGAGTCAGGGATCGCGTTGCACAGATCATCGCGCCGGCCTGATCTGCAGTGGCCGCGCCAATGCCCAAGGCCCCCAATCCACCGGCATTGCTGACAGCGGCAGCCATTTCAGGCGTGCTGACCCCCGCCATCGGCGCCTGAAAGATTGGCCAGTCCAGGCCAATGCGCGTTGTAATCTCCTGTCCCGGCATGGGCTACCCTCCCGCTGTCCTCTAGACGCAGCAAAGCCAGATGCAGCCTCAAAGGCAAGACAAAGGGAAAGGGCCAGTGTTTCTACTGACCCTCGCCAAATTCACAAATCCAACCTTCGGAAGAACCAGCCTGTCAAGACCCGCATACCCCAAGTAGAGGCAATCACAGTTCACGCATTGCCTGTGAGATCTTCGGCAAGCATCAACGCATTGCCATCTGGGTCAAAAAAGGTCGCCGTCTTGACCATGCCCTCGATGACCTCGGTTGCGCCATCAAAGGCCACTTCAGCTTTTTCCAGCTTGCCTCGGGCCTCATCGAGGTCGGCAATGCCAAAGACCGGAACACAATTGCCGGGGCTGGCACTGGCCTGCTCCCCCAGACCGATTGTCACCCCTTTGGTATTGGTCTGCACCTCGGACCAACCGGCCTCATCCGCATGATAGAGGGTCTCGAATCCAAGCATCTCTTTGTACCAGGAGGCACTGGAATGCCGATCTGTGACCGAAATGGCAATTGTGATGGTTTCATTTGGTGAAATGAGTGACATCGTCTTTCCTTTGATTCTAAAATAAAGTAACTATACTTTATGCACATTAACTCGCTTGTCAACATCACTTCAAAAGCCTGGGCCATGCCCATTCTGTCCTGCCTGCACGACAAGGTCCCTGGGCGGCAGGCGGCTTTGCTGGCGACAACCGGCGCCGGTCGCGGAGCCTTTACTGCCAGCATGCAGCACCTCATCCAGATTGGATTGGTGGAGCGCAACCCCGGCCACGGCCACCCCTTGCGACCTGAATTTCGCCTGACCCAATCGGGAAGTGACGCAGCGGCCACTGCAAGTTTACTTCTCAAAGCGGCGGAAGCTGAGGACCAAGTCCTGTTGCGCCGCGCCTGGACGCTACCCATTTTGGCGGCGCTGTCGGTGCCTTGCTATTTTGGTGAGATCAAAAAGTACCTGCCAAAGATCACCGACCGCGCCCTGTCGCAATCCCTGCAACTCTTGGAAGGGCAAGGCTGGGTTGAGCGCAGTGTCAGCGCTGCCGATCGCCCACCGCGCCCCGTCTACTGCGCCATAAACACCGGGGCACGTATCAGTCTGGTAGCCAGCAAACAGATCTCTTTTTCCCCGCAGGAAGAGTGACCCCCTCCTCGCGGTCGGCATTAAAAAACCTGCAAGAGCAATGAAGCCCTTGCAGGTTGATTTTCGCCGCCTCAAGCCAACAATGGCAAAGCTAGACGCCTTGCCAAAGGGCTAGATCAGCCGATTGAGACCAGCTCGATGTCAAAATTCAGGTCTTTGCCCGCCAAGGGATGATTGGCATCCAGCGTAACGGTGGCCTCGGTGACCTCGACAACGGTCACAGGCAGCACGTGACCCTCGGGGCTTTGCATCTGCAGCTGTGTGCCCAGCTCAAGCGGGATATCATCCGGGATGCCTTCGCGTGGGATCGCCTGGCGCGCTTCGGGGTTCAGCGGGCCATAGGCATCTTCCGCAGGGATTTCGAGGCGCTTCTTGTCACCGACAACCATGCCCGGCAGACCAGCATCCATGCCCGCAATCACCTGACCAGTGCCGACGGTGAACTCCAGCGGGTCACGCCCTTCGGAGCTGTCAAAGACAGAGCCATCCGTCAGGGTGCCAGTATAATGGATGCGGACAGTATCGCCGTTCTTTACCTCGGTCATGTGACCTCCAGTTGATCTATGAGTTACAGTGGCCGGCACCCTACAGTTCCCGAGGGTGATGTAAACCCGCTCATGCCCTGCTCTTGCCCCAGACCGGGAACGGGCGAGCAAAAGTCACGCCAGTTGACATGCTCTCGCTTCGGGGAATTGTATCCATCACAAGTTCGCGCTTTGCACCCGCGCCCAGCCCATGACAGGATACCCACAAGGGAGAACTCGATGCCAATCACCACCTGTGTTTTTGATGCCTATGGCACGTTGTTTGATGTAGCCGCCGCCGCGCGACAGGCCGCTGCGGAACCAGACTTTCCGCATTTGCAGGACAATTGGGCCGCTTTGGCCAATCACTGGCGGCTGAAACAGCTGCAATATACCTGGCTGCGTGCCATTACGGATGCCCACTGCGGGTTTTGGCAGGTGACACAAGATGGGCTCGACTGGGCGCTCGAGGCCACGGGCCTGACGGGAGACCCCAAGCTGCGACAGCGACTTCTGGATCTTTATTGGGAGCTTCAGGCCTACCCGGAAGTTCCCGAGATGCTGGCCGCGCTGAAACAGGCCGGGATGAACACTGCGATCCTGTCCAATGGCTCCCCTGACATGCTGGATGGGGCCGTGCAGTCAGCCGGCATTGGCGCGGTTCTGGATGATGTGCTCTCGGTGGAAAGCGTCGGCATCTTCAAACCGGATGCGCGGGTCTATGATCTTGTCGGGCAGCGGTTCAACTGCCAGAACGATGAGGTGCTCTTTGTCTCCTCCAATGGCTGGGATGCAGCCGGAGCAGCGGGCTATGGCTTTACCACAGCCTGGGTCAATCGCGCCGCAGAGCCGGTTGATCGCCTGCCCTGGATTCCGGATCAAATCCTGACGGATCTCACCTCTATTCCGGATCTTGCCAGGGCATAGTCAAAGGCCTTTTTCATGAGCTTTTTCACCACCTCCGATGGCCTGCCGCTGTTCTATGAGGAAAGCGGCACCGCAACAGGCACTCCGTTGATCTGTCTGGCCGGGCTGACCCGGTGCGGCCGGGATTTTCGCTATTTTTCACCGCACGCGCAACACTACCGCCTGATCACGCTGGATGCGCGGGGGCGCGGGCAATCGGATTATGACCCCAAATTCGGGAACTACAACGTCCCGCGCGAGGCCCAGGATGTGCTGGAACTGATGGATCACCTTGATCTGGCAAAAGCCGCCGTGCTGGGCACCTCGCGCGGAGGCATGGTCGCCATGATGCTGGCGGCCAGTGCCAAATCGCGCCTGTCGGCAGTGATCCTCAACGATGTTGGCCCAGTCATTCCGGCCGATGGCATCGAACGCATCATGATGTATGTCGGCCGCCGTCCCGCTGCCAAAATCCATGCGAAGGCTGCGGAAACTCTGGCTGGTCTGATGGGCCCGGATTTTGGCGATGTGCCTGCCCAGCGCTGGCGGGAAGAAGTCGAAGTCTTTTATGAGGCAACACCTGAGGGGCTGCAGCTGCGCTATGACCCGCGCCTGCGCGATGCTCTGCTGGAACAGGCCAAATCCGGCCCGCCACTGTTCCTGGCCCTAGAGGGTGTGCCCTGCGGCATCATTCGTGGAGCGAATTCCGATGTGCTGAGCCGCGAAACCTATCTGGAAAAGCAGCAGCGCCTGCCTGGCATAAAGGCCGTCGAACTCCCCAACCGCGGCCATGTTCCCTTTCTGGACGAGCCTCAGTCCCTCTCCCTTATTCAATCCGTTTTGGAGTCTATTTGATGTCTTCCTTTGAAATGATCCAAGCCGCCGCCACAAGGTTGCGCGGCCATGCCAGCGTCACGCCGATGCTGTCATCGCCCTTTCTGGACGAAATCGCCGGGCGCCGGGTTTTGGTCAAGGCCGAGTGCCTGCAGCATACCGGATCTTTCAAATTTCGCGGCGGCTGGTCGGCAATTTCCGCCCTTGGCGAAGCGGAACGCACCCGCGGCGTTCTGGCCTATTCCAGCGGCAACCACGCCCAGGGCGTTGCCGCCGCAGCCAAGGCCCACGGGGTCGCCGCTGTCATCCTGATGCCCGCCGATGCGCCTGAGCTAAAGATCGACAACACCCGCGCCTTGGGGGCCGAGGTGGTGCTTTATGATCGTGCTGGCGGCGAAGACCGTAGCGTCATAGGTCAGGCCCTGGCGCAGGAGCGCGGCCTCACCCTGATCAAACCCTATGACGAACCGCAGGTGATTGCCGGACAGGGCAGCGTTGGCCTGGAGATCGCCAATCAGGCCAAGGCAGAGGGTATTACAGAGGCCGAGGTACTGGTCTGCTGCGGCGGCGGAGGTCTCACCAGCGGTGTGGCCCTGGCGCTGGAGGGGATGGCCCCCGGCCTGCGGGTCCGCCCGGTAGAGCCCAAGGGTTTTGACGATGTTGCCCGGTCGTTGGAAAGCGGCGAAATCCAGAGCAACGCAGAAATCTCTGGCTCGATTTGCGACGCCATACTGACACCCGCCCCCGGTGAGCTCACCTTTCCAGTGCTCCAGCGCCTTTGTGGTGGCGGCATGATCGTTACCGAAGAGGAAGCCCTGCGGGCCATGGCCTTGGCCTTTTTGCGCCTGAAAATCGTCCTCGAACCCGGCGGCGCTGTGGCCCTGGCCGCGGCCCTGTTCCACCCCGACCAGATCGAAGGCGATGCGGTGATTGCCGTGGCCACAGGTGGCAATGTTGATGCAACGCTGTTCCAGCGCGCCATCAGCAGCTATGCTTGAGACAGCACGGCAGCCATCCAATCGGGAGAGATCGACATGAGCCGTTTCACCATTGCATCCTTCAATGTCAAAAACCTGATCGGTCCCGATCAGGAATACTACCGGTTCCAAAGCTACACACCCGAGGAATACGCCTGGAAATCGGATTGGATGGCCGATCAACTGCTGACGCTGGATGCCGATATCGTCGGATTTCAGGAAATCTTTGAGGAAGAGCCTCTGCGCGAGGTCATTGCCGAAGCCGACGCCCGAGGCATTCAGGCCAATGCCGCCACGGTACCTGATCGCTCCAAGCGCTATCATCGCAAGGCCATTTTTCGCAAACTGGCCTATGGCCCCTATGGCACAGGCGGTCTCGTCTTTGCGCCCAACGTCAATGACACTGGCAAGTCTGGCCACCGCCGCCCAGGTCTGGCCATCCTGTCCCGTTTTGGCTTTGTTGGCACACCGGAAATCATTCAAGACCTGGATCCACCGCTGGATATCCCGATGTCCCACCTGGGTGGCGAAGAAGAGGCCGGCCACTACACTCTGCGCTGCCTGTCACGCCCCATCCTAAAGGCGCGCATTCCGATCAATGGTCAGATCGTCTCCGTTTTCAACTGCCATCTGAAATCCAAACTCGGCGAATTCATCACCCCGCCCGGTGCTGGGCAGGCCCCTGAAACCGTGCTGACCGCCTATGACGCCGCAGGCCGCGCCCTGGGGGCAATGCGTGCTGCCCTGCGCCGCATGGGCGAAGCCTGGGTACTGCGCCGCGCCATTCTCGAGGAGCTGGAGCAGGACCGCCCGGTGCTGGTCTTAGGAGACTTCAACGATGGCGAACATGCGGTCAGCAGCGAGATCATCTCGGGCGAGGTGCCGTTTCGCAACTACTCCTGGATGCTGCGCCACGATGCCAAACACGGCAGCGACCGCTACAGCCGCTCCGAGAATGACCAAATCCAGGAAGCCGTGGATAAGGTCCGCCTGCGCTCGGCGGAGAAGACTTTCCTGAAACGCTCTTTGCGCGATGTGGTCTACACCACCGCCTTTGGCGGCGTGCATGAAAGCATCGATCAGATCTATATGTCACGCCATTTTGACCCCGCTTGGAAAGGCGCCATGGGCAAGATGCATTACTTCAGCGTCTTCAACGATCATCTGACCGATGGCAGCCACCCCGAAGCGCCCTATAACAAACTTGCCTCGGATCACGGGCAGATCATGGCCCATATGGAGCTGACTACACCCGAGCCACCGGAATAACCCTGTCGAGCTTTCAAGCGGGCTTTACCCTGCGCCGGTAGCTGCCTAGATTGCGCGCCAGACTGACCGGAGAGACCATATGCAGATCGCAGATCTGGGCGATGTCCAGCTTCACTACCAAATTGATGGTGACCCCGACGGGGCGCCGCTTGTTTTCGCCAATTCTCTGGGCACTGACCTGCGGGTCTGGGATGCGGTGGTGCAACGCCTGCCTGCGGGGCTGAAGATTATCCGCTATGACAAACGCGGCCATGGGTTATCCTCCTGCCCGCCTGGCCCCTATTCCATGGGCGCGCTGGTGCGCGATGCCGAGCGCCTTCTGGACCAGCTAGAAGTGCGCGATGCCGCCTTTGTCGGCCTGTCCATTGGTGGCATGATTGGCCAGGGGCTGGCGGTCAAACGTCTGGACATGGTGCGCGCCTTGGTGCTTTCAAACACCGCGGCCAAAATTGGCACCGCCGAAATGTGGCAAGACCGGGTAAAGGCCGTGACGGACCAGGGTATTGAACCCTTGGCCGACAATGTGATGGAGCGCTGGTTTGCCCGCGATTTTCACGCCAAACCTGAACTACAGCTATGGCGCAATATGTTGGTGCAACAGTCGCGGGTAGGTTATGCGGGGTGTTGCGCGGCTATTGCTGGGACAGACTTCTACACCCCCACCAGTGGCTTGCGCCTGCCGTGCTTGGGCTTTGCCGGATCCGAAGATGGCGCCACCCCGCCAGATCTGGTCCGCGAAACGGTGAACCTTATTCCCGGCAGCCAGTTCCACCTGATCCGCCGCGCCGGTCATATCCCCTGCGTCGAGCAACCGGATGAATATGCCAGCCGCCTTGTTCAATTCCTGCAAGAGACCGGTCACATTGGCTGATTTTCTTCTGATCCATGGGTCCTGCCACGGCGCCTGGTGCTGGCGCGACGTGATCCCCGCACTGGAATCCAAGGGCCACAGCGCCAGTGCCATTGACCTGCCGGGCCATAGCGACGCCCGTGACCCGGCCGCCGTGACCCTGGCTGAAACAGCCGAGGCCATTGTGAAAGCCTCTGGCCCCAGAACAATTGTCGTTGGCCACTCTTGGGGTGGATATCCGATTTCCGCTGCGGCGGAGATCGCGCCTAAAACGCTGCGCGGGTTGATCTATCTCTGTGCCTATGTGCCGGTCTCGGGTTTGTCCTTGATTGATATGCGCAAGGCCGGGCCGCGCCAAACCATTGGCTCTGCCGCGATCAAAGATCCAGGTGGCGCCAGCTACACAATTGATCCCACCGAAGCTCCGCGACTGTTCTATCACGACTGCTCCTCCGAGGCCGTTGCCTACGCCCTACCGCGGCTTTGTGCCCAGCCCATCCTGCCGCAGGAGACGCCACTGGAGCTTGGCCAGAACTGGCAGGATACCCCCAAATCCTATATCCGCTGCACCAAGGATCAAACCATCCCACCGGAATATCAAACGCAGATGGTGGCGGATTGGCCGGGCAATTCCGTGCATGATATGCACTGTTCTCATTCGCCCTTTTTTGCCGACCCGAGTGGTCTGGCGGATCTCATCGGGCATATCGCAAAGGACTTCTGAATGGCGGGTTCCGTCTTTGACAGCCAGATCTATGGCGACCTTTTCACCTCGGCTGATGTGGGCCGCCTCTTCACCGATACGGCAGAAGCCCGCGCCATGTTGCTGGTCGAGGGTGCACTGGCCAAGGCCCAGGGCGCAGCTGGGGTCATTCCACAGGAAAGTGCCGCCGCCATTGGCCGCGCAGTGATGGAAGTGGCGATGGATCCGGGCGCTCTGCGCAAGCCCACAGGCCAGAACGGCGTGCCAGTGCCGGGCCTGATCGCCGCCTTTCGAAGTGAGATGAACGCGCCCGAACACGCCCAATTTGTCCATTGGGGCGCGACCTCCCAGGACATCATGGACAGCGCCCTGATGCTGCGCCTACGGCAAGCACTGGCGCTGATCGAAGACGATCTGAAGCTGGTGCTGGCCTCCCTTGCGAAGCTGGCTAAGACCCATTCCAGCCTGCCCATGCCTGCACGCACCTATGGTCAGCATGCAACGCCTACCAGTTTTGGCGCCGTTGCCGCCGCCTGGGGGGCGCCCATCTTGTCCTTGGTAGGAGAGCTGGAAAACCTACGCCAGAACTGCCTGTTGATTTCGCTGTCTGGCGCTGCCGGAACCGCTGGGGCGCTGGGACCAAAAGCAGCCGAAGTGCGCGCCGAAATGGCCAAGTCACTGGGCCTGAAGGATCCAGAACGCAGCTGGCACACCGATCGCACACCGCTTTTGCGGTTGATGGACTGGATGGTGCGGGTCAATCTGGCCCTGGGAAAGCTGGGCGAGGACTGTATCGCCTTGGTGCAGACCGGCATTGGAGAAATCTCGCTGGGCGGCGCGGGGGCCTCTTCGACCATGCCGCAAAAACAAAACCCGGTCGCCCCCTCGGCGCTGGTGGCGCTGGCCCGGCAGGGCAGCGGGCTCTTGTCGATCCTGCATGGCAGCGCGCTGCAACAGCATCAGCGCGATGGCGCCGCCTGGTTCAGCGAATGGCTTTGCCTGCCGCAAATTGTACTGGGCGCGGCCAGCGCGGCCCGAACCGCCCGCGACCTGAGCGCCGGGATCAGCCCCAATGCCGCTACAATGGCTGCGGCGCTTGATTCAGGTCTCGACATGATCCACGCTGAGGCGCTGAGCTTTGCCCTGGCCGCTGAGATGCCCCGACCCGAAGCACAGGCCGCCGTCAAAGCCCTGTGTCGCGAAGCCGGGGACAGTAACCAGCCCCTGCGCCAGTTGGTGGCGCGGGACTTCCCGCAGATCGACGCCAAGACGCTGTTTGATTCCGCCACGCAACTGGGAGATGCCCCAGCGGAAGCCTTGCGTTTCAGTGTGAAAATCGCGGAACTGAGCGCCGATACCTAAGCGAGATTGGCGCAGCTTCTTCGCGCGCCAATACCCCCTCCTGCCCCAGCAAAGATCTCCTTTATGCGTCTGCCTCTGATTTTTGTTCTGACCACCGTGATGATCGACGCCATGGGCGTTGGCCTGATCATGCCGATCATGCCCCACTTGCTACGTGAAGTTCAGGGAGGAGACCTTGCGGATGCGGCGATCTGGGGCGGCATTCTCAGCACAGCCTTTGCGATCATGCAGTTCCTGTTCAGCCCGGTTCTTGGCTCCCTTTCAGATGCTTTGGGACGCCGTCCCGTGCTGTTGGTCTCGCTCTTTGTGATGGTATTGGACTATCTGGTCATGGCGCTGGCCGGATCGCTTTGGCTGTTACTGGTCGGGCGCATCATCGGCGGCATTACCGCAGCCACCCATGCCACCGCGGGCGCCTATATCGCCGATATCTCCAAGCCCACAGAGAAAGCCGCCAATTTTGGCCTGCTTGGCGCGGCCTTTGGCGCCGGCTTTGTGTTGGGGCCACTGCTGGGCGGCGTCCTGGGAGAGCTGGGCACCCGTGCGCCGTTTTATGCGGCCGCAATTCTGGCCGGGTTGAACTTTGCCCTTGGTTGGTTTGTGATGCGCGAGACCGTCACCGATGAAACGCGACGCGCCTTTGACTGGCGTCGTGCCAACCCGCTAGGCGCCTTTCGGGCGATGTCCCGTATTCCTGGCATTACCGGGCTGCTCTGGGTCTATTTTCTCTATTCCGTAGCGATCTATGTCTATCCCGCGATCTGGTCCTTTTTCACCGCAGAGCGCTTTGGCTGGCAACCCCAGATGATAGGTATCTCCCTAGCGGTCTACGGCATCTGCATGGCCGTGGTGCAGGGAGGATTGCTGCGCTATATGATCCGCTGGTTTGGCGAACGCCGCACTGTTTTGTGGGGGCAGCTTTTTGATTTTGGTGCCTTTGGGATTCTCGCGGTGATTTCCAGCGGCAGCCTGGCCCTTGCTCTGATTCCGATCTCAGCCCTAGGTGCGGTAATACAACCCGCCCTTCAGGGATTGATGTCGCGGGCGGTTGACGACAACCAACAAGGTGAACTGCAGGGCGTCATGACCGCCGTGCATGCCCTGGCAATGGTCATTTCGCCTCTGATGATGACCGCCACCTTTGCCTTTTTCTCTGATAAAGAAACCGCCTACTATCTGCCTGGGGCTCCGTTCTTGCTGGCCCTTGTTCTGATGGGCATCGGCGCAATCGTTTTTTTGCGCAGCCGAACTTCCGCAGCGTAAAACGACATCGCCGTAGCGGTTTCCATCTTGCGGCTAAAGACCCTGCAAGCGACCGTGCGTTCAAACAGCCGGGAGAACACCATGCAAACCATCAAAGCCGCCGTCTGCCATTCACATGGTGACCCTTTGGTCATCGAAGAGATCCAACTGGCTGCGCCGCGCATGGGCGAAGTCGAAGTGACGCTGGATGCCGTTGCAATCTGCCATAGCGATATTTCCTTTGCCGAAGGCGCCTGGGGTGGCCACCTGCCCGCCGTTTTTGGCCATGAGGCCGCCGGGGTCGTCACTGGTCTGGGTGAAGGCGTCAGCGGTTTTGCCGAGGGCGACAGCGTTGTTGTCACCCTGATCCGCTCTTGTGGCAGCTGCCCCAGCTGCGCCGGCGGCAAACCCACCATTTGCGAAACCCCCTATGACTCCATCAACGACGGACCGATCACCACTGCCGATGGCGGCCCGTTGATGCAGGCCATGGCCTGTGGCGCCTTTGCCGAAAAGGTGGTTGTAGACCAGCGCCAGATTGTCAAAATCCCTGAAAGCCTCAACAAGGAAGCCGCCTCGCTGATTTCCTGTGGCGTCATCACCGGCGTTGGCGCGGCCGTGAACGCTGCTGAACTGCGGGCCGGGCAGGATGTGGTTGTCATAGGTGCCGGCGGTGTCGGTCTGAACGCCATCCAAGGCGCGCGCATTGCTGGTGCCCGCCGCATCGTAGCGGTTGACATGACCGAAGAAAAGCTGGAGATCGCCAAGGAGTTTGGCGCCACTGACGGGGTGCTTGGCACGTTGAAGTCCCCCTGGAAAGCCGTCTTCAAGGCGCTGGGTGGAAAAGGCGCCGATGTGGTGCTGGTCACCGTGGGGGCCATTCCCGCCTATGAGCAGGCGCTGCGCTATCTCGGCTATGGCGGCAAGGCAGTGATGATCGGCATGCCGCATTCCGGGCAAAAGGCCACTTATGAGCCGGTGATCATGGCGGCTGTTGGTCAGGGCATGATCGGTTCAAAGATGGGCGATGTGGTCATTCAGCGCGACATTCCCTGGATGGTGGATCTCTATGAACAGGGCCGCTTGAAACTGGACGAGTTGATCTCGGGCCGTTGGAGCCTAGATCAAATCAATGAAGCCATCGCGGACACCAAGACTGGCAGCGCCAAGCGCAATGTGATTGTGTTTGACCGGAGCAAATAAACCGGAGCCCCGCACGTGCTGCAATTCCTGACCGATCTGTTCAAACCCAAACCCGCCGTGGCGCCTCCGATCACCTCGAGGACCTCGACCAGCATCAAGCTGCGCGACCTCGGCCCGTTTTTGAACAGATTGGCAGACAGCCCACGGTTTACCCTACCGCGGGGTTTTGCTGAGGCCATCCTAGGGGCGCTACCCGATTTGGAGCTGGACCAAAGCCGACGCTGGCGGGTGGATGGCGATTTTGACGGCGCCGCCACGCGGATCGAGATCCAGATCCTCATGGAGGAGTTGGATGCGCCGGATCTCACCTTCTATGGCTCAGCCGAAGTGGTTGCGGAAATCGACACGCAACTGGATGGCTTGGATGAAATCTTGAAGGGCTAGCCCATGAAACTGCAAGACCTCGAAATCATTGTCACCGCCCCGCCTGCACCGGGCTGGGGCGGGCGCTATTGGATCCTGGTCAAAGTGACCACCGATACCGGCATCACCGGCTGGGGCGAATGCTATGCATCGACCATTGGTCCCGAGGCGATGAAGCCGGTGATCCAGGATGTGTTTGAACGCCATATGGCGGGAGAGAACCCGGAAAACATCGAGCTGATGTTTCGTCGGGTCTATTCCTCGGGTTTCACCCAGCGCCCCGACCTGACGGTCATGGGCGCCTTTTCGGGGTTGGAGATCGCCTGTTGGGACATCCTGGGCAAGGACCGCGACCGGCCCGTGCATGCGCTCATTGGCGGGCGGATGAACGATAGGATCCGCGCCTATACCTACCTGTATCCATTGCCCCATCACGACATGGCCGAATTCTGGACCTCCCCTGAACTGGCGGTCGAATCCGCCGTCGAAATGGTTCGTAAGGGCTACACAGCTATCAAATTCGATCCCGCAGGCCCCTATACGATGCGCGGCGGCCATATGCCCGCGATGCAGGATATTTCGCTCTCGGTCGCGTTTTGCAAGGCCATTCGGGGCGCGGTTGGCGACAAGGCCGATCTGCTGTTTGGCACCCATGGCCAGTTCAACACTGCGGGCGCCATTCGTCTCGGCCAGGCGCTAGAACCCTATGTGCCGCTTTGGTTCGAAGAACCCACACCACCCGACAATGTGGAAGACATGGCCCGCGTTGCCCGCAGTGTCCGCATCCCGGTCGCCACCGGAGAACGGCTAACCACCAAATCCGAATTCTCTGCCGTGCTGCGCGCCGGTGCCGCAGAAATCCTGCAGCCCGCCTTGGGTCGCGCAGGCGGCATTTGGGAAATGAAAAAGGTCGCGACCCTGGCAGAGGTCTTTAATGCGCAGATGGCGCCACATCTTTATGCGGGACCGGTGGAATGGGCAGCTAATATCCAATTGGCGGCCTCGATCCCCAATATCCTGATGGCGGAATGCATCGAGACCCCCTTCCATGACGCCTTGATCAAAGGAACCATCCGGGTCGAGGACGGTTTTATCACCCCGCCCAAGACAGCAGGACTGGGAATCGAGGTCGATGAGGTCCTCGCCCGGGCGCATCCTTTTTCGGGTTCTGACCTGCATCTCAACATGCGCGAGGAGCCCTGCGACTACCAAAACGGCAACTCCTTTGCCGGCGGTGCGCCGCCACTGGAAAGCTAAACCTTTACGGACCGTCACCTCAGGGGGTGACTTTCCTGTGGGAATTGGGGCACTATGCCGCGACTTTTGACCATAGGATGTTTGATACGTGACGCTTCAGACTACAGACAATGCCGCCGGGACGCCTACTGCGCAGACCGCGGAAGAGAGCGAACCGGGGTTCCAACCGGAGACGCCAATCGATATGGCGGCCCGCGCCGCCGAGGCTGCTGCCTTTCTCAAGACCCTCGCGCACGAGGGGCGGCTGATGATTCTCTGCCACCTTGGTGCCGGAGAAAAATCCGTCGGCGAGCTGGAAGCTCTGCTGGAGATGCGTCAGGCTGCCGTCAGCCAGATGCTGGCCCGTCTGCGGGAAGAGGATCTGGTGCAGACGCGTCGCGATGGGAAAACCATTTTCTACTCGCTGAAAGATCCCAATACCGAAGAAATCATCGGGTTGCTCTACCGTCAGTTCTGCAGCCCCGACTAAGGGGAGCTGTCGGCCTGCGTCAATTCCCGACTATCGCAGGCCCGAATTCCAAGCTATCAATTTCCCACGTAGCCGGCGACCACCTGCAGCAGCTTGAAGGCGGTATTGGCGTCGTTCTCGACCACTGCCAGAAACTCCTCTTCGCCAATCCGCAAACAGGTCAGCTCCGTCTGGGCAATCATGCTGAGTGCCCGTGGTTCATTGCGGATCAGCCCCAGTTCCCCAACCAGATGCCCTGGCCCCACCGAGGTAATCTTGCGGTCTTTCTTCCCCTCCTGTGGCAGGAACAACCCGGCCTCGCCTTCGATGATCATATAGACACCATCGCTGGCCACATCGTCCTTTAAGAAGACCGTATCTCCGGCCTCTGCCGCGTACCAACGCGCCCCAAAGGCCAAAAGGCGCAGCTGCCGTCGGTTCAACCCTGAGAACAATTCCGTTTGTTCCAGCGCCCTCAGTTTGCGGGCCAGATCCTGACTGGCCGCACTGTCTTCGACATTTTCCTGATGGCCCTCATCGCTGACCAACCGGCCCTGACGCAGTTCGTAGAACACATCAAAGACATCGGCGTTTTCAAATCCAGTTTCCAGATAGACCAACGTTGTTTGCGGCAGCAGCCGCCTCAGATTTTTATGCACCGCAATTCTGGTTTCAAGATCATAGCTGGTCAGCGCCCCGTCCAGCAGCAGGATATCAGGCCGTTTGATCGTCGCCCGTGCAAAGGCCAGAGGCTCGGCATAGCTGGCGGGCAGGCCCTGTCCACCCAGAGCGATCGGCAGATCAAAGATCAGTTCGACCACCATGTCACGCGCGCCATTTTCCACCAGCACATCAGAGATCAACCGCCGCAGCTCGTCACCGCGCGCTCCTGAACTGTCGGTGATCTTCCCAAACAGCGCGTTTTCCAGCACCGTCAGGCCCGGCGCAAATTCAACTTCATCCAGGCGCACAAAAACATCCGACAAGGTGGTCATCAGCTCATCTGCATGGCTTTTGCGGAAGTCCAGAATCCGCGCCTTCATCTCATCCGTAAAAGCCGGACCGATCTGTTCAGCAGAGATGCTGAAGGGCACAATCATCAGCTGGGCCAGCTCTTCGTGTTCCAGCGCCTGCGCGCCCTTGCTGCGGGTCTTGTCCACCAAGGCCGAGGCTCGCTCATAGGCCTTGGGGTCCAGCCCCAGTTTGCGGAACAATGGGTGATCCGTTCCATCCATGCCAAAGATCTGGCGCAGAATGTCAACCACATCCTGGGTAAGGGCAACCAGGTCATCGACCAGTTTCAAGGCCCGCAGACGATTCAGGAACTCCACATGCTCTTGCAGCATCTCTTCAGAGATCGGCTCGCATAGCGTGGCATAGAGCAGGTTTTCCGCCACCGGAAGCGCCGGGTTGTAAGCGTCAGGTGCCAGCCCATGCACCTGGCTTGCCAGATCTGCCTTGGCGATGGCCTCGCGAACTTTTGGCCGCAAATCAACCAGGGTCTGTGCCAGTCGCGGATGCTGTTTGGGATCAAAGCTCTGCTCCATCCCGCGACGGAACAGGGCACTGTCGGTGCCGATGCCTGCCAGCAGCTGAACCCACCAGTCGCGTAGGTCGTGCTCACTAGCAAATCCCGCCAGCGCCGGATCCAGCCAAGGGGCATCAAAGGGATCGGCGCTGTTGCCAGCCAGCTGCGCCGCATGAAACCGGCTGCGATCCTGTGCACCACCCGTTGGGCGATGCCGCATCGGCATCATCACATTATCCCCAAAGGACCCCTGAAACAGCACCGGGCGTGAGGTAACATGCCCAATGCGCAGCGCCAGAACTGCCTGATGCAGCTCGCGCATATCTTCGCCCGCAATTGTTACCTGACCAGCCGAAGGCAGGACTTCGCGCGTCAACAGTTCCGCCAGGGCCCGTCGATCTTCTTCCGAAGGCGCGGCAATGCCAATCACCTGCCCGGCAGGTAGTGTTGCATTCAACTCTTCCAGCACGAGGTTGCCATCGGCGTCCCGGACATTGACCCCGTTCAGTGCAATATCCCCTTTCAGATGGATCTGCTTGTCAGGTTCGCCTGACATCAGCTCTTCGCGCACCATGCCCGCAGGCGCGAATCGTTCCAGGATCACATCCCACCGAAGCCCCATGTCCTGGGTCTGGTTGTAATAGGCCAGCAGTTCCTTCCAGGGTGAGGCCAGATCCTTGTAGGCCGCAAGCGCTGCCACCAGCGCCCCAAGAGAGACATCCCCACGCAACACCAGGTAGCCGCCAACCGCATAGAAAAAGAAAGGCGTCAGATTGGTGATGAAGTTGTTGAGAAACTTCATGAAGAATTTTTTCTGATAGATCTGGAAGCGGATATCATAAAGCCGCCCCAGCCGATCCGTGATCACCGCCATCCGGTAGCGCCAGCCGCCATTGATGCGCAGGGTCGAGGCCCCGGCAGCACTCTCACCTATTTCGCTCGCCAAGGCCCGCACTTGGTGGATGCGGGTCTTGTTCAACAGGTTGATTTGCCGCTGCAACATCGGAATCAACCAGCCCTGCAATGGGATCAGCGCCACTGCGGCCAGACCAAACCAGGGGCTTTGGGTGAACAGGAAAAACAGGATGGTCAGCATCTGGCCAGCCTGCAGCACCGGCTGGCTGACGGCATCGCCCATCAGCCCGCCCATCGGCTCGCTTTCCGAGGTGATCATCGAAACCAGCTCACCCTGGCTGACCCGTTCAAAATAGGGCTGCGGGAAACGCAGCACCCGGGCGATCAGCTTGTAGCGAAACCGCCGCAGCATGCGTTCAGCCAGCACCCCTTTCATGGTGTTGATCCGCATCTTCAGCAGCCCGTGCAGCAGCACCGCAAGCAAAAACCCTCCACAGAGGATCCAGAGGTAGTCCAGCTGATCAATGGTGGAGCCGAACAAGTCAATCCGGCTGCTCTGCGCGCCGATGGCGTCATTGATGATCCGCTTGGGCAGTTCCAGCGTCAGATACAAAAGCGGGAAAAGACAGGTGGTGACCGCCAGCAGGATCACTTGGTCGCGTTTGGAATATTTCCAGATAAAACGGAATAGGGAACGTTCTATGGGAGAGCTCCAACTTTGGCTGCAGCAAAAAGACCCCCTATGCCTAACGCGGATTGCCCCTGACAGGCAATGGGCAGAAGTGCACGGCGGGTGTGACGAAGTTCACTGTCCCGTTACGGCATCTGTGCTACGCAGTATTTGCCAGCTTGTAAAAAACCCGTATGGTTTCAGAGCGTTTAATTGTCACAGGGGACTGCCTTGCCAGAAATTGTCGGATCCGTTTTGATGTTGCTCTGCCTGTTGCAGATAAAACATCTTTTTGCCGACTTCTTTTTGCAAACGCCCAAGATGCTTTCTGGCCGCAATGTTTATCTCCATGCCGGCCGCGCCCAGCACGCCGGGGTCCATGCGCTGTTTTCGGTCGTCGTTTTTGTGATCATGGGCGCGCCGGTTGGCTTTATTCTTGCCCTGTGTCTGGCCGAATGGGTGGTGCATTTCCACATCGATTTTGGCAAGGCGCATTACTCTGAAAAGAAAGAGCTGAACCCGCAGCAGGCAGTGTTCTGGCGGGCCATGGGCACCGATCAATGTCTGCATCAGCTGACCTATATCGCCATGACCGCGCTTTGGGTCAAATGCCTCGGGGTCTAAGACCCGGTAGCCGCAGGCACCACCTCCCCTTTTAAGGCACCACAGGCTGATCGCGCTTGATGGTGCGAAGCACCACATTGGTTTGCGCAGAGGCAACGGCAGGCAGGCGAAACAGAAACTCCTCCAAGAAACGGTTATAGGCTTCCAGATCCGGTGCCAAAATGCGCAGGTGATAATCGGACTGACCAGTGGTGGCATAGCATTCCTGCACCAATGGACTCAGCTCGACGGCGCGAATGAACTCTGCCAGTTTTTCCGGATCATGCCGGGTCAGATGCACATGCACGATAGCCTGAAACCCCAGCCCCATAGCGGGCGCATTGACCACCGCACCATAGCGTTCGATCACGCCGCTCTCTTCCAGCGCCCGCACCCGGCGCCACAGCGCCGAGGCTGACATGCCGACCCGCTCGGCTAGCTCCGCATTGGAGATGCGTGAATCTTCCTGCAGAAGGCGCAGAATGTGGCGGTCACGGTCGTCAAGTGAGTGCATTTCGAGTAACTAAACCATTTTTTCAATCTGATACGGGTAAAATACCCAAATGAAGTGAAAAAACCAGCAATTCAGGCAGATCTTTTCAGAAAATCAGGAATATCCTGCCACAAAGAGCGGTATTCCCGCTCATCCCAGCCAAAAAACCCGCAAGGACCGCCAGAATGACCGAGCTGAGCCACGAATTCCGCAGCTATAAACTTGACGACCGCTATGAACAGACAGAGGGTCGCGTCTTTCTGACCGGCACCCAGGCTCTGGCCCGGATCATGCTGGACCAATCCCGGCGCGACCGCACTACCGGGCTCAACACTGCGGGTTTTGTCTCTGGCTATCGGGGTTCTCCGCTGGGGGCCGTGGATCTTGAATTCTGGCGCTCCCGCCAGCGGATGGAAGAAAACCGCGTCATCTTTATGCCTGCGGTCAACGAAGATCTCGGCGCAACGGCGGTTCTGGGGGCACAGCAAGCCATTCTTGATCCGCATTGCGAGGTCGAGGGCGTGTTTTCCATGTGGTATGGCAAGGGTCCCGGCGTTGACCGCTCTGGCGATGCATTGAAACACGGCAATGCCTATGGCTCGTCTTCCAAGGGCGGCGTTCTGGTCGTCGCGGGGGATGACCATGGCTGCGTCAGCTCGTCAATGCCGCATCAGTCTGACGTGGCCTTCATGTCCTGGTTCATGCCGGTGCTGAACCCGGCAGATGTCTCCGAATTCCTCACCTATGGCGAATATGGCTTTGCCCTGTCGCGCTATTCCGGCACCTGGGTCGGCTTCAAGGCGGTGTCAGAAACCGTGGAAAGTGCCCGCTCGGTCGAGCTGCAACAGGATCGCGACTTCACCTATCCTGAATTGCCGGACTACCCCGGCGGGCTGCACATCCGCCGTGCTGATCTGCCCTCCCCCGAGATCGAGACCCGCATCCGCGCCAAGATCAAAGCCGTGCGCGCCTTTGCAGAGGCCAACCCAATTGACCGGCGTATCTACGACGTGGAGGAGGCCAAGTTTGGCTTTGTCACTACCGGCAAGGGTCATCTGGACCTAATGGAGGCCCTTCGTTTGCTAGGTCTGGACGAAGAGGCCTGTCGTCGCCTTGGTATCGACATCTACAAGGTCGGCATGGTCTGGCCCCTGGCCCGCCCCGAGGCGCTGCGGTTCATGCGCGGCAAAGACGAAGTGCTGGTGGTTGAGGAAAAGCGCGGCATCATTGAAAGCCAGTTCAAGGAGTATTTCTACGACTGGCCCGGCGACAAACCCAACAAGATGGTCGGCAAATACGACAGCCAGGGCGAGCCGCTGATCCCCTGGACCGGAGAGCTGAGCCCCCTGATGCTGGCGCCCATTGTCGCTGCACGTCTGGACACATTCTTCCCCGGTGAAGGCCTGCCCGCCAAGGCCGCCGAATTGCTGGCAGAGCCCCCGAAACTGATCAATGTGCCCGGCGCCAACCGCACGCCCTATTTCTGTTCCGGTTGCCCGCATAACTCTTCGACCAAACTGCCCGAGGGCAGCGAGGCAAAATCCGGCATTGGCTGCCACGTCATGGCCAGTTGGATGGACCGCGAGACCTCTGGCTACGCGCAAATGGGCGGCGAAGGCGTCACCTGGACGGCGGCCTCGCAGTATAATGGCGGCAAACATGTGTTCCAGAACCTCGGCGAGGGCACCTGGTATCACTCGGGATCCTTGGCCATCCGCCAGGCAGTGGCTGCACGGACCAATATCACCTATAAAATCCTTTATAACGATGCAGTTGCCATGACCGGTGGCCAGCCTGTTGATGGCCCTGTCTCTGTCACCGGCATCGCCCAGACCTGCCGCGCCGAGGGCGTGCAGCGCATCGCCCTGGTTTCGGATGACATCAGCAAATTCAATCGCGCCGACTTCCCCAGCGGCACCACCTTCCACGACCGCGTCGATCTGGATCTGGTCCAGCGCGAGCTGCGCGAGGTCAAAGGTGTCTCCACCCTGATCTATGAGCAGACCTGCGCCACCGAGAAACGTCGCCGCCGCAAGCGTGGCACCATGGAAGACCCCAAGAAGTTTGCCTTTATCAACGATCTGGTCTGTGAAGGCTGCGGCGATTGCTCGATTGAAAGCAACTGCCTGAGCGTCGAGCCAAAGGAAACCGTCTTTGGCCGCAAGCGCAAAATCAACCTCTCCTCCTGCAACAAGGACTTCTCCTGTCTCAACGGTTTCTGTCCCAGCTTTGTCACTGTCGAAGGCGGCGCGCGGCGCAAGAAACTGCCCGCGGGTCTGGACCGTGCAGCACTGGCGGCAAAACTGCCGGCCCCCGCCCTGCCCGCTCTGGACAGGCCCTTTGACCTACTGGTCACCGGGGTTGGCGGCACCGGCGTTGTCACCGTGGGGGCGCTAATCACCATGGCGGCGCATCTGGAGGGCAAAGGCTCCAGCGTGCTGGACTTCACCGGGTTTGCCCAGAAATTTGGCACTGTTCTGAGCTACATCCGCCTCTCTGCCAGCCCCGACGGCCTCAACCAGGTGCGCATCGATCAGGCAGCGGCAGATGCGGTGATTGGCTGTGATGTCGTGGTGAGTTCGGCTCCCAAAGCCTCGGCCCATTACCGCGCAGGCACCCGCATCGTACTGAACCGCGCCGAGATGCCCACCGGAGATCTGGTGCTGCGCCGCGACGCCGATCTTATGACAGGGGTGCGTGAACAACAGATCGCTGCGGCTGTCGGTCCTGAAAACCTCAGCGGGTTTAACGCCAACGAGGCCGCCGAGGCCCTGTTGGGCGATGCGGTTCTGGCCAATGTGATGATGCTGGGTTTTGCCTGGCAACAGGGGTTGGTCCCTGTCAGCGCCGTCGCGCTGGAACAAGCAATTGAATTGAACGGCGTCGCCATCGAGAAGAACCACCTCGCCTTTACCATTGGCCGGGCCATGGCAGTGGATCCCGCTCTGGTGTCGCAATTCTATTCAGAGACCCCAGAGGTCGCGGAAACACTTGAGCAGATCATCGAGCGCCGCGCTGTTTTCCTGGCCGGTTATCAGGATGCCGCCTATGCCAACCGCTACACAGAAACGCTGCGGGCCTTTACCAGCCTGCTGCCCCAGGGCGCCAAGGATGAGCTTACCGAGGCCACTGCCCGGTCTCTGTTCAAACTGATGGCCTATAAGGACGAATTTGAGGTCGCCCGCCTGATGATCGGCGAGGGCTTCAAGGATCAGATCGCCCAGGAATTTGAGGGTGATTACAGCATCAAGTACCACATGGCCCCGCCGCTGCTGAGCCGCAAAAAGGATGCCCGTGGCCGCCCGGTCAAAAAAACATTTGGCCCCTGGCTGCGTCCGGCCCTGTCGCTACTGACCCGCGGAAAACGCCTGCGTGGCAGTATCCTGAACCCCTTTGGCTACCATGAGGAAGCCCGTCTGCACCGTAGCCTGCTGGCCTGGTTTGAAGCGGCAATGCGGTCAGTCTCGACCAATTACAACAGTGAAAAGCACCGCGACTGCCTGCTGATCCTAAAGGCCCCGATGGAAATTCGCGGCTACGGTCCGGTCAGACAAGAGGCGGCTCACAAGCATCGCGCCACTGCTGAGCGTCTTTTGAAAAAGCTCTAAAACAAAAAGGGCCCCAGTCGGGGTCCTTTTTTCCCTTGCTACGAAGTCGCGCCAGCGAGGCAAAACCTCAAAGGTCCCAGTATTTCTTGGTGAAGGCAGTGAACTCTTCCAGCTCCGTCGCGCTTGGCTCACAGCCGGTGAAAACCTTGAGATACTGCGGCGTCATCTCCAAACGATGCGCGTGGCTCTCATTTGGCTCCGCCATGTCATAGCCGAGCTGCATGTAATACAGCACCTTGGCTCGCGTCATAGCCTCCAGCGCACCAAAGCCGTAGCGCAGGAACATCTGAGTAAAGGCCTCTACCCGGCGCGCATCCGACCGGTCCAGCAGACTGCGTACCTTGCCTGAACGCCGCGCCCAGTCCCGCACCGCAAAATCCAACGCGGTGTTGAACAGGGCTGGATTGGCGATGCAGTGAAACACATTGAGAACCGCACCGGTGATCGCCTCTGCCGGGGCTTCGGCGCGGGCCACCATGGCGGCCGTATTGGTCTGTTCCCAGGTTTTCAGCAGTGCGTCCAGCAGATCCTGGCGCGACTTGAAGTACCAGTAAAAAGACGAGCGCGAGACATTCATCCGCTCCGCCAGAGCCAGCACCTTGACCTGTTCAACCCCATCCGAGATCAGCACATCCATGGCCACGTTCAGCCAATCTTCACGGGTGACTTTGACATTGCCGACCAGCGGCTCGGCGCTGGGGTCATCACGGTGCAAAAGCGGTTTTGGCGGCATGGCTTAGATCTCATACAGAGTTGGACACAAACACCCTGCGGCGGGCGCGGGGTGTTGTCCAGTCTTTGTCAGATGGGTAAGCCCCCTGCGATCACAGCTGGGCGCTGGGGCGCGCCTTGATGGACTTGTACCAGGCAAGGCTGGCAGCGTTCTCTTCGGGAATGCGTTGTTTGATGACCCGGGCAAATTCGACAAAGACAAAGGCCGAGATATCCGCCAGGGTGAACTCTTCGCCAGCCAGATAGGGGCTTTCGTTCAGCCGTTCTTCGAGCAGGGCAAAAAAGGCCTGGGTACGGGCCAAACCACGCTCTGCCAGTTGCGGCAGCTGGGCATAATTATCCGGGCCGGGAATAGCACGGTTGTTAAAGGCTGGATGGGTGTTGCGCAGCGCCTCAGCGATGGGCATGCCGCCCTGCTGCTCGACGATAGAGTTCCACATCAGCACCAGGCCCTTTTCATCCGCCGTGCGCCCCATCAGGGCCGGCTCAGGGGTATGGGCCTCAAGATATGCGGCAATACCTAGGTTTTCGGTCAACACGCTGCCCGCATCGGTCACCAGGACCGGAATGGTCGCTCGTGGATTGACGGCACGAAAGGCGTCTTGCAACTGTTCGCCTTTGGCAATCGAGATGTCATGGCTTTCTGGCTTAAGCCCTTTTTCCGCCAGAAACATCCGCGCTCGGCGCGGGTTGGGCGCGGTGGAGCAATCATAAAAAATCATCGGCTGGCCTCCTGGATCCCTACGTGATTGCGGCACAGCCTAGGAGGTCAGGGCGGGTAACGACCAGTGTGACCACACGTCCCAGTCCGGAATTGCGTTAGGCGTCACGGCGATAGATAAAGCAGCGCCCTTCGACCGCCTCGGGTGGCAAAGGCATTTCCGTCAGGCCTTCGAAATACATCCGGTCAGAAGAGACCATCAAACCACCAACGCCTAAAAGTGGTTCAACCAGCGGTGAAATCAACCGGGCAAAAGCATCGTTCTTGGCCCGATCGTGGCCACCCAGATCTGCATGTATCAGACTGGCAGTAGCGCCAAACCGCTCCAGCGCGGCAGGCAGGGTTTCGCGCACATCCCCAAGGATGGTCAGCTCTTCGGGCGGGGTGCTGTCTGGATGCGAAGCCACAGCGCGTTCAAACACATAGAGGTCGCGGGTTTTGATATTGTGTTTCATGTGATGGTAGGTGCGACCATTGCCCAGGCCCAATTCAAACACTGGCCCCGGCAGGTCCTCCGTTTGGCTGATGCCAAAATCCAAACAGGCGCGTTGCGACACCATGCGGTCAATAAAAAGATCCAATCGAGTGATCATGCCAGGTCTCCTTTGGCCAGCCCGCGCGCGCTCCGCAAAGGGGTCACCCAATTGCCGCGCCTGCGCCTCGCCCTGATCTGTCAGATCTCGCCACAAATGTGTAGCACTTGCTGACTATTACCCCCCAAGAGGCGCAAATTGTGGCCCTGTAGCCCCGTTCGATCAATTTTCTCTCCGGAAAACAGCACTCAGGCAAATGGGGTTTGACTAGGCAGCGGGCCACACGCGAAGGTGAGGGCAAAAAAGATCAGGGAAAGACGGGACACTATGACCGGACCTAAACATGACCGTGGGCAGCGTTAAATGGCGCCTTTGCTCTCGGTAAAAGACCTTAGCATCGGCTTTGGCAAGGAAGATGCTGTTGTCCGCAATGTCAGTTTTGATGTGGCCGCTGGAGAGACTCTCGCCTTGGTCGGTGAAAGCGGCTCTGGCAAGACTGTGACTTGCCGTGCGGTGCTGCGCATCCTGCCCAAGGCCGCGCAGATCCGCTCTGGCACTATTGAGTTCAATGATGGTTCTGACAGCAGGGATCTTGTCCGCCTGCCGGAACGCGCCATGCGGGACCTGCGCGGCAATCAAATCTCGATGATTTTTCAGGAGCCGATGCGCTCCTTGTCGCCCCTGCACCGCATTGGCAACCAAGTGGCCGAAGTACTTTGGCTGCATGGCCGCAAAAGCGAAGCTGCCGCCAAGAAAGAAGTGCTCACCTGTTTTGAACGCGTTGGCTTCCCTGACCCCGAACGCACCTACAGCTCTTATCCGTTTGAGCTCTCCGGCGGCATGCGCCAGCGGGCGATGATCGCCATGGCCATGGTGGCCAAGCCAAAACTGCTGATCGCGGATGAGCCGACCACCGCACTGGATGTGACCACTCAGGCGCAGGTTCTGGGGCTGATGAAGGAACTGCAGCGCGATACCGGCATGGCGATGATCCTGGTCACCCATGATCTTGGCGTGGTGGCCAATATGGCAGAGCAGGTCGTGGTGATGCACAAGGGGCGTGTCATGGAATCCGGTGCGGCAGAACCTCTGCTTTCAGAGCCAGCTCATGCCTACACCCGTGCCTTGATCGACGCGGCACCAAAGATACCAGCTGCTGCGGCACCGACGCCGGTCCCCGCCCAGCAGGACCTCATTCTTGAGCTGAATTCCGTCTCCAAAACCTACACCATGCGCGCTGGCAAGGGCTGGAAAGCCCCCAGCCTGATCCATGCCTGTCGCGGCGTTGACCTGCATCTGCCGCGTGGTAAGACCCTCGCCATTGTTGGCGAAAGCGGGTCCGGGAAGACCACTGCTGCCCGCATTGCCCTGGGTGCAGAACCACCAGACGAGGGCGGCGAGGTGCTGTTTCGCGCCAACTCAGGGGACGCAGCGATCCAGGTGCACAAGATGGATCGCACCGCCCGCACCGCCTTTCAGCGCGAAGCCCAAATGGTGTTTCAGGATCCCTATTCCTCGCTCAGCCCACGGATGCGCATTTTTGACACGATGGTTGAGCCTTTGGAAATTCACAAGATCGGCAGCCGTGCTGAACAGCGCGACAAGGCAGCAGAGATGCTGCAGATGGTCGGGCTGGGCGCGGATATGCTGCAACGCTTTCCTCACGCCTTTTCTGGCGGCCAACGCCAACGCCTGTCAATTGCCCGCGCCCTGATGCTGGAGCCCTCGCTGCTGGTCTGTGACGAGCCTACTTCTGCGCTGGATGTCTCGGTACAGGAACAGATCCTGCGCCTTCTGGAACGGATCCGCGATCAGAAACAGCTCTCATATCTGTTCATCAGTCACGATCTGGCCGTGGTGGCTCGGATTGCCGATGAAGTCGCTGTGATGCGGCGCGGATTGGTGGTTGAACAGGCCACGCCTGAAACCCTGTTCCACAATCCGCAGCACCCCTACACCAAGGCCCTTATTGCCGCCCAACCAGAGCCGGACATTCACCGGCCAATTGACCTCAAGCTGGTGGCGCAGGGGGCAGGCAGCCCCGAAGATTGGCCTGAAAACTTCAAATTCTCTGGCTTCGAAGCGCCGCCCCTGGTGCCGCTCGAACCCGGTCACAAGGTACGCTGCCATGTTTAACCTCACAAAAACCGCCCTTGCTCTTGCCACGGCCTGCCTGTTGACCCCGCTCCCCAGCCTGGCCGGACCCAGCTTTGTCGAAAGCAGCTTTTGGCAGCCAGAAGTGGAGGCTGGCAATATGCCTCCCATCTCTGAACGGCTGCCACATGTTCCTTTGATTGTAGATCTGGAGGCACGGGACCGGGAATTTGGCCAGCAAGGCGGCACGCTCAACACCATGGTGACCCGCTCCAAGGACATCCGGCAGATGGTTGTCTATGGCTACGCCCGCCTGGTGGGCTACACCGAGGATTACGAGCTGCAACCAGATATCCTGCTGGGCTATGAGAATGAAGACAATAAGCGTTACACCCTTAAACTGCGCCCAGGTCATCGCTGGTCCAGTGGCGATCCCTTTACCTCGGCAGATTTTGAATACTGGTGGAATGACATCGCCAACAACCCGCTGCTAAGCCCGGCGGGGCCGCCGGATTTCCTTTATGCGGATGGCAAACTGCCTGAGGTCAGTTTTCCGGATGAGACCACAGTTGTCTATGAATGGGACAGTCCCAACCCACAGTTTTTGCAAAACCTGGCGCAGGCACGTCCTCCCTTCATCTACCGGCCGTCGACCTATCTGATGCAGTTTCATGCAGACTACACAGATTCCGAGTCTCTGGCGGCGGAAGTCGACTACGCCCGCGTCAAAAGCTGGGCAGCGTTGCACAACAAATACGACAATATGTACAAGTTCGATAACCACGAACTGCCCACCCTGCAGCCCTGGATCAATGCCACCGCAGGCAAGAGGATCCGTCATCAGTTTGTGCGCAACCCCTACTACCACCGGGTCGACAGCCGCGGCCTGCAGCTGCCCTATATCGATACCGTTGAGATGGAGATTGTGGCAGGCGGGCTGGTTGCGGCAAAATCCAACGCCGGGCAATCTGACCTGCAGGCCCGTGGCCTTGGCTTTCGTGATATCCCGATCCTGCGCAAAGGCGAAAACGATGGCGGCAATTATCAGACCTATCTTTGGGGAACCGGGGCGGCCTCGCAGATCGCCATCTACCCCAACCTGAATGTCTCGGACCCCGTTTGGCGTGACGTGCTGCGCAATGTTGATGTGCGCCGGGCCCTGTCGCTCTCGATCAACCGGGCTGCCATCAACAAGGCGCTCTATTTCAAGCTGGCCAAACCCGGTGCCATGTCGGTGCTGGAGCAAAGCCCCTTCTTCAAGCCGGAACTGCGGGAGGCCTGGGCCTCCTTTGACCCAGATCTGGCCAATGAACTCTTGGACAATGCGGGGCTCACGGAAAAGGACGGCTATGGTATTCGCTATCTGCCGGACGGCCGCCCCATGGAGCTGATCGTCGAAACAGCAGGCGAGCGACAGGAAGTCGAAAACGCCCTGCAGATCATCACCGATGACTGGAATGATATTGGCGTCAAACTGATCATGCGCCCGCTAGACCGCGACATCCTGCGCAATCGGGTGTTTTCCGGCACCACCATGGCCTCGGTCTGGTACGGCTGGGACAACGGTCTGCCGCAGAAACACACATCGCCCGCCTATCTGGCGCCCACCGATCAGGTCTTCCTGGCCTGGCCAAAATGGGGACAGCACTACCAGACCGGCGGCATGTCGGGCGAAGAGCCCGACATGGAACCCGCCATCCGCCTGATGGAACTGATGGAGAAATGGAAGGCCGCCACTTCCGACGCCGAACGCGCTGAGGCTTGGGCTCAGATGCTCTGGATCCATTCCGACCAGGTCTATGGTATCGGCATTGTTGCCGCCGCGCCGCAGCCGGTCGTTGTCTCCAAGCGGCTGCGCAACGTCCCAAAACAGGGCATCTGGGCCTGGGAGCCCGGCGCGCATTTTGGCGTCTATCGCCCGGATGAATTCTATTTTCAGGATGGTGAGGGCTGATGGAAATTCTACGCTACGCCATCTACCGGTTTGGCACGATGTTGCTGACCCTTTGGGTGGTCTCTATTCTGGTGTTTGTGATTATCAACCTGCCACCCGGCGACTATCTGTCAAACCAGATCGCTGAACTGCGTGCCAGCGGGCAATCCGCCGGGGTTGCCAAGGCTGAGTTCCTGCGCAGTGAATATGCGCTGGATAAGCCACTGTGGCAGCAGTACTTCATCTGGGTTGGCTTCCTGCCCGGCCCGCATGGGTTCTCCGGGTTGATCCAAGGCAATTTTGGCTGGTCTTTTGAGTTTGACCGCCCTGTGGCCGAGATCGTCGGAGACAGTCTTTGGCTCACTGTGCTGGTCAATCTGGCAGCGGTGCTTTTTGTCTATCTCGTTGCCCTGCCGCTGGGTGTTCTGGCGGCAGCCCGCGCCCGTAGCTGGGTGGATTACACCTCGGCCTTTGTGGGCTACCTCGGCCTTGCCACGCCAAACTTTCTGCTGGCGCTGATCCTGTTCTACTATGGCCACCGCTGGTTCAACCTGCCCATTGGCGGCTTGATGGATCCGGCCTTTGAAGGCGAGCCGATGACCTGGGACAAGGTTAAATCCATCCTGATCCACCTGATCGTTCCAACCTTTGTCATTGGCACCTCCGGGGCTTCGGCGATGATGCAGCGGCTGCGCGCCAATATGCTGGACGAACTGGGTAAACCCTATGTCGAAACCGCCGTGGCCAAGGGAATGTCACCCTCGCGGATGCTGGCAAAATACCCACTACGGGTGGCCTTTAATCCCTTTGTGGCGGATATCGGCAACCTGCTGCCTTCGATGATTTCCGGATCGGTTCTGGTCTCGGTCGTCCTCGGCCTGCAGACCATCGGGCCAACCCTGCTGACAGCCCTCAAGACCCAGGATATGTTCCTGTCAGCCTTTGTCTTGATGTTTGTCGCCCTGCTGACCCTGATCGGCACCATGATTTCCGACGTGCTGCTGGTTCTGCTGGATCCCCGCATTCGATACGAGGGGCGTGACGCATGACCCATCTTCCTGACGGACGTTTTGTTGATGACGCGCCCTATGATCCGCAGGCCTCCCTGCTGGAGCTAGAGCGCAAAGATCTGGATGCCCCCAATTCTGTGCTGATCTGGCGCAAGTTCAAGACCCACAAGCTGGGGCTGATCTCTGGGGCCTTCCTGTTGATCTGCTATCTGTTGTTGCCGGTAGTGGGTTTCATCGCCCCCTATGGTCCGAACCAACGGATGAGCGAGCATCTCTACTCGCCGCCGCAATCGATCAACTTCTTCCACGAGGGCGAATTCCTCGGCCCCTTCATTTATCCGATGACCTCCGAGGCCGATCTGGAAACCTTTCAATGGGTGTTCAAACCGGATCTGGACAACCCGCTCAAGCTGGATTTCTTTTGCGAGGCCAAGCGTTACAATATCGCCGGTTTGATCCCATCAAAGACGCATCTGTTCTGCGCTCCCGAAGGTGCCACGGTCTTCCTCTGGGGCTCTGACAGGCTGGGGCGTGATATCTTCAGCCGCATCCTTTACGGGGCGCAGCTCTCGCTAACCGTCGGCCTCATTGGTATTTCGGTTTCCTTTGTGCTGGGCATATTCTTCGGCTCGGTTGCGGGCTACTTCGGCGGCAAGATCGACTGGGTGATCAACCGGGTGATCGAGGTGTTGCGCTCGCTGCCTGAACTACCGCTCTGGCTGGCCCTGTCAGCGGCAGTCCCCTCCAACTGGTCACCGGTGGCGGTGTTCTTTATCATTTCGGTGATCCTTGGCATCCTGGATTGGCCGGGACTGGCGCGTTCGGTACGGGCCAAATTCCTCTCCTTACGCGAAGAGGAATATGTCCGCGCAGCTGAAATGATGGGAGCCTCTTCGGGCCGGGTTATCCGCAAACACCTGATCCCCAATTTCATGTCACATCTTATTGCCTCGGCTACCCTGTCGATCCCGGCCATGATCCTTGGCGAAACGGCGCTGTCCTTCCTTGGCCTCGGCCTGCGGGCGCCAGCGGTCAGCTGGGGGGTGATGCTCAATGATGCGCAGAACCTCGCTTCAATCGAGATCTACCCCTGGACCGCAATCCCGATGTTGCCAATTGTCATTATCGTGCTGGCCTTCAACTTCTTTGGCGACGGGTTGCGCGACAGTCTGGACCCCTACCAACAATGACGCTGCTACAAGACTTCCCGGCCCCAGGAAGCTATCAGGTTACCGGGTCCGGGCGCTACGACAGCGCCTTTGCCGTGAGTGAGCTGGCCAATGCCAGCTTTGCCGCCGTCGGCCAACAAATGGCCCTGCTGATGCAGGCCACAGAGCTTAGCTCTGAGGTCTTGCCGGTGACTGTAAATCAGCGCCTAGCCTCGCTCTGGTTTGGCTATAGTTTTGCCGCCCAGGGCTGGGAACTGCCCAGCCTCTGGGACCCGATTGCCGGCAACTACCCCTGCCGGGATGGCTGGATCAGGCTGCACACCAACCTGCCGCATCACCGCGCGGCGGCCTTGTCTGTTCTGGGCTGCGCCGAAGACCCCGCAGCGGTGCGTAGCGCCGTGGAGACATGGAATGGGTCAGAGCTGGAAAGCGCCGTGGTGGAGCGCGGTGGCGTTGCCGCCTTCATGCGCAGTCGGGCGCAGTGGCTGGAACATCCACAGGGGCAGGCCGTCACGCAAGAGCCGCTGGTGAACTGGGTGGCCCCGCGTCCCGTTCTGCTCCGCAATCGTCCCGAGGCAACAGCTGCGCGCCCTCTGGCCGGACTGCGGGTGCTGGATCTCACGCGGGTATTGGCCGGTCCGATTGCCACCCGAACCCTGGCGGGGTTTGGAGCAGAGGTCTTGCGCATTGACCCCCCCGGCTGGGACGAGCCCGGCGTGATACAGGATATCTCCTTGGGCAAGTCCATGGCCACACTAGATCTTCGTGACAGGGAGGATTTGCAACGTTTCGAAGAACTGCTGGCTCAGGCAGATGTTCTGGTGCACGGCTATCGCCCCGGCGCTCTGGACGGTCTTGGCCTCAGCCGTCCCAAGCGCACACAAATTGCCCCCAACCGGATCGAGGTCTGCCTCAATGCCTATGGCTGGACCGGCGCCTGGGCCAAGCGGCGCGGTTTTGACAGCCTGGTGCAGATGAGTGCGGGTATCGCTGAGGCCGGATCCCACTGGGCTGCGACCGACAAGCCAACACCCCTGCCGGTTCAGGCCCTGGATCATGCGACCGGCTATTTGCTCGCCGCCGCGGTTCTGAATGCCCTCACCAGGGCACAAACGACCCAAGCTGCCGCCAGCGCCCGGCTTTCCCTAGCCCGCATGGCCGAAGAGCTGGTCCAGATCCCGAGGCAGCTCTTAGGCGCCCCAATCACCGCCCCCACCCCAGAGGACTACGCCGAAGAGGTTGAGAACAGCAGCTGGGGACCGGCGCGGCGCCTGAAACCTGCGCTGCAAATTGGCGAAACCCGAATGCAATGGGACAGCCCGGCCCGCGCCTGTGGCAGCGCATCACCGCAGTGGTTGGCATCTTCCTAGGCTATTAGTGACCAATACGGGCTGCGGCAAAGCGATCGCGCGCCGGGCCTCTGGCCCGGCGCCAAGCCCAACGCCAAACGAGGCGCGCCAGCGGACCGTGTTGGGGGCGGGAGCCCCCCCTTTGCCCTGCAGAACAGCTTCTGCAGATGGAAACACGCCCGCCCTAAATCGTCTTAGCGGTCATCGCCGCCGCCATTCACATCCATTATGTCTTCATCAATGGCGGCCTGAACGGCACCTGCCATGGCTTCTTTTTTCTGCTGCGGAATGTCCTCAGCCTGATCTTCCGCCAGGCGCACCGTGACCTCGCGATGCGCAAACCTGATGCCTTCGCGGGCAAAGAGTTCGCGGATATCCTGATAGACGCGTTTACGGATCAGCCATTGATCCCCCGGTTTGGTCATGAACTTCACCCGGATAATCATTGCTGAATCCTGCATCTCGATGACGCCCTGCGATTTCAGCGGCTGCATAAAGCTGTCGCCAATCACCGGATCGCTTAGCAGTTCCTGCCCCAACTTCTTGATCATCTTGCGGACCTTGTCGACATCGGTGTCATAGGTCACCCGCAGCGGCAGCTTCATCATCACCCAATCGCGCGAGTAATTGGTCAGCACCTTGATCTCGCCAAAGGGAATGGTGTGCAGCGCGCCCAGATGGTGACGCAGCTGGAAAGACCGGACCGAGATTTTTTCAACCGTGCCTTTCACATCGCCAATATCGATATACTCCCCCTTGCGAAAGGCATCATCCACCAGGAAAAACGCGCCCGAAAAGATATCCCGCACCAGGGTCTGCGAGCCAAAGCCAACAGCCAGACCCACCACACCAGCACCGGCAAACAGCGGGCTCACATTGACGCCCAGTTCCAGCAACACGATGAGAATGATGGAGACAACAACTACGGCCAGGATAACGCCGCGAAACAATGGCAGCAGGGTGGCGAGACGACTGGCGCCGCCATGGCCGCCCTCATCCCCCAGTTCGGCTTCTTGGACATCACCGACCTCTTCGTCGATCTTGCTGTCGATCCAAATCCGCGCGGTATGATAAACAACGTAGCCCATGAACAGGATCACCACCACATCAAAGGCTCGCTCGGCGGCAGTGGTTGTCATCCATTTGGCTTCGGGGTTCCAAACCATAACGAGGGCATAGGCGCCAACCAGAAAGGCGAGGATTCCTGCAACCCGTCGCGCCAGGTCTTCATAGCTTGACAGCTGATAGCCCTGGCTCTGCGCCATAGCCTTGATCTCTTCCTCAGAGATCTCCGCAACAGCGCCATCTTCGCCTGTTCCCTCTTCGCCCGCAGTGGGCAGCGGGTCGAGCACTTCTGGCAGGCGGCGACGCTGGGCATAGGCCTCAATGCCGTAATTGATCACGCCATAGACCACTAAAATCGAGGTCAGCACCATATAGGTGCCCGCCATCAATGGGATCGACATCTCCCGCTCCAGCACCAGATCAAACACCAGTTTCAGCCAACCAAAGATGATGTAGGTGACCATGACGGGTGACCAGAGCATCGACAGGATCCGCAGCAACCAGGAGCAATCTTCCTTGCTCTGCCCCGCGCGAATTGCATTGGAAATGGCACGGGCGTTGATTGCGATCAAAAACACGCTGGCCAAGGCACCAATCAAAGCTAGGAAGCCGGATACCAGCGCAAAGACGTTATAGTTCAGACCAAAATCACCAACCCAGGTGGCAAAGATCTGGGAAAAGACATCATAGGTCGCCAGCAGGGAGGCAGACAAATACAGCCGTTTTGCATCCCCGTCAGAAAACACCGGCATCCGGTATTGGCTCAGATAGGGAGACAGAACCATCCGCCACAGATCGGAAACAACACTGGCGACAAAAAAGGCCGTGTAGATCGCAGTGACGGTGAATTCGATTGAGCTGTCCCCCGAAGCCCCAAAAATCAGATAGGAGAGCAACAGGGCAAAGACCATCGCAAAGATAGTCCCCAAGACCCCCATGAAGAACCGATAGACCAAAAAGGGCATCTTCTCGTAATAGCCCTCCGGGTTTTCCTTAATCCGCGCCACCACATAGCGTTTGGCTATGCGTTTGCCGTAGATTTCCACCGACAGCCAACGCCCGATAAACAAAAACAACAAGCTCCAGCCCAACACTTCGACATAGGTGATGATGCGCCCGTCCGGGCTGGTCTGGCGCAGAATATACTTCATCTCAAAGATCGAATAGGGCAGCGCCTCCAGACGGCTGCGCAGCTCCTGTCGGAATGATTGGAATTCCGACTGCGCCTTCATCAGCGCTGACGCCCCTTCCATCGAATTGGCAGCGGGCGCAACCGCGGGTTCATCTCCGCCGGTCACGACCCCACTGCCATCAACGATGATGACGCCAAGTCCGCTTTCGGCCGCCAGTTCTACCGCACGGGCGACTGGATCCGTGGCGCCCTCCACAGCCTCCTGCGCCAGCCCAGTTTGTGGTACCGCCAAGGACAAAAACATGAGCGCCAGGCTCAACCAGATGAACTGAAGAAAACGAGAGATCATACCAAACAGGCTCCGATATTAGTTGAAGCAAAGTAACCGCGCTGATTTGATTGCGCAATTGAACACCTCCCGCCGGCCCCCAATGACCTGTCAGCGATGCAAATGGGCAATCATGCTGCCACGGACACCGGAAGCCTTTTTGTACGGCCCAGCAGGGTCAAATCGGCGCTGAGAGGGCAAAATCGCCTGAGCCAAAGGTGGAAACGATGCAGAGGATTGCTGCTTTTGCCCTCTCGGCGCCATTTCGCTTCAAAATCGGGTGTTTCAAAGGGTAACCCCCTTGCTTTCAGCACCTTCCTATTGCACCACCTTCTAGTAGTACACCTGCAGGCTAGCCCATGACTTCGACCACAGACTCCTCTTGCGAGCCAGACCACCCCCAACGCGGCCCTCGGGTGATGCTGTACAGTCATGATACTTTTGGACTGGGCCATCTGCGCCGATCACGTGCCCTCGCCGGGGCAATCACCTCCGCCGATCCCTCTGCCTCTGCCTTGATCCTGACCGGATCACCCGTGGCCGGACGCTTCGCCTTTCCAACCCGTGTTGACCACATGCGCCTGCCCGGCGTGATCAAGCGCTCCGATGGCAGCTATGCCTCGCGCACCATGGGCATGAGCATCGAAGAGACCACCGAATTGCGCAGTGGCCTGATCCGCTCCATGGCCGAGCAATTTGAACCTGACGTGCTGATTGTCGACAAGGAGCCCACCGGATTTCGCGGCGAGTTGCTGCCTGCGCTGGAATTCCTGGCTGATCAGGGCCGCTGCAAACTGGTGCTCGGTCTGCGCGATGTTTTGGACGAGCCAGAGGTTCTGGCCGAAGAATGGGCCCGAAAAGAGGCCATTGAGGCCACCGAGACATTTTACGACGAAATCTGGGTCTATGGGCTTGCCTCTATCTATAACCCGACCCAGGGGCTGAACCTCAGCCCGGCGGCGCAAAATCGAATGTACTGGACCGGTTATCTGCGCCGCGATCTGGGCGCATGGGATGCGCCACAGGAACAGCCCTATGTACTGATCACCCCCGGCGGTGGCGGTGATGGCGCAATGATGGTTGATCTGGTGCTTTCGGCCTATGAGCAAAATCCTGACCTGTCCCCCCGCGCGGTTCTGGTCTATGGTCCCTTCCTGTCCGGTGAAACCCGCGAGGCCTTTGAGGCCCGTGTTGAGGCCCTGCAGGGGCGGGTCACCTCGGTCGGGTTTGAATCGCGGATCGAGAACCTGTTTTCCGGAGCGCAGGGCGTGGTCTGCATGGGTGGCTACAACACCTTTTGCGAAGTGCTGTCCTTTGACAAACCCGCCGTCATAGTCCCGCGTACCACGCCGCGTCTGGAACAATGGATCCGCGCCAGCCGCGCCGAAGAGCTGGGCCTTGTGGCCATGCTCGATGAGACCCGCGATGGCTGGACGCCAGAAGCCATGACCAGGGCCATTGCCGCCCTGGAAAATCAAAAGCCACCCTCGGCGGCCTTCTCAGAAGGGCTGCTGGACGGATTGGACTGCGTGACCAAACGGGTCGCGACCCTGCTGCAAGAACAGCCGCGAAAGGCCGCCGAATGAGCTCCAACACTCCGCCCTTGGCGGTTCTGGTCAAAGGCTGGCCGCGGCTGTCAGAGACCTTTATTGCGCAGGAGCTTGTGGCCTTGGAAGAAGCCGGGCAGGCCTTTGAGATCTGGTCGCTGCGTCATCCTACGGATGTCAAACGCCACCCGCTGCACGACAGGTTGCAGGCGCGGGTGCGCTACCTGCCGGAATATCTCTATCAAGAGCCCGGTCGCGTCTGGGCCGCCCGCACAACAGCCCAGGCCCTGCCTGGCTACGGCGAAGCCTATCGGGTCTGGCGGGCAGACCTGCGCCGCGATCCCAGCCGCAATCGCATCCGCCGTTTTGGGCAGGCCTGTGTGCTGGCAGCCGAAGCCCCTGCCGAGGTGCTCGGGCTCTACGCCCATTTCCTGCATACACCCGCATCCGTCGCGCGCTATGCGGCGATCATGCGCGGGCTGCCCTGGAGCTTCTCGGCTCATGCCAAGGACATCTGGACCTCGCCCGATTGGGAAATTTCCGAGAAACTTTCCTCCCAGCACCATGGCGCCGCCTTTGGCGCCACCTGCACCGCATTTGGCGCGCGTCACCTGCAAGAAATGTCAGATGATCCCACCCGCATTGATCTGATCTATCACGGGCTTGATCTGGCACGGTTTCCTAAACCCCCAGCCCGCAAATGGCGCAGCGCAAAGGATCCGCTCAAACTGATGTCCGTGGGGCGTCTGGTGGAGAAGAAGGGTTTTGACCGGCTGATCGCGGCGCTGGCTTTGTTGCCACCTGAACTGGATTGGCACTGGACTCATATCGGTGGTGGCGGGTTGAACGATCTGCTGCAGGACATGGCAGAGGACGCTGGTGTCTCCCAGCGCATTACCTGGCGCGGTGCCTGTGACCAACCCGAGGTCATTGCGGCGATGCGGGCCTCTGATCTCTTTGTTCTGCCCAGTCGGGTGGCGGCGGATGGCGATCGCGACGGATTGCCCAATGTGCTGATGGAGGCTGCCTCGCAATTGCTGCCGATCCTGTCAACGCCGGTCTCTGCCATCCCGGAATTCATCGACAGCGGCGCCCATGGGTTGCTCAGCAAGGATGACCCAGAGGCGCTGGCCGCAGCCCTCCTGTCGCTGGCACAGCAGCCACGCATGGCCCAAAACATGGCCGAGGCCGCGCTGGAGCGACTGCGCCGTGACTTTGGCATGGATCCCGGCATTGCCCAGCTGGTTGCCCGACTGGACGCCATGCTACAGGGGTCATGAAAAAACCTGCTCCCATACGAGTTGCCTTTTATGCGCCAATGAAATCGCCGCGCCACCCGGTGCCTTCAGGGGATCGGGAAATGGCCCGCAATCTGATGGCGATCATCCAGGCAGGCGGCGCCGAGGTCGAATTGGTGACCGAGCTCAAGGTCTTTGACAAACATGGCGACCAGAGTCTGCAAGAGAACCTGCGGGAAAAGGCCGCGCTAGAGGCCGGGCGGCTGATCGAAGAGATGCCAAAGATGGACCTTTGGGTGACCTACCACAACTACTATAAGGCGCCGGATCTTGTCGGCCCAGTAGTGGCCCGCGCCCGGGACATCCCCTATGTGCAGATCGAAAGTACCCGCGCCACCAGCCGCCTCAGCGGTGCCTGGTCCGAGTTTGCCCAGGCCGCCCACGATGCGGCTGATGCCGCAGCGCTGATTTTCTATCTGACCGCCAATGATCTGATCACCCTGGAGCGGGAAAAGCATCCCAATCAGACGCTAGTTTGCCTAGCGCCATTTTTACCAAACGCCTCCCTTCCCAGAGCCAGCGCAACATCCGGTCCGATGTTGACGGTGGGCATGATGCGCCCCGGCGACAAGCTCGCCTCCTATCAGATCATCGCCGATTGCCTACAGGCGCTTGACGGCGATTGGCAGCTCCAGATCGCCGGGGATGGGCCGGCCCGGCCCGAGGTTAAGGCCCTGATGGCGCCCTTTGGAACCCGCGTCACCCTTTTGGGACAATGCTCTCAATCTGAACTGGCGGCAGCCTACGAACAGGCCAGCCTGTTCCTCTGGCCCGGCGTTAATGAGGCCTTTGGCATGGTCTATCTCGAAGCGCAAAGCCATGGGCTCCCGGTTGTGGCCCAGGACCGCCCCGGTATGCGGGACATTCTTGCACCGGGTAGCTATCCTGACCCGGAACTTGGAGCCGACGCCTTGGCCAGTCGTTTGCAAGAGCTGTTGGCCAATCCAGAACTGCGCCAGAAACTGGGAAAGAAGGCCCGTGAAAGGATCGCGGGCCACCATCTCGCCCCGGCAGCCTCTGCCCGCTTCTGGAGTGCTGTTGCGCCTTTGTTGGAGAAAAGCAGATGATCCGCCTTGCCCTTTTACGCCATGGCCATACCGCCTGGAACCGCGCTGGTCAGATCCAGGGCCGCAGCGACATCCCATTGGATGAGGCCGCCCGTGCAGAGCTTCGCGAATTTTCCCTACCTGCCCCCTGGGATCAGGCTGACCTATGGTCCAGCCCGCTGTCGCGCGCGGTGGAAACCGCCGAACTGGTCACCGGCCAGACACCCCAAACAGCGCCAAACCTGACAGAGATGTTCTGGGGCGATTGGGAAGGCAAAAAGGGGCTTGAGCTCAAGGCCGATCCGCAGAGTGGTTTTCGCGATATCGAGCACTGGGGCTGGGACTATCGCCCGCCACAGGGCGAAAGCCCCGCCGAGGTCTGGGCCCGCATCAAACCCTGGCTTGCCAGCCTGCAGCACGACACGGTTGCAGTTTGCCATATCGGCATCATGCGGATGATCCTGGCGCAGGCCTATGGCTGGAGTTTTGACGGTCCCGCCCCCTTCCGCATCAAACGCAATCGGCTGTTTGTTGTTGAGCTGGACGGTGGGACCCTCACCCCCTGGGCCGAGCCCGTGCGCCTGCTGAAAAGGCCCGCAGCATGAAGGTGATGATCGTTGTCACCCACCTGTTGGGCACCGGGCATCTGTCTCGGGCACTGACGCTGGCGCGGGCCTTTCAAGAGGCTGGCGACAGGGTGCAGATTGTCTCAGGTGGGTTTCCTGCACCACAACTGGACAGCAAGGGGATTGACCTGCTGCAACTGCCGCCGCTGCGCTCAGACGGGGTGAGTTTCACCCAGCTTTTAACGGCCCAGGGCGACTTGGCTGATGAAACATATCACCAGCACCGCCAGACTGCACTTTGCGAAGCGTTGCAGCAGATGCAGCCAGATGTGTTGATCACCGAGCTCTACCCTTTTGGCCGTCGGTCTTTGCGGCATGAATTCCTTGCCCTGTTGCGCACTGCCAAGGCGCTGCCAAAACCGCCCAAGATCCTGGCTTCGATTCGCGATATCCTGGCGCCGCCCTCCAAACCGGAAAAGGCCACCAAGGCCGATGCGGTGATAGCAGATTTCTACGATGCGGTTCTGGTGCATGCCGATCCACAGGCCGCGCGGCTTGAGCTCAGCTGGCCAGTTTCTGACATGCTGGCTGCCAAACTGCGTTACACGGGCTTTGTCGCGCCGGCTGCAGCTGGGGCTCACCCGCAGGCCGCAGGTCTAGGTGAGATCCTGGTAAGCGCCGGGGGCGGCAGCGTCGGAGATGAAATCTATCAGGCAGCTCTGGCGGCGGCACGGCTGATGCCAGATCATCGCTGGCGGCTCCTAGTAGGCGGCACAGATGCGACGGCTCGCATTGCCGCGCTGTCAAAATCCATCTCTCCGGCCAAGATAGAATCCACGCGTCCTGATTTTCGCCAGATGCTGACCCATGTGGCGGCTTCTGTCAGCATGTGTGGTTACAACACTGCACTAGACCTGCTGCAGGCAGAGACCCCTGCCGTGGTGATCCCCTTTGATGCTGGCAAAGAGGTCGAACAGGGCCTGCGTGCCAAGAGCCTGACGCAGCTGCCAGGATTTGAGGCCCTGCGCACCGCAGATCTCACTCCGGAACGTCTGGTAGCCGCTGTTGAAAAGGTGCTCCAATCCCCGCGCCGCTCCGCCGCGCAGTTTAAATTTGATGGCGCCCAGCGCGCGGTGGGCATTGCCCATGAACTGGCAGGAGCAGGTGCATGACACCAGATTGGAGCCAATTGGATGCCGAGCTGGCTACATGGCGCGACACCGGGATGACCTTGCCCTTGTGGTGGCGCGACGATGACGCGACTGAGCCGACACCAGAGTTGGACCAGCTCAGCGCCTTGTCGCGCAAACTGGCCCTGCCAGTGCATCTTGCGGTGATCCCCAAGACCGCAACGCCTGAACTCGCCGCTTATCTCGAGCAGCATCCAGAACTGATCCCTGTTGTGCATGGCTGGGCGCATCAGAACCGCGCAGATCCAAGCCGGAAAAAATGCGAGTTCCCGGCAGACCGGCCCACCGATGACGCCCTAGCGGATATGGCACAGGGGTTGGCCCGGCTAAACACCCTGTTTGGCCCGCGTCTGCTGCCGATGTTTGTGCCCCCCTGGAACCGGATTGCCGCTGAACTGCCTCCAAAGATGGCAGATCTGGGATTTACCGCCCTGTCGACCTTTACCCCACGCAAAAGCCCTAAGGCCGCGCCGGGACTGGCGCAGATCAACACCCATCTGGACCCGATTGACTGGAAGGGCAGCCGGTCGCTGGTTGCACCCGACCGGTTGATCAACCAAGTCAGCGAACAGTTGCAGGCACGCCGGACCAGCACTGCAGAGAATACCGAGCCCTATGGTATCCTCACCCATCATCTGGCGCATGACAGGGCCATCTGGGATTTTACCGAGGCATTGATCTCGCACCTGATGCAAGGCCCTGGAGTGGTCTGGACATTTGACAACAAGGAAGATCTGACATGAGCCGATTGGATTCAATGCTGCGCCGTTTTACCGCTCAACGCGACGGGCTGAACTGGGCCGCCGCTGAAATTTCCGGGGTTGCGGGCGATGTGCTGGATATGGGGCTAGGCAATGGCCGCACCTATGATCACCTGCGCGAGACCCTGCCCGACCGCCGCGTCTGGGTCATCGACCGGGTCCTTCAATGCCACCCCTCCTGTGTGCCACCCGAAGAGGATTTCCTACAAGGCGAAGCGGTTCCGATGTTGGAGCGCCTCAAGGCCGAGGGCCATAAGATCGTTCTGGCCCATTATGATTTTGGCTTTGGTGTCAAAGAACAGGATGTGGCAGAAGCCGCCGCTATGTCACCGGTGATCGCTTCCGTTATGGCCAAAGGCGGCATCGTGGTTTCAGGCCAGCCCCTGGTCGGATTTGAAGAGCTAAAAGGCCCCGAAGGCATTCCCGAAGGCCGCTACATGTTCTACCGCGCCTAGGGCTTGGCCGATGTGTTCACCCAACAGAGGGGGCTTTGGGATCTAACCCAGAGCCCCCTCCTTTTTTGTGACCTCTGTCCAAATTACAGCTTGGTTATGGAGTTACCGCCATCTGCGAGCATGGCGCTCCCGGTGACAAAGGAAGCCCGGTCCGAGAGTAGGAACAATGCGGCCTGTGCGATCTCGGCTGGTTCTGCCATGCGTTTGAGGGCGTGAAATCCGCGTACCATCGCATGAAAATCGGCATCTTCCCCGGCCATGGGGGTCATGGTTCCTCCGGGCAACAACGCGTTGACGCGAATGCCCTCACCCCCATGTTCTGCGGCCAGAACCTGCGTCATGCCAATCAACCCTGCCTTGGCAGCAGCATAGGCGCCCATACCGGGAAACCCAATGGTATGGCCCACAAAGGATGAGGTGAACACCAAAGAGCCGCCGCCGCTTTTGCGCAGAGATGGGATCTGATGTTTTGCCGCAAAGAACCCACTGGTGAGATTGACCGCCAGCACCTCTTGCCAGGTCTCGGTCTTCATGTCCGGGATCGACCCCATGTCTCCTGTTGTGCCAGCATTGTTAAAGGCGCCATGCAGGCCACCAAACTGCTGTTCTGCAAGCGTCACCAGTTCTTGATTGTAGGCCTCTTCGCTGACATCGCCCACCAGGCAAACCGCATTGCCATGGCTCTGGGTGATCTGACCGACCAGCCTGTCGAGCTCTCCCTGCCGTCGGGCACCCAATACGACGTTTGCCCCGGTTGAGGCAAACAGCAAGGCTGCCGCCGCGCCAATGCCACTACTCGCCCCCGTGATGATGATTGTCTTACCTTGAAGTTCCATGGACATGCCTTTCCTCTGTTGCATGCCCATGGTCTAGGGTCAGGTGTGACGCCCAAGCGATCCGTTTCTTGCGCCTGTTGCAAAGCCTGCTTTCAAACCGCAAGAAACGGGTCACCCTTGTTTGGGTTGTTCAGGCCACCCGCTGCCCGCGTGCCCAGGTGCCGCGCAGGGCTGGCGTGTTGTCGATGAGTTTGAAGCGAATGAGATCCGCATGTTTGCCAACTTCAAGTCGGCCTCTATCAGACAGTTCAACCGCATCCGCCGGGGCCTGTGTCACGGTGGACAGCCCACGCGCCATATCCCCCCAGATCTGCCCCAGTTTCACCGCCGACATCAGCAGCGCTCCGGGCACATAGTCAGAAGAGATGATATCCAGAAGCTCCAGCTCGGCCAGCTCCTGTGCTGCGACATTGCCCGAATGCGAGCCTCCCCGGATCAAATTGGGCGCCCCCATCATCACCTTGATGCCATGAGCATGGCAGGCCCGCGCCGCCTCCACCGTAGTGGGGAATTCCGCCAAATGAATGCCATGATCGGCAGAGGTCGCAACCTGATCGGCAGTGGTATCATCATGGCTGGCAAGCACTGCTCCAAAGCGCCGCGCCGCCTTGACCGCTTCGACTTCATGCAGGTCGCCATAGGTCTCCCGCAACTGTCTCAGATGCGCCACATGCGCCTGAAAGCCAGCTTCATCAAAACCGTGCTTGCCTTTGACATAGGCCTCTAGTTTGGAGATGTCACGAAACTGACGCTGCCCCGGCGTGTGATCCATCAGGGAGACCAGACCAACCCGGTCTTCTTCCCCAAACTCTGCCAATTCCTCAAGCAGGGTGTCAGAACAGACCTCTGCCCGCAGGTGCAGAAAATGCGAGATCTTCAGCGCATTCTTCGCCCGCATCTCCAGCAGTTCCATCGCCAGACCGCGGGCATAGGACCCATAGCGGCTTTCCTTGCGGCTGACCGACCCCACCCGCATGGCGTCAAACACGGTAGTGATCCCGGTCCCTGCCAGCTCGGCATCATGCGCCATGATGGCGGCAGAATGGGGCCAATCGACCGAGGGGCGCGGCTGGATATGGCGCTCCAGATTATCCGTGTGCAGCTCGACCATTCCGGGGCTCAGGTAGTCGCCCTCACAGTCCAGCGCCCCCTTGGGGACTGCCGCGCCTGTGGAGATCTCCACAATCTCTTCGCCGCGGATTTTCACCTGTCCGCGCAGTGTTTCAACGGGCAAAACAAGGGTGGCATTGGCAAGGATCAATTCATCTGTCATCTGAGCTTCACAACTTTCGAGCTATAGGAACGGCCACGTATAGGAGGCCAATGTGACATTCACGCGATACGCGATTTATTACGCCCCCCCGGCGGATGCCGAGTGGAGCCAGTTTGCCACCCAATGGCTGGGGTGGGACATGGAGGCTGGACACGCCGCTACACAGCCGGAAATTGCCGGTCTTGATCTGGCGGAAATCACTGCGGTGCCGCGCAAATACGGGCTGCATGCGACGCTGAAGCCGCCAATGCGCCTGGCTGCGGGCTGCACGCTGGAGGATCTGCAGGCGGCCTGCGCTGCGCTGGCCTCCCATTTGGCGCCTGTGACCCTGGAGGGGCTGCATCTGGCGCGCCTGGGACGGTTTCTGGTCGTGCAGGTCAGTGGCGCTGAAACAGCGCTTTCTCAGTTTGCCGCCGCCTGCGTGCAGGGTCTCGACCGTTTTCGCGCACCCGCTTCCGAGGCGGAACTGGCCAAACGCCGCGCTGCGGGGCTCACCCCGGCGCAGGAGGCAAACCTCACCACATGGGGCTATCCCTATGTGCTGGATCAGTTCCGCTTTCACCTGACCCTCACTGGCAAATTGCCCAAAGCAGACCTGCCCGCGGTCGAGGCGGCCCTCAACACACATCTTATCCCACTCCTGCCCAAACCGCTGGTGATCCGCAATTTTGCACTGGTGGGGGAAGATCCAGAGGGGCGGTTTCATCTGCTCCACCGCTATGCCCTCACTGGCGTCGAGGCCGGGTAGATCACCGCACGGGCGGCAGATACCGCCAGCGCCAAGTCGCCACTGTTGTCGATCTGGTGCAGCTGCCGTAGCCCCGCAGGCAAGGGCTGGCGCGCGCGGGCAAGACGACGCTGAACCTCGGCGGCGTCCTCACGCCCGCGCTTTGCCAGCCGCTCAGCCAGAACCTCTGGGCTGGCCGTGACAGATAAGACAATCAGATCGCCAAAGATCTCTTGCGCCTGTAGCAGCACCGCCCGCGACAGATTGACCAACACGCCTCTGCCCGCAGCGCGCAGCGCCTCGATGCTCTCCGGAATGCCGTAGTGCAGCCTATGCGCGGGCCAATGCAGGGCAAATTGCCCGGCCTTCACCTGCCTGAAAAATTCCTCTTCGCTGACCGCGTGGTAATCTTCCCCCCCGGCCTCTGGTGCGCGGGTCACCACCCGGCGCATCAGGCAAAGTCGCGGATCCGTCTTTGCCAGGGCCTCCATCAGACTGTCCTTGCCAACGCCCGAGGGACCGACAACCGCAATCACCGGCCCTTTTTCAGAGCTGGCAGTCATGCCGCCGCCTGTGGCGAGAATGCCGAGACGTCTATGGAGCTGTCGCAGACCTGGTCACGGGCAGCCTCATCATGGAAGATGCCGATGATCGCCGCACCGCGTGCCTTGGCCCCCTCGATCAACCGCAGCACGGTGGCACGGTTCTTTGCATCCAGGCTGGCGGTGGGCTCGTCCAGCAACAACGCCGGATAGTCATAGGCAAAGCCGCGTGCGATATTCACCCGCTGCTGCTCGCCGCCGGAAAAGGTCGTCGGGCTGAGGCTCCAGAGCCGCTCGGGAATGTTCAACTCCGCCAGCAGGCTGGCGGCCTTGTCCCGCGCGGCGTCAACCGGAGAGCCAACGGCCAGCAAAGGCTCTGCCACCACATCGAGCGCGGGCACCCGGGGCACCACCCGCAGAAACTGACTGACATAGCCGAGGGTTTCGCGCCGCAGCGCGATGATCTGGCGCGGCTCCGCCTGGGCCACATCCAGCCCACCTACTTTGACCTCACCAGCGGCCGCCAGATAGTTGCCGTAGATCAGCCGCATCAGGGTGGATTTCCCGGCCCCAGAAGCGCCCACCAGGCCAATGCACTCCCCGGCAGAAACGGCCAGGTTCACCCGCTCCATCACCGGGATCACCGCGCTGCCCTGGTTGTGCAGGGTGAAGCTTTTGCTCACATTGTTGAGTTCAATCATCGTCTTTGTCCTTCAAACCTGCAGCACCGAGGAAACCAGAAGCTGGGTATAGGCATGCTGCGGATCGTCCAGCACCTGATCGGTAAGGCCGCTTTCCACCACATGACCGTCTTTCATAACCATCAACCGATCCGCCAGCAGGCGGACAACGGCCAAGTCATGGGTGACGATAATGGCGCTCAGCCCCATTTCACGCACCAGGCTGCGCAGCAGATCCAACAGCCGTGCCTGCACCGAAACATCCAAGCCTCCGGTGGGTTCATCCATAAACACCAGCCTCGGGCCGGTCACCAAATTGCGGGCGATCTGCAGCCGCTGCTGCATGCCACCGGAAAAGGCGCTGGGTCGGTCATCAATACGGGCGTCAGAGATCTCCACCCGGCCCAGCCAATCGGCGGCCTGCGCGCGGATGTCCCCATAGTGCCGCCCACCCACAGCCATCAGACGTTCGCCAATATTGCCGCCGGCCGAAACCGACATGCGCAAACCATCGCGGGCATGCTGATGCACAAAGGCCCAGTCGGTGCGCCCCAGCATCCGCCGTTCGGGTTCGGACATTTGCAATGTGTCCCTTGGCCCATCTGCGCGGGTGTCAAACACCACCTCGCCGCGATCCGGCGGATGATGTCCCGCCATGGCGTTCAGCAGCGTCGACTTCCCCGATCCGCTTTCACCAACGATGCCCATGACCTCACCAGGGTAGAGATCAAAATTCACATCCTTGCAACCGATCCGGGGGCCATACATTTTTGTCAGTGATTTCACCTGCAACAGCGGTGTCATATCCTGTGCTCCTGTTTGCGGGCTCATCACGCGGCCTCCCCTTCGTTTTCACCTAAACGGCCCACATGACCCTGAGCACGGCGCGAACGGCAAAAATCGGTGTCAGAACAGACAAACATCCGGTTACCCGCATCATCCAAAATCACCTCATCCAAGTAACTTTGCTCAGATCCACAGAGATCGCAGGCGTGGTCGGCCTTGCTGGCCACAAAGGGGTAGTCCTCAAAATCGAGGCTGACGACGCGTGTATAGGGCGGCACCGCATAGATGCGTTGCTCTCGTCCCGCGCCGAACAGCTGGATCGCAGCCATCTCGAGCTTGGGATTGTCGAATTTTGGGATCGGCGAAGGATCCATCACATAGCGATCCTCCACCTTCACCGGATAGGCATAGGAGGTAGCGATATCGCCATGCTGGCTGATGTCTTCATAGAGCTTCACATGCATCAGGCCATATTCCTCAAGACTGTGCATCTTGCGGGTCTCGGTCTCGCGCGGTTCCAAAAAGCGCAGCGGTTCCGGAATTGGCACCTGATAAACCAGAATCTGATCCTCGGTGAGCTCCGCCTCGGGGATCCGGTGGCGGGTCTGGATAACGCTGGCCTTGGTGGTTTCCTCGGTAGTGGCAACCCCTGCGGTGCGTTCAAAGAACTTACGAATGGACACCGCATTGGTGGTGTCATCCGCGCCCTGATCAATCACCTTGAGCGTGTCTTCTGGCGTCAATGTCGCCGCCGAGACCTGCACGCCGCCGGTGCCCCAGCCATAGGGCATCGGCATCTCGCGGCTGGCAAAGGGCACCTGATAGCCCGGCACAGCCAGACCTTTCAGGATGGCGCGGCGGATCATCCGCTTGGTTTGTTCGTCAAGGTATGCAAAATTATAGTCAGACATAATTAACCTCGAATATTCTTAATGGTGTAGTTCAAGCCAATATGGAGCGCGGTATCCCGATGGAATTCACTCTCGCCATTGTATTGACGATTGGTCTGGGCGTTTTGATTTGGGCAATTGCCCGCGTTCTTCTCACCCTGCGCGCTGGTGGATATGATCACATCAGTCGTCGCCGAACAGACGACGTTCACACGAGCATTGATCCGATTGATACAGCCCTTATTTCTCGCGGACCTCCTTCCGGACGCTTGCGGAAACAGGGCCAAGATTTCGGAAGCTTTGAAGGAGGAGATGCGAGCGGCGGGGATTAGTTCCTTTTGTGGTGCGAGACGCATTTCTTCCGCAGTATTTTCCCAAAGGAGATTTGAGATATGACTTCTGATGAATTGCTTGGCACCGTCCTCGGCATTGCCATCGTGGTACTGTTGATCGCGGTGATCCTGGCGGCGATGTTTTACCGTCCGACCCCGCACAAAAAGACGCGCAGCAGAACCACCTTCACCCATGGAATTGATGATGCCTCGGTGGATGGCGATGGCAGCCGTGGGGAGTGATCTGGCAATAGGGATCGTAGCCTCTGAGACCTTCGTGCCGCGTATCACAAACACTGGATTCGCCCCGCAATAGTTCGAAACCACGGTAGTTTCTTGCTGACCGCTCTCACGTCCCCTGTTGACTGCGGCGTGCCCTCTGCGGAACGATGAGCCGATGTTTTGTTTTGTTAGGAGCCTCTGATGCTCGCAGATTTCTTCGCCATCCTGATGCTGATCGGCATGGTTTGGGCTGTCCTTAAACTGACCAATCGCAAGCCCAAACCGGGCGATCCGGGCCAGGCGCGATCCGCGTCGAGCGGGTTTGAGCGCAGCCATCTGGCGCAGACGGCTGCCTTTGACGCCGAAACCCGCGCCGACAATGGAAGCAGCGCTGGTGGAGGTGGGGCTGACTAGCCTCATTGCGCCGCCTCCCGCGCGGCCATTTCATCCGCCAGTTCCTGCGCTTCGCGGCGCAGTTTCCGCACCAGCTCCAACTCGGACTGGAAATCAACGTAGTGCGGCAGTTTGATGTGTTCGAGAAAACCCGTGGCCTGGATATTGTCGGAATGGCTCAGGACAAATTCCTCGTCCTGCGCAGCCGCGCCAAGGTTGTCTTCGCCCAGTTCTTCCCAGCGCAGGGCACGATCGACCAGCGCCATCGCGATGCTCTTACGCTCTGACTGGCCAAAGACCAGACCATAGCCACGGGTGAACTGTGGCGGCACGGTTTTGGAACCTTTGAACTGATTGACAGTCTCGCATTCAGTTAGCTCCACTTCGCCAATTTCAATGGCAAAGCCCAACTCGGGGATCTCCATCTCCACCGGTACTTTGCCAATACGCAACTCGCCAACAAAAGCGTGGTTGCGCGCATAGCCACGCTGGGTGGAATAGGCCATGCCAAGGATAAAACCCTCATCGCCGCGCGCCAAAGACTGTAGGCGCACCGCGCGGCCCGCCGGGAAGCTCATCGGTTCACGGGTGAGATCGCCAGGTGTGGTTTCTAAATTGGGCTCGCGCTCAATGATGTCTTCGCCCTGCAAAAACTCGGTGATATGCGGCGTTGCTTCCATCCGGGGAGTGGCAACCGGGGCCTCGGGCAGCTCGCCATCCGCAGCCAGTTTGAAATCCAGCAGCCGGTGGGTGTAGTCAAAGGTCGGCCCCAGAACCTGGCCGCCCGGCGCGTCCTTGAAGGTGGCCGAGATCCGGCGATCACAGGCCATGGCGCCGGTGTCCACCGCTTCACTATAGCCAAACCGTGGCAGGGTGGTGCGATAGGCACGGATCAAAAACACCGCCTCGATCAGATCACCGCGCGACTGTTTGATCGCCAGAGCGGCCAGATCTGGATCATAGAGCGAGCCTTCGGCCATGACGCGATTGACCGCGAGGCTCATCTGTTCGCGGATCTGCGCCAGACTAAGCTCGGCCACACCCGTATCACCACGGCGTTCCTCGGCGAGCCAGGCATGGGCATTGTCGATGGCCCGTTCGCCACCCTTTACTGCGACATACATGCAATCAGTCCTTTGCCATAATTTTGGTAGAGCGCGGCAGCGCTGCCAGCTGACAGCCCGAAGTGAAGAAGAAATCCACCCCAAGCGGGAACTGCAGAGCATTGGCCTGGCAAGCTGCAATATCCGGCAGCGCCAAGCCCGCGCGATCCATGATGCCCGGCCCGGTGAGAGTGGCATTCGGAGCGGTAAATTCAGCGATTTCGACAATCAGCGTTGCCGAGCGATCCGGGTATTCCGAGGTGCCAACGCGGTATTGCTCCAGCGGCATCAGATCTGTCCAGCTGCCCAGGGCAAAATCCGCCTGTTCAGCCGCAACAATCGGCGCGCCGGTGTGAAAGGCCAACCAAGAGCGCAGCGGCGCACTGTCCACATCCTGTGCCAGATAAACACCTGTTTCGGGATCACAAAGCGTCAAAAGCAGGCAGCCAGCCGCAGGGGAAATACCGGCGGGTGGCTCGGCCCCTAAAATGTCTTGCACAGTTCCTGGACGCGCCATGGCATTCATTGCTGCGCGAAAAGCATTGGCCGCATCCACCGGCGGGGTGGCAAATCCACCGCCGTAGCTGTTGGTTTCAGTATTCAGCGACATCAGTCCTCGCCCCGTACCATTGTGAAAAACTCTACCTTGGTGGCAGCGGCCTTGGCTGCACGCGCCTCCTTGCGGGTCTGGCGCGCCTGCTGTAGCGCCTCCAGCACTGCCTGGCGCAGGTCGATAGCCGCCGCAGTCTGCATCAGAGCATCCACCTTGGCAGCGATCTCGGCTTTGGGTTTGGAACGCCCCTGCACATAGCCATGGCCCACTGTCCCATCCGCCAACGTCAGCGCACAGCGTGTCACCGTCATTTCGCCCAGATTGAACGGCGCGCCAACGCTGCCCATACGACCACGCACCATGACGCCGCCCACCTCTGGCGGGCGCAGCCAGTCAAAGCTGGGATCGTGGTCAAAATCGCTCCACAACTGGGTGAGCTCGCCCTCGTCTGCCTGGGCCAGGAGGCTCAACCAGGTCTTTCGCGCAGCAACGGTTATTTCTGTTTTCATTTGTCAAAGCCTCTTGGCCGGGTTGTCTATGCGTTCTATACAACTAGACAAATATTAGCGAAGACCCTCGCTGCTGTGCAACCAAAACCTTGTGAAAGTTTAGTGACATGCCCCCAAGCCCCAGCCAGAGCAGCCGCACAGCAGTATGGAAATCCATCGCGATCTCGCGCACGGATGACATCGCTCAGGGCCGATATAGCACCGGGCACAAGCTGCCCTCGGAGGCGCAGCTCTCCGCGCGCTTTGGCGTCAACCGTCACACGGTACGACGCGCCTTGTCAGACATGTCGGATCAAGGCCTGGTGCACGCGCGCCGCGGTGCCGGCGTGTTTGTGGCGGCGGCCCCTACGGATTACCCCATCGGCAAACGGGTACGGTTTCACCAGAATATCTCGCGCGGGGGGCAAACGCCTGCCAAGCGCATTCTGGCGCTGGAAACCCGTGCCGCCGACAAGACCGAGGCTGAGGCGCTGGAGCTAGATCCCGGCGCACAGGTGCATGTCTATGATGGACTTTCGCTGGCTGACGATCAGCCTATTGCGCTGTTTCAAAGCGTCTTTCCAGCCATCCCCTTGCCGCAGATGCTCACCGCCCTGGAGGATATGCAATCGGTCACGGCCGCGCTCAAGGCCTGTGGCATTGCCGATTACACCCGGCTGGAAACCCGCATCACCGCTAAACAGGCGACGGCAACCCAGGCGTTGCATTTGCGCATTTCAGAAGGCGCGCCGATCCTGCGCACCACCGGCGTCAATGTTGATCCCGATGGACGCCCAGTGGAGTTTGGCCGCACTTGGTTTGCCGGCGACAGGGTAACGCTCACCATTGACGGCCAAGATGTATAGCCGCGCGCCATCCCGACCGCCACAACGCTGCCGATGAAACAAAAAGGCCCCCGCCGATTGGCAGGGACTCGTTGATTAAATAGCCGACGGATCTACTGTTTGGCGTTAAACACAAACAGGGTTTCACCGTTGATTTTGTAGTTATTGATCAGCTCCTTAGCCTGATCCGAGATCAGCCAGGCCTCCAGCTTCATTGCCAGATCATTCTTGGCATGGGTGTGTTTTTCCGGATTCACTGGCAGGTAGGCATATTGATTGAACAACACCGGATCGCCCGAAAACAGCAGCTCCAGATTGCCTTTGTTGCCAAAGTTCAACCAGCTGGCGCGATCCGCCATGATATAGGCCTCCATGCCGGATGCAGTGTTCAGCGCCGCCCCCATGCCTGCGCCCACAGCCCGGTACCAGGCATCAAAACCCGCCGGGTCCAGATCCGCCGCAGCCCAGAGGCTCAGCTCTTTCTTGTGGGTACCGCTGTCATCACCGCGACTGACAAAAGGCGCCTCTACGTCGGCGATCAGCTGCAGGGCCTCGGCCGCGCCTTTGGCAGCCTGCAGGCCGGCCTCATCCGATTTGGGGCCGATAAAGACAAAATCATTATACATGATCTCGCGACGATGGGTGCCATTGCCGCCGGCAAGAAACTTCTCTTCTGCCTTTTGCGAATGCACCAGGATGGCATCGACATCGCCGGCCTCTCCCAAACGGATGGCTTGCCCAGTGCCCACCACCAAAAGCTGCACATCCAAGTCCAGATCGGCCTTGATTTCGGGCAGCAGGATTTCTGCTAGGCCCGAGTTGTGAAACGAGGTGGTAACCGCCAGTTTCATCTCTTCTGCCAGCGCCGCGCTGGTCAGAAACAGGCTCGCAACAGCGCCCAACACTACGGTTTTCATTCGACAATATCTCCGTTTAGAAAGGCTTGAGCCTGTGAGGTAATAGGCCCCGCAAAAAACTCTTTGGCCGGGGTGAACTCGTGGATGTTCCCTCGCAGAACAAACAACACCTCATCTGCCAGCCGCTGCGCCTGACCCATATTGTGGGTCGACATAATGAGCCGCGTGCCCGTGGCAGCCGCCTCGGTCAGGATCTCTTCGATCTCCCGGGTGGCGCGCCCATCGAGTGAGGCGCAGGGCTCATCCAGGAACAGCACGTCCGGCTCGCGGATCAGGGCCCGTGCCAGCGCCAGTTTCTGCCGCTCTCCACCAGAGAGCAGCACGGCCTGCCGATCCAGCGCATCGCCCAGATTGATCCGCTCTGCCCAGACCGCGGCCCGTGCCCGCGCCTCATCGCGCCCGACCCCAGTCAGTTGCAGCGGATAGGCGATATTGTCGACCACCGAGCGCCGCATCATGATGGGGTTCTGAAACACAAAAGCCTGCCGCCGCTGCGCCTCTGCCTTAGGGCAGGCCCAGTCCAGGGAGCCGCCATTCATCCGTTCAATGCCGTGCAGCATCTTCAACAGGGTGGTCTTGCCCGCGCCATTGGGGCCAATGACGATGCTGGTTCCCTGCCCCTGAAGGGACAGATCGATCGGCCCGACCAGAACCTTGCCGCGCCGCCGCACCAGGGCATGTTTGGCGATCAGAGGGAACATCTGTTTCTGCATCACCAGCGCCCCTCGGTTTCGGTATGGCCCAGCCAGTGGATCGCCAAGTTAACCGCAATCGCCATTGCGATAAGGACAAACCCCAGCCCAAGTGCCATGGCAAAATCGCCCTTGCCGGTCTCTAGTGCAATCGCCGTGGTCAGTACCCGTGTGGCGTGATCGATATTGCCGCCAACCACCATGATCGCTCCGACCTCGCCGATGGCGCGGCCAAACCCTGCCAGCGCCGCCGTCAACAAGGCGCGCCGCCCATCCCAAAGCAGGGCCTTGATCCGCTGCACCTGGCTGGCATTCATCGAGATCAGCAGGTCGTGATAGTCGCTCCAGAGTTCACGCAGGGATTGATGTGCAATCGAGGCGATCAGCGGCACGATGATGATGACCTGGGCAATGATCATTGCCGTTGGCGTAAACAGCAGGCCCAGAACCCCCAGCGGCCCAGAGCGCGACAGGAAGACATAGACGATCAACCCAACCACAACTGGTGGCAGCCCCATCAGCGCGTTCAAAACTGCGATGGTAACCCGGCGCATACGAAAACGCCGAACCGAGAGCAAAGCGGCAAAGGGAAGGGCAATGGCCGAGGCTATCGCCAGTGCGGTCAAAGTGACCCGAAGCGAGCGCAGCGTGATCTCCACCAGATCCCTGTCCAGCGTCACTACAAGCCAGAACGCCCGGACCATGCCATCCAACAGATCAGTCATTGCACGCGTATTTCTCCGGCTTGGGTGGGAGGATAGCTGCCTCCTGCCTTGGTATTTCGCAGTTAAAAATCACAGCTATGTCTCTAAAAACAGTGCTAATTCAATCAATCCGTGAAATAGGACAATTTGTCCAGTCGCAGCAATCCAAGCCCTACCCAAGGGGTCAAATTTGCTACCTGTTTCTATCCTCTCTTCACCGGAGCTCCTAACCAAAACGAACCGCTCTGGGTTAGACTGCGCCCCGGGTAAAAAGTTCAGCGGCGTTTTATGCTTCAAGCAAGCTGAAAAATAAAAAGACCAAAATTCCCTCGCGCCAAATCACCGCATTTGGCCGGGTTATCCCGGCCCCTCCCTTGCGTGCGGGATTTGAACGTGAAACAAGCCGCACCCAAAGTCTCATCCTGTACTCCACTTTGAGGATTAGCCATGTTTGATATGCAGACTATGCGCGATCAGCTCGCCAACCACTACGACCTGGCTCCGAACCCGGCGCTGGCGCAGGAGATGTCCGAGGAATATGCGCGGATGCAGCGCGTGGTCTCTCCTATGGACTGGGCCATTCACGCCCCCTATGTGGCCGCGATCAACGCTCTGAAGAAAGAGCGTAATGCTGTGATCCTCGCCCATAACTACATGACGCCTGAGATCTATCACGGGGTTGCCGATGTGGTTGGCGACAGCCTGCAACTGGCGATCGAGGCCACGCGGGTTGAGGCCGATGTCATCGTACAATGCGGCGTGCATTTCATGGCCGAAACCTCCAAGATCCTCAGCCCCGACAAGATCGTGCTGATGCCGGATATGGAAGCAGGCTGTTCGCTGGCGGAATCCATCACCGCCGAGGGTGTCGCCGAGATGCGCCGCCGTTACCCCGGCGCGCCCGTGGTGACCTATGTCAACACCACCGCCGAGGTCAAAGCCGCCTCTGACATCTGCTGCACCTCTTCCAATGCGGCGCAGATCGTTGCCGCCATGGAGAGTGACACGGTGATCATGACGCCGGATCAGTATCTGGCGCAGAATGTGGCCAAGGATGTGCCGCAAAAGAACGTGGTCTGGTGGGAAGGCTCCTGCATCGTACATGAGCAATATAGCGCCAAGGACCTGCGCGAGTTCCGCGAATGGAACCCCGGCACCCGGTTGATTGCTCATCCGGAATGCCCGCCCGACGTGGTGGCCGAGGCCGATTTCTCTGGCTCGACCAGTGGCATCATCAAATATGTCACCGATGAAAAGCCAGAAAAGGCACTGCTGATCACCGAATGTTCGATGGCCTCCAATATCTCTGACAGCCTGCCAGAGGTGGATTTTGTCGGTCCCTGTAACATGTGCCCCTACATGAAGAAGATCTCGCTCGAGAAAATCCTCTGGTCGCTGCATACTATGTCAGAGCCGATCGAAGTGGACCCGGAAGTCGCCGAAGGCGCGCGTCAGGCCGTGCAAAAGATGATCGATCTGTCGCAGAAACTAGGCATCTGATTGGTGCCGGGCGAAGCTTCGAAATCACTGCCTTGGAAGCCACGAACATGACTGCTGCCACTGGCAAGAAAACGCTGGAAACAGACCGTATCGTCATTGTTGGCGCTGGTCTTGCAGCGCTTTATGCGGCGTTGGAACTGGCGCCACGCCCGGTTTTGATGATCTCACCCGAACCTCTGGGGCTCGGCGCAAGCTCTGCCTGGGCCCAGGGCGGTGTGGCTGCCGCCATGGCCAAAAGCGACAGCGCCGCAGCCCATGCCAGCGACACATTGGAGGCCGGTGCGGGAACTGTTGATGCCGAGGTGGCCGAAATGGTTACCCGCATGGCCCGGGATCACATCCTCGACCTCACTGCCCTTGGTGCTCCCTTTGATCGCGACGCCAAAGGCAATTACGTGATGAGCCGCGAAGCCGCCCATTCCGCCGCCCGCGTGGTCCGAGTCAAAGGCGATCAGGCCGGGCATCAGATCATGGAAACGCTGATCGAGGCGGTGCGCAGTTCTGCGTCGATCCAGGTGATTGAGCGCACCGAAGCGCTACGGCTGGAAACCAAAGGCAATACCGTCACCGGGGTTTGGATCCGACGGGCGGATAGGCCCACTGCGCCCCTGCTGATCTCCTGCCCCGGCGTTTTGCTGGCGGGTGGCGGCTCTGGTGGGCTTTATGCTCATACAACCAATCCGCCGCGCATTCGCGGCCAGGTCATTGGCCTTGCGGCCCGGGCTGGAGCGCAGATTGCGGACGCCGAGTTTGTCCAGTTCCACCCCACCGCTGTAGATTGCGGCGAAGATCCCGCGCCACTTGCTACCGAGGCCCTGCGCGGTGAAGGTGCAACACTGATCAACGCAGCCGATGAGCGGTTCATGGTGGATCTACACCCGGATGCCGAGCTGGCGCCGCGCGATGTGGTGGCCCGTGGCATCTTTGCCGAGACCCAGGCCGGGCGCCGCCCGATGCTCGATACCCGCGACGCCCTGGGCGCCGAGGTGCTCACGCGGTTTCCGGCCCTGGCCGAGACCTGCGCCCGCGCCGGGATCGACCCGGTGAAAGATCCCATTCCGGTGGCCGTCGCCGCGCATTACCACATGGGTGGCATTGCAACCGACCTGCAGGGCCGCGCCAGTCTGGACAGGCTTTGGGTCAGCGGAGAAGCTGCCTCTACCGGGCTGCATGGTGCCAACCGGCTTGCCTCCAACGGGCTGCTCGAAGCCCTGGTCTATGCCCGCCGCGCCGCCACTGATATTGCCTCATCCACTGCCCTGCCCGGCGAAAGGCAACTGCCCGAATTACAACCGTGTTTTACTCCCGGTGGCCAAGACATGGACGCGGCAGCGGTGCTGCAACTTCGCCAAACTATGAGCGACCATGTTGGCATGCGCCGCGATGCCCAAGGTCTGCAAAAGGCGCTTGCTACGCTCGCCGCACTGGAACAAAGCCAGCGCGAGGACGAGGCCTTCCTTAATATGTGTGCCACCGCCACGCTGATCGCCGCCAGCGCCCTGGCGCGCCGCGAAAGCCGGGGCGGCCATTTTCGCACCGATTTCCCCGACACAGACCCCAGGCTTGCCCAACGCAGCCAGATCACCCTTGCCGAGGCCCATGAGCTTCGCGAGCAAGCGCTCAACAGCCTCCGAAAGGACATGCCATGATCCGCCAAGCCCCCCTGCCAGATCTGTTGCTGGAGCCTCTGGTGCGGGCTGCCCTGCTGGAAGATCTGGGCCAGAACGGGGACATTACCACCCGCACCGTGATCCCGCCCTCGGCCCGCTACAAGGCCC
>NZ_JBDWPJ010000070.1:0-18095 GCF_039971195.1 Pseudophaeobacter sp.
TGCCGGCGAGCGCTTTGACTGCGGCTCCAAGGCGGGGTTCCTGCAGGCGACGGTCTCCTTTGCCCTGTCCCGGCCCGAGCTGCGCGATGATCTGATGGCCCATCTCAACAAGGTCACCCGGCTCGATAAAGCGGCGGAATAGCGCCGCTGCGGGCAATAAAATAGCGTGTATTCAAGGTAAAAATTCTACTAAGAGGCTTTTTTAACCGCGGCCAAGTCTTTGCCTCCGGCGGGTATTTATGCTAGCTGAACCCACAGGCTTCCCGGCTGACAGAGATTGGCAACCGGAGAGCAGAGACCATATTTTGGGCCCGCCTCTACAGGACCTGCTTATACCGGGCCTGCCAGGCTCTGAGATCCGTCAGGGTAAACGCGACGGCCTGACTAGGGCGGCACCGGGGCAGCACCAGGGGTACCAGGGCGGCATAACGATATTAACACTGCGTCCTGCCAGCGGCTGGGCCAAAACATTGGACAGCCCGGCGATGTTGCATCTGATCCGCGCCCTTTCACGCAAACAGAAATCCTATATCTTTCTGGCAGCCGACCTGGCGCTGATCCCGCTCTCTTTACTGTTCACCCTGGCCATGCAGCCGCTGCCAATCCCGGCGCTGCAGACCCTGACCGCGCTGGCACCGGTGCTGCCCTATGTCATGGCGGTGATGGTGCTGAGCTCAAACCATCTTGGTCTGCCGATGGTGCGCCTCAACGCCTATGAGCGCCACGCGGTGGGGCTGACGGTCATGGTGGCCCTCTCGACGGCCGGTGCCCTGGCGCTGCTGACCACACTGTTTGGCCCCAGGCTGCCCGGCGGCACCTATGTGATCTTTGCCACCAGCCTGGTGCTGTTCATGATGGCGCTGCGGGCGCTGCTGCATCAGTTGGTGCTGATGATCTACCGCCGCGCCGCCCCCCGCTGCCGGGTGCTGATCTATGGCGCCGGCACCACCGGCAGCCAGCTGGCCCAGGCACTGAAATCCCATGACGGCATCGATCCGGTGGCCTTTGTCGATGACAATGGCTCCTTGCAGGGCATGACCCTGGTGGGGCTGCAGGTGTTTTCCCCGGCCCGCATTCAGGAACTGGTGGAACAGCGCCAGATCGACCGGGTGCTGCTGGCCATGCCCTCACAAAGTCAGCCAAAACAGGCGCAGATCATTCAGCGGCTGCAGCGCATCGGGCTGGAGGTGCAGGCGCTGCCCTCCTTTGCCCAGCTGATTGGCGAAGAGGCGCTGATCGACAAGCTGACCCCGGTGCCGCCGCAGATGTTTCTCGGCCGCGCCACCCGCAGCCTGCCGATCAGCGCCGCCAGCAGCTCCTATGCCGGGCGGGTGGTGCTGATCTCCGGCGCCGGCGGCTCCATCGGATCGGAACTCTGCCGCCAGGTGCTCAGCTGCAGCCCCAGCAAACTGGTGCTGTTCGAGCTCAGCGAACTGGCGCTTTATACCATCCATCAAGAGCTCGAGGCGCTGGCCTGCGAGTCCGAGGTGGAGATCGTGCCGATCCTTGGCTCGGTCACCGATCCGCGCCAGGTGCGCCAGGTGCTGAAAACCCATGCGGTGCAGGTGGTGCTACATGCTGCCGCCTATAAACATGTGCCCCTGGTTGAGGCCAACCCGCTGGCCGGGCTGGCCAATAATGTCTTTGGCACCCAGACCCTGGCGCAGGCCTCGGCCCAGGCCGGGGTGGAGCGGTTTATCCTGATTTCCTCGGATAAGGCAGTGCGGCCCACCAATGTGATGGGCGCCTCCAAACGCATGGCCGAATTGCTGCTGCAGGATCTGGCCAGCCGCAACAGCTCCACCGTCTTCACCATGGTGCGCTTTGGCAATGTGCTGGGCTCCTCTGGCTCGGTGGTGCCGCTGTTTCAGGATCAGATCAGCCGCGGCGGCCCGGTGACGGTGACCGACCCGCAGGTGAAACGCTATTTCATGACCATCTCGGAGGCGGTGCAGCTGGTGCTACAGGCCGGCGCCGAGGCCCAGGGCGGCGAGGTCTTTGTGCTCGATATGGGCGAGCCGGTCTCGATCCTGCAGCTGGCGCGCCAGGTGATCGAAAGCGCCGGTTATACCCTGCGCGATGGAGAAAACCCCGAGGGCGAGATCGAGATCAAGATCATCGGGCTGCGCCCCGGCGAAAAACTGGAAGAAGAGCTCACCCTCACCGATGAGCTGATCACCACCCGCCACCCCAAGATCTTTTGCGCCCGCGAAGGCGTGCTCTCGGAGATCGAGGTGGCCACCTTTATGCGCGGGCTGCGCGAGGCGGTGACCCTGGGCGACGTGTCGGCGGCGCGGCAGCTGCTGCAGCGCTGGGTCGAAGGCTATGGCCATCAGGACACAGCCCGCAAATCTTCCTGAGCCGCACAGCCACAAGCGACAGGCCTGCGTTGATCCCTGCGCCCCTTCCGTGCTCTAACCGCTGCAACACACGTCAAAAAGACGACAGCGATAAGGCAGACCCACCCCGTGACCCGCAGCATCTCTCTTTCGTTCAGGACCCTCCTGGGCAGCGCTGCTGTTCTGATGTTTGCGGCCAGCGCTACCCTGGCCTGGGGCCCTGAGATCACCCAGCGGGTTGAAAACCCACAGCCCGGCAGCCCCGAGGCCGCACCGCGCTTCAAACCACTGCCACCGCCCTCGCTGAACTTCTACGGCTCTGCCGGCCTCATCGACATGCCCTCCTCCGAGATGCTGCCCGATGGGCAATATGCCACCAGCTATTCCTGGTTTGGCGGCCAGAGCCGCTATAATGTCACCTTTCAGGCGCTGCCCTGGCTCTCGGCCAGCTTTCGCTACAACGGCATCCGCAATCTGAATCTCTATGGCTATTCCACCTATTATGACCGCGGCTTTGATGTGCGGGCGCGGCTCTGGCGCGAGGGGAAATACCGCCCCGAGGTGACCATGGGGCTGCAGGATTTTGCCGGCACCGGTGTTTATGCGGCAGAGTATTTTGTCGCCACCAAGCGGTTCCAGACCCCGGCCCTGTCGCATCATAGCGGCCCTGGCCAGCTCAAGGTCACGCTTGGTCTGGGCTGGGGGCGGCTGGGCTCCAGCGGCGCCATTGGCAATATTGGCGGTCAGCGCCCCAGTTTTGTCGGCGGCTCTACCGGGGGCAACCTGTCCTATGACCAGTGGTTCCGCGGTGATTTTGCCCCCTTTGGCGGCATTGAATGGCAGCCCAATGAGCGCTGGAGCCTGAAGGCGGAATATTCCAGCGATGCCTATGTCACCGAGACCCAGGATTCGAATGTTTTTGAACGCAGGTCCTCGCTGAACTTTGGCGCCGAATACCAATACAGCGACCGCACCCGGTTTGGCGCCTATTATCTTTACGGCTCCGAATTTGGCTTCAATGTCCAGTTCCAGCTCAACCCCAGCCAGCCAATGACCCCCCTGGCGATTCCGGCCGGCCCGCCAGTGGTGCCGCGCAGCCAATGGGCCAAGACCGAAGCCCATTGGGGCCAGGGCTGGAGCCAGAGCCAGCCGCAAAAAATCCAGCTGCGCGATCAGGTCGCCGAGGCGCTGAAACGCGAAGGCCTGATCCTCGAGGCCATCGACCTGCAGGGCACCAGAGCCGAAGTGCGCTATCGCAATAGCCGCTATCGCTCCACCGCCCAGGCCTCGGGCCGGGTGGCGCGGGTCATGGCCAACACCCTGCCGGCCTCGGTTGAGACCTTCCATATCACCCCGCTGAGCCGCGGCGTGGGTCTCTCCACCCTGAAGCTGCGCCGCTCGGATCTGGAGGCGCTGGAGTTTGACCCGGAAGCCGCCGATGCGCTGCTGGCGGTTGCCGCTGTCGGCGATGCCAGCGAAATGCCCGCAACCGCGCTGCACTCCGCCGAGCTTTACCCGGCGTTTTCCTATAATTTTGCCCCCTATACGGCGCCCTCCTATTTTGACCCGGACCGGCCCTTCCGGATCGATTTTGGCGTCGATCTCAAGGCCAGCTATGCCCCGGCTCCGGGCTGGATCATCGCCGGCACCCTGCGCCAGCGCCTGGCCGGCAATGTCGCGGGCGGGCGGGCCTCCGCATCGGCGCTGCCGCCAGTGCGCACCGATGCGTCGCGCTATGCGCAATATGGCACCACCCTGCAAAACCTCTATGTGGCGCATAACTGGAAACAGGGCCGCAATCTTTATGGCCGCGCCACCGCCGGGATCTTTGAAACCATGTTTGGCGGTGTCTCCGCCGAGATGCTGTGGAAGCCGGTGAACAGCCGCCTGGCCCTGGGGGTGGAGGGCAACTATGTGATCCAGCGCGACTATGATCAGCGGTTTTCCTTCCTGGATTACAAGACCTTCACCGGCCATGCCTCGGCCTATTACGAACTGAACAACAATTACATTCTGCAGCTGGATGCGGGCCGCTATCTGGCCGGCGACTATGGCGCCACCATGAGCCTTGACCGGGTGTTCAACAATGGCTGGTCGGTGGGCGCCTTTTTCACCCGTACCAATGTCTCGGCCGAAGATTTTGGCGAGGGCTCCTTTGACAAAGGCTTCCGCTTCAGCATTCCGCTGGACTGGGTCCTCGGCAAGCCCAGCCAGAACAGTTTTGGCCTGACAGTGCGTCCCACCCAGCGCGATGGCGGCCAGCGGGTGCATGTGCCCGGGCGGCTTTATGGCGGGATCCGGGCCAGCCACCGCGACAGCCTTCGGGATCAACGCGCGAGGTTCTGGGAATGATACATCCCCTCAGACTGCGATTTGGCGCGGCGCTTCTTGTCGCCCTCACCGGCCTCCTCAGCGCCTGCTCCAAGGGACCTGATGGGCCCACCACTCAGGTGCAGCTGAGCCAGGCCATCCGCGAAGCGATCCAGGAGCGCCGCGCCCCCAAAACCGATCCGGTGCGGGCCACCCGCGCCATGCTGCTGGAACTGGGCAACCCGCATATCGAGATTGTGGTCGAAAATCTGGACTTCCTCGGCTATCTCGCCCTGGTGCTGACCCGCAGCGACGATCAGCCCGGCACCATCACCCAGTGGAACGGCGGCGATGGCACCGCGCTGATCCTGCGCAACGGCATGTTGATCGCCAGCCGCGGCCTGGGCGGCAATCTGCTCTCGGCGGATGTTCCGGCCCGCGGGCAACAGCCCGGCCCGGGCCGGGGTGGCCAGCGCAGCTATCAGATCCGCAGCGGTGACAATATAGCACAGCGCCTGACCTTTGCCTGCAGCCTGCAGGATCTGGGGCCGGCGCGGCTGGAGATTGTCGAGCGCAGCTACAACACCCGGCATCTGCAGGAATATTGCGAAACCGGCAGCCTCCAGAATGATCCGCAGGGTAGGATACAGGGCGAAACACATGTGATTATCAACGACTACTGGGTTGATTCCCGGGGCGGTGAAGTCTGGCAATCGCGGCAATGGGCCGGGCCAGAGATTGGCTATCTGCGCATTCGCAACCTCACAAACTGAGCGTTTTTGCCACAGATTGAGTTTTTTTGCCGCTCAAGGCGGCAAAAAACCATTCGTCAAGCAGTTCTCTTTTAAGCCTACGTTGAAATTCGCATTCAGCTCGCGTAGGCTGGGGACAAGCAACTTTCCAAAGGAGATTTGGATTATGAATAAGATCATTACAGCCCTGTTTATCACTGCGGCCACAGTTACAACCGCCTCTGCTCAGGCCATCGTTCCTGGTGCGGCTGGTGCTGGTGGTGGTGCTGCCGGTGTAGGTGGCGGCCTTGGCGGCCTCGCAGGTGGCATCGGCGCGGCGGGTATCGCGGGCGGAGCCCTGGGTCTGGCCGTTGTTGTCGGCGTTGTCACCAATGACGACACCACCACAACCACCACAACCACTGGCAGCAACTAAGCAGGCCTGGGTTTCAGCTGGGCTGAAATCCCGCACTGCCCTGTGTTTTGAACGCTCAAAAGGCGGGCCCAAATGGGCCCGTTTTCTTTTGTCGATAACAGCTATGGCTGGCGGGAAACCACGCAGGATCTCGCCAACGGCCTAAGCGGCTGACCCGGCCTATGGCCCGCCTCGCGCCCGGCCCTATGCTGCATAGACCTATCGACCATCCCCGCGGCTTTGCCCGGTCAAAAGACCCCTTTGGGCCCCTGTGATCCGCAGCACCGCAAAACGGCACGGAACAGACAAGAATGCGCAAGTTTTTTGGCACCGACGGGGTGCGCGGCACCGCCAACATTCACCCCATGACCGCGGATATGGCGCTGCGCATCGGCGCCGCGGTGGGGCGGTATTTTCGCCGCGAGGCGGGCGGTGTGCACCGGGTGGTGATCGGCAAGGATACCCGGCTCTCGGGCTATATGTTCGAAAGCGCCCTCACTGCCGGTCTCACTTCAACCGGTATGAATGTGCTCTTGCTCGGCCCGGTGCCCACTCCGGCAGTGGGGCTGATGACCCGCTCGATGCGGGCTGACCTGGGCGTGATGATCTCGGCCAGTCACAACCCGGCGCAGGACAATGGCATCAAATTCTTTGGCCCCGATGGCTTCAAGCTCTCGGATCAGGCCGAGCTGGAGATCGAAGCCCTGATCGAAGCCGGGGTTGAGCCCGCCCTAGCGGCACATATCGGCCGGGCCAAACGCATTGATGACGCCCGGTTTCGCTATGGTGAGCGGGTGAAATCCTCGCTGCCGCGCGGCATTCGCCTGGATGGGCTGAAGGTGGTGCTGGACTGCGCCAATGGGGCGGCGCATCGCACCGCCCCCGAGGTTCTGTGGGAGCTGGGCGCCGATGTGGTGCCGCTGGGCACTGCCCCGGATGGTCTCAATATCAATCTCGGCTGCGGCTCGACCCAGCCCCAGGCCGCCGCCGAGGCGGTGGTCGCCCATGGCGCCGATGTTGGCATCTGCCTGGATGGCGATGCGGATCGGGTGATCATGATCGACGAGACCGGCACCGTGGCCGATGGCGACCAGCTGATGGCGCTTTTGGCCAGCCGCTGGGCCCAGGCCGACCGGCTGGCAGGCGGTGCCCTGGTGGCCACGGTGATGTCGAACCTCGGGCTGGAGCGCCATCTGCAGGGGCAGGGGCTGCGGCTGGAACGCACCGCCGTTGGCGACCGCTACGTGGTGGAACGGATGCGGCAGGGCGGCTTTAACCTCGGCGGCGAACAATCCGGCCACATCGTCATGAGCGATCATGCCACCACCGGCGATGGGCTGATGGCCGGGCTGCATATGCTCAGCGCCATGGTCGAGACTGGCAAGCCCGCCTCAGAGCTGCTCAAACAGTTCACCCCGGTGCCGCAGCTGCTGCAGAATATACGCTTCACCGCCGGTCAGGCCCCGCTGGAGGCGCCCGCAGTGCGAAGCGCCATCCGCGCCGCCGAAGCCAGCCTCAGCGGCAAGGGCCGCCTGCTGATCCGCAAATCCGGCACCGAGCCGCTGATCCGGGTGATGGCCGAATGCGAGGACGCAGCCCTGCTGAACGCCACCGTCGCGGAGGTCGCCAGCGCAATCGAAGCGGCTGTCGCAGTCTGACCCGCCACGCCTGCACAACAGGGGGCTTTGCCCCCTCGCGTCGAGACGCTCACCCCCAGGATATTTTTAGCCAAATGAAATGGCAAAGAAGACGCCCGTCTTCATTTGGCCGCAAATATCCCGGGGGAGGCCCAAAGGGCCGGGGGCAGCGCCCCGCTTTTTTGCCAAGCCAAATAAGACCGTCGCCAAAGAGATCGCCTTGCCGGTGGTATCGGCGCTGCGGGTGTCGCGGGCGGGGCCCTGGGTCTGGCCCTTGTTGTCGGCGTTGTCACCAATAACGACAGCACCACCACAACCACCACAACAGGCGACTAACCCGGCCTGTTAACCCGGCCTGTAGGGGCTGCCTGTTCCCCTCCCCAAGGATTGGGCAGAGGGGGGGATCTATGCCCCGACAAGAAACAGTAAAAGGCCGCCGGGGAGCGCGTCCCGGCGACCTTTTACATCAGTGATGCCTCTCAGTGCCTTGCGGCGCGACCTCAGCCCTTGGGGCGGCGTGGCTTGGCGCTGCCGCCCTTGGCGGCCTTGGCTTCTGCGGCGCGGGCGCGGTTCTTTTTGCTGTTGGATTTGCCCTTTGGGGGCGGCGGGCCTTTGGGGCCACTGCGTTTGCCACCAGGTTTACCGCCTTCTTTACGCCAGCTCTTGCCAGGATCGCCGGCCCCGGCGCGGTAGCTTGGTTTGCTCTCCGCTTTGGCGGCTGGTTTTGCTGCGGGCTTGCTGCGGGGGGTGACTTCGCTCACCACCGCATTGGGTTCGCGCGGCGCTTCCGATTTGTGACGCGGCCGATCAGCACGGTCTTTCTTGCGCTCTGGCCTGTGCCCGGGACCCGCGCCATCAGGACGTTCGCCACGGGGCTTGTCACCGCCATAGGGTTTCTTGTCCTTGTAGCCGCCCTCGCGGGGACCACCTTCGCGCTTGCCTTTATAGCCCTCATCCGCGCCACGCTGCGGGCGCTTGCCCTCATAGCCACCAGATTTGCGCGGGCCAGAGGGGCGGCCGGCCGGGATATTGGGCGGCGTCGCCAGGCGCGTCACCTTGGTGCCGTCATCCAGCATCATCTCGGAGCCCATGGATTTCAGGAAACCCTCGATCTGCGCTTCGCGGATCTCGGCAAAGGTCTCTTCTTGCTGGATCCGAATCGCGCCGATATCGCTTTTGGTGATATCGCCAGCCCGGCAGAGCATGGGCAGTAGACGGCGCGGATCGGCGCCCTGATCCCGACCACTGGCAATGGAGAACCAGACACTGGGGCCAAAGGGCGCGCGCGGCTCCGGCTTGGCATTGGCCGGCGACAGCTCCTCTGGCGCAGAGCGCCCGGCGTTCCACAGGCGCAGATAGGCGGCGGCCAGCTGGGCGGGAGAAAACTCCTCTGCCAGCCTGGCCACCATGGCTTCTTCACTCGCGGCAGGCGCCTCGCTCCAGGCCGAATCCGCCAACATCCGCTCGCCATCGCGTTCCTTGATCATCTCGGCCGAGGGGGCGGTATCCCAGGTTGCGGTCAGCTTGGCCATTTTCAGCAGGCGCTCGGCCTTTTTGCGCGACTTCGGCGGTACCACCAGAGCGCTGACGCCCTTGCGGCCCGCACGGCCGGTGCGGCCTGAACGGTGCAGCAGGGTTTCATGGCTGTTGGGCAGCTCAGCATGCACCACCAGATCCAGGTTTGGCAGGTCGATACCGCGCGCCGCCACATCGGTGGCCACACAGACCCGAGCCCGGCCATCGCGCATCGCCTGCAGCGCATGGCTCCGCTCGGCCTGGGACAATTCACCCGAGAGGGCCACCACCGAAAAGCCGCGATTGGACAGCCGGCTCAGCAGTCGGTTGACCATGGCACGGGTGTTGCAGAAGACGATGGCATTGGGCGATTCAAAATAGCGCAACACATTGATAATAGCGTTTTCATCGTCGCGTGGCGCCACCGACATCGCCTGGTATTCGATATCGCTGTGTTGGCTCTTCTCCGCCACGGTGGAGATCCGCTGCGCATCACGCTGATAGCTTTTGGCCAGCCCGGCAATCGCCGGTGGCACGGTGGCCGAGAACAAGAGCGTCTGGCGCGCATCAGGGCTTTCGCCGAGGATGAATTCAAGATCTTCGCGAAAGCCGAGATCCAGCATCTCGTCGGCCTCATCCAGCACCACGGCGCGCAGTTCCGACAGGTCAATCGAGCCGCGCATGATATGATCGCGCAACCGGCCCGGTGTCGCCACCACGATATGGGCGCCGCGATCCAGGGCGCGCCGCTCGTCGCGCATATCCATGCCGCCCACACAGGAGGCCATCACCGCACCGGCTTCGCCGTAAAGCCAGGCCAGCTCGCGTTTGACCTGCATCGCCAGTTCCCGCGTCGGCGCAATCACCAGCGCCAACGGTGTCGCGGCGGGGGCAAACTTATCTTCTTCGCCCAGAATGGTATCGGCAATGGCGAGACCAAAGCCCACGGTCTTACCCGATCCGGTCTGCGCCGAAACCAGCAGGTCGACCCCGGCCAGAGACGGATCCGAGACCGCCTCTTGTACGGGGGTCAAAGAGGAATATCCACGGCGCTCAAGCGCCAGAGCTAATGTCTGTTTCACGAGATGATCTGCTTTTCTATTGGGGCGGAGGCCAAACCAGGGCTGCCGCACAAAAGGCAGGACGCCCCGGCAGCAATTGGCCGCGTATAGGCCATTCATGCGCCCATGTATAGTCATCTCTGGAGGCCGGTTTTGACCCGCAGTTCTGCACCCTCCTTTTGCCCGCTATCTGCCCCACCCTGCGGCCTGCCCGGTTGCACCAGCGCCGCCTGCGCGCGCCAGGGCAGGCAGCGCCTCTGCCGCAGCTGCCATGGGGTTTAAGTCAATTTTTCAATGATCAATACCACAGTGAGACCGGAATTTTCCGTAAGCCCGCCCAAATCCGGGGCAGGTCACACGCGGCTTTAACGATCTATTGGCACACTCTCCTGCGCATGTTGAGACAAAAGGGACGCATTCCATGTGGGTTATCCGCTTTCTGACTGCTGCCCTTGCTGTGCCCGCAGCATTGACAGCTCCACCGGCCGCCGCGCGCTCATTGGGCCGGCTGCTGCCTCTTGCGCTGCAGGAGACTGAAGCATGAGGCTGCTGCCCAGGGCCTCCTTTCGCACCCGGCTTTTGCTGGGCATGCTGGTGCCGCTTTTTATCATCCAGTGTTTCAGCATCCTCCACGAGGTACTGGATCACAAAGAGCTGTTCCTGGCCTCTCTGAAAAAGGAATGTGAACTGGTGCTGCGCTTTGGCGCCGAGGCTCTGACCCAGCCCATGTGGGAAAACAGCGCGGCGCATATTCACAGCCTGGCCCGCAGTATCCTCACCGAGGGCCATACCGCCCAGGTGCTGATCTTTGACGCCAGCGGCAATCAGATTTTTGCCCAGCAGGTGCCAGGCTACAACCCGGCCCCGGATGATCTGCGTGCCAGCCAGGACATCATTCATACATTCGGTGATCAGTCCCAGGTGTTGGGGCGTCTGGAGATTGCCCTGCCTCTCTCGGCCATTTCAACGCCCCTGCGCGACGCGGTTCTTAGCCATCTGATGATTTCGCTTTTTGTGTTGCTGGTGATCTCTGTGGTGGTCTATCTGGTGCTGGCGCGGCTGGCGCAGCCGGTTGAGGCCCTGACCAAGACCCTGATCGAGATGCGCCACCATCGCTTTACTGGGGAAATTCCCGGGCTTGAGCGCTGCGACGAGATCGGCATGATGGCCCAGGCGCTGCACCAGCTGAGCGAAAACAAGATTGAGGTTGCCGAGCTGCGCGCCCAGAGCGACGAGACCGCCCGGCGCGAGAACAAGCGGATCCAGCGGGCGCTGCAATCCACCCGCGACGGGGTGCTTTTGGCCGATGAAACCGGCGAGGTGGTGCTGTGCAACCCCAATGGCGAGCTGTTCTTTGGCGATGCCCAGGTGGGGCGGAAACTGAACCTCGCCTCCTGGCTGCCTGCGGATCTGGCCGAACAGGCCGAAACCCATATCGAGCAGAACCAGAGCTTTTCCTTTGAAGCCTCCACGGTTCACAATCTCTCGGGCCATACGCTCAATCTCTTGGTGCGCGGCGGGCCGATCCGCGATGAACACGGGCTGTTCCTCGGCTCGATGCTGCTGGCCTCGGATCACTCCGATCAGGCGCGCCAGGCCGAGCGGGTGCGGTTTCTGGCGGAACATGACAGTCTCACCGGGCTGCCAAACCGGCGGCTGATGGAACAGACCCTGACCACCTGGCTGCAGCACGAAGGCGAGGAGGTCTCGGTGCTGCTGGCCGATCTGGATCATTTCAAGCTGATCAATGACACCCTGGGCCATCCCGCAGGCGATGCGCTGCTGCAGGTGGTGGCGCAGAAATTTGAATCCTGTGCCAGCAGCTATGTGCTGGCGGCCCGGCTGGGGGGCGATGAATTTGCCATTCTGGTCAAGGGCGCCGACAGTCTGCAGCGGCTGACCCGTCTTGCCGAACGCCTGGTCTCTGAAATGGGCCAGCCGCAACAGGTTGCAGGACAGGTGCTGCATACCGGCATGTCGGCCGGCATCGCCACGCTCTCGGGGGCCCAGGCAAAACCGTCAGAAGGCATTCGCCGCGCCGATCTGGCGCTCTATGAGGCCAAGCGGGGCGGCCGCGGTATGGTCGAGGTGTTCCACGAAGATCTGGAAACCGAAATCAAACGCAAAAGCCTGCTGGAGCGCGAGCTGCGCCAGGCCCTGACCCAGGGCGATATCCGGCCGGTGTTTCAGCTGCAGACCGATCTCAAAAGCGGCGAGATCATCGGCTTTGAAACCCTGGCGCGCTGGCATCACCGCCAGCTGGGCACCATTTCTCCGGCGGAGTTCATTCCCATCGCCGAAGACAGCGGTCTCATTCGCGAGCTCACCTATCAGATCACCATCCAGGCCTTTCGCACCGCCGCCCGCTGGCATGATGCCGGGTTCAAAGGAAGGGTGGCGGTGAACCTCTCGCCCAAGCTGTTTGGCGCCCAGGTGGATGAATTCATCAATGACTGCCTCTATGAAACCAATTGCCCGGCCTCAGCTGTCGAGGCCGAGATCACCGAGACCGTGGTGCTGGCCAGCGGCCAGTCGGCCCTGCGCGAGATCCAGGCGCTGCAGGAGCTCGGCATCACCGTGGCGCTGGATGATTTTGGCATGGGCTATTCCTCGCTCAGCTATCTGCAGAAATTTCCCGTCGACAAGATCAAGGTGGATGCGGCTTTTGTCTCTAAACTGCCGGAATCGGAGGAAACCCGCGCCATTGTCAGCGCCATTGCCAAGCTCGGCCATGCCTTAGGGATGCGGGTCACCGGCGAGGGGGCCGAGACCGAAGAGCACCGCCAGCTGTTGCAGGCCTGCGGAGTGGATTATCTGCAGGGCTATTTTGACGGCCCGCCGCTGGCGGAACGCGCCGCCACCGCCCGGCTGTTCCCGGGCCAGGGGCACCATCTGAAGCTGCAGAAATAGACCGGGCCGCCTGGCGCCAGTGGCTCAGCTCAAACACCGCCTGTTTTCTGCCGCGATCTCCAGGTGATCGCGCCCCTGCACAGGAGGGCAGGAGAGGCGGGGCAACCGGGGCCAGACCCCGAGCACGGCAGCCAGACAGAGGCCCGAAAGCGCAGACGCGAAGTCCCAAGACCCCGCGCCTGCAAAAGTTTAGGTGCTAAAAAGAGCTTGTCGACGAGCCACCACTCACGGTTTTTTAAAAGCTGCCGGACTACAGATGAGTTTAAGGGAACACATTCAAGTGTCAATATGACACCTAGGTCAGGAAGCCTGTTTACATTGCTGTGACACTCAGCAAACTGTACTTATATATAAATCTTAAAAACCAATAGAGCCCGCCTATGTCTGAAATTTCCAAACTGACGGAATTGCGAAAACTGCTGATGGATATGGAATTGTCCATGGGATTGCAGGATCTCTCGGCTGTGGAGCGTGATATCTATTACGCCGCCAGCGACAAGGCGGTCAGCACTGGCGCGGTCAAAACCACTGCCCTGCAGACCCATGCGCTGCTGGCCAGCGTCTCGCGGCCAACTTTTTTCCGTGCCCTCAAATCCCTGCAGGGCAAAGGATATCTGGAACAATGTAAAAACTCGGTTCGTGGTTATTATATTGTTAAGACCCCCGAGGGATAACCCGCGGCAACGATAAACGGGGGGCATCAGTGGCCGCAGCGACGATACAGAGATTGGCAGTCGAAACAGGTGTTGTATCCCTGGCTTATATCGTCGCCTTTTTTGCCACCTTTGAAATCCTGATGCCGGTGCAGAACCTGTTCTTTACGGATCTGACCAACCGCGCCAGCCTGTTGTTCCTGCCCCATGGGGTGCGGGTTCTGGCCGCCTGGCTCTTAGGCTGGCGTTCGGTTCTGGCGCTTTTGCCTGGCGTGATCCTGGTCTTTATCTATGCCGCAGGCTGGACCGCCCTGGAGCCCAGCCGCCTGGCCGCCATCGCCATCGCCGTCACCGTACCGGCGCTGTGCTTCCAGACCCTGCGGCTGCTGGGGCGGGATCTGAGCCCGGCACCGGAGCGCAGACCCTGCTGGCCCTGTCTCATGGCGGCCGGGCTGGTGATCTCGCTGGTCACTTCGCTGCTGACCAATTTTGCCTTTGGCAGCGCCCCCAAGGAATATATCGCCTATCTGATTGGCGATGTCTTTGGCCTGTTCTTCCTGATGCTGATCCTGATGTATACCTTTCGCGGGCTGCGCCGCTCCGGTGTCTGAGCCGCACTGTTAGCTGAACAGCACAGGTGCCCCCAGGCGCGCGTTTACTCAGGCCTGCGTTACTCAAGCCTGCTTTGAGCGGACCCCAGAGCTCACTTTGCCCAGAGGCCCTGCCGTGTCCGTTCAGCCTGCCTCTGCCCAGCCGCTGTCCTGGTCCCAGCCCTGATCCTGGGTCTGGCCGGGCGCTGCGCCATCTGTCGCTGCACTGCCCGGCTGTGTATTGCCAGTGGTGCGGAACCCACCAAGGGCTGTATCCATCGCCTGGGCCTCCTGCGACAGGCCGATGCTGGAGGAGGTGACCTCCTCAAACAGGGCGGCGTTCTTGGCGGTGGAATCATCCAGATTGCCCATCGCCGCATTGATCTCCTTGAGACTGCCGGATTGCTCAGAAGAGGCCTGGGAGATCTCTTGCATCAGGGCGGCCGCACTGGTCACCGAGGTGGAAATCTCGCCGATCACCTCGCCGGTGCGGGCCACCAGATCGGCGCCCAGCTCGACGTTTTCGCCGCTTTCGGCCACCAGAGTGGAGATCTCGGTGGCGGCTTCCTTGGAGCGATGCGCCAGGGTGCGCACCTCCGAGGCCACCACCGCAAACCCCTTGCCGACATCGCCGGCCCGGGCGGCTTCGACGCCCGCATTCAGCGCCAGAAGATTGGTCTGCTGGGCAATGCTGTCGATCATGCCAATGATCTGCGAGATCTTGTAGGAGCTTTCCTTGATGCTTTCCATGGCCTCATGGCAGCGCTGTACCACATCCTGGCTTTCATCGGCGTTTTTGCGCGCCACCTCCACCGAGGACGCAGCCTCGCCCGAGGCCGAGGCCGTATGGGTGATCGAGACCGAGAGCTGGTTCACTGCCGCGGCCGTGCTGGCCAGGGTCTGGGCGGTGCGTTCAGAGCGTTCTGACAGATCCCGCGAGGCGGCAGAGATTTCCGAGGTGCCGCCGGCGATGGATTTGCCGCTGAGGCTGAGGCTGTTGACCGATTTCTCCAGCCCGTCGAGGGCGGCGTTGAAATCATCGCGCAGCTTGGCATAGCCGGGGCTCATCTCATCATGGATGCGAATGGTCAGATCCCCCTGCGACAGCTGCGCCAGGCCTTCGCCAATGGCGGTAACGGCAGCGGTCTGATCGGCCTGACGCCTGTCGCGCTCGGCCTCGGCGGCCGCTTCGTTCTCGACCTTTTCCACCAGCCCATCCCGGAACACCGAGAGGGCGCGGGCAATGCGGTAGATCTCATCGCTGGCGCGGCCAAAGCCCGTGACCGGGCTGAGATCGCCCTCGGCCAGATGTTCGGTGGTCTCGCTGATCTTGGACAAGGGCCGGGTGATCAGGATCCGGGTCAGCACCAGGGCCAGCACCAAGACCCCGCCCGAGACCAGCATCAACAGCTGCATCTGCTGTTGCGCCTGGGCCATCTCGGCGGTGATGCCAGAGGCCATATCCGCAATTTCCGCCTGGCTGGCGGCGCCCAGATCGGCGGCATGATGGGCAATGCTCAGCACCACTTCGGCGGTCTGGCGCGAGGCCTCTGCCGCTGCAATATCGGCCTGCAAAGACCCCACCTTAAAGGCGGCCAGACCCTGGGAGGGGTCGGCCAGGGCAATCATGCCCTGCAACTGTGTGGCGAGCACGCCGCCGTTGAAATCCACATGGGCACCCAGGGCCTCGGCGGCCTGCTGCATTGGCGCAATGGTGGCCTCGGCCGCAGCCACATCGGCCGCCGCAACCACATCCAGGGCCGCCAGCTGGAAGGCGCTGATGGCGCCAGTCATCTGCAGCAGCCGGTGCAGCACGCCGACCTGATTGTCCAACAGCCCCTGAATGGCGCTTTTGTTGTTGTCGCTGGCCTGGGTCGCCGCGATCGACAGGGTAAAGACCATCTTGTCCAGCGCCCGCGACAGCGGCGCCGAGCTGCGGGTGCGCGCCTTCATCACGATCTTGCGGTTTTCCTTCTGCTCCTTGCGGCTGGCGTTCAATGTGCCCTTGAAGACCTCGATACCGGCCCGCACCCGCTTGGCGCCAAAGGCATCCAGGCCGATCTCTTCCAGCTGCGGCAGGATCGGCTCCAGCCGGGCCAGCGCATCGGTGGCCATGGCTTCCAGCTCTTTGCGGGTTTTGACATCGCGCACATGGCCAAGCGCCAGCGCCGCGCCGGACAACAGATTGATATCGCCGCGCGCCTCCAGCAGGGTCTGCAGGCCGCCAAATTGTTTCTCCACCAGATCGCTCAGAACCCCATCCACCTGGGTGATGGTCTCGCCGCCGCCCTGCATCAGATTGCTATAGGCCTCATTGGCGACCTCTTGCAGGCTGCCCTGCAGCTGCTCGCTAAAGCCCTGTAGCTCAACCGTCTGGGTTTCGATCCAGGCCTGATTGCGAAAGGCGCTTTGCCGCGCAGCCACCAGGCTGTTGAGGCTCTGGGCGGCCGCCTCGGCTTCGGCGGCAAAACTCTCCTGGATTGCCTCCGGAAGGGCGGCAATGCTGCTGTTCAGCGCCGCCGTGGCCTCGGTCGCGACAGCCTCGGCCTCAGCCAGTTCCGCCTCGGTTGTGGACAGCAGGATCTCGGTCATGGCGTCCTTGTTCTGCCCCGCCGCAGCGCCAAGGGTCTGGCTCATCTGCAACTGCGGCAGCTTCTGGCCAGACAATTCCTTCATCTGGCTGCCGACCTCGGCAAAGACCAGAGAGACCAGCACCCCGCCTACCGCCGAGACCGCGCCCAGGGTCAGCAGGATCAGCATGATCTTGGCACCGATGCTGGAGAAGGGGCGCCATTTGCGTTTGGCTGCCGCTGGTTTGCCCGTCACTGGCTTACCTGTCACTGATGTGCCTGCCGCTGCTGTCTCTGCGGAGTGTTGTACTGTCATGACTTACCCAAAATCCGTCTGTTGCCGACCTCCCCGCACCGCCCTGGCGGCCACGGGACCATATGCATTTGGGTCCAGACCCTCCCAAAGAAGGCCAGACCCTTGCCTATAGGCAGGCCATAAGAGAGTAAAAAAATCATGAGCAGCAGTGGCTAAAGCCGGGAGACTTTTAACAAATATTCCCTAATGAGTTGTAAACCCCCCCTTCAGAAACGCCCGCCATGACGCACAGGAACACGGCTCTGCAGTCCTTCCATATTGGTTGTTTCTGGGCTGCCCAGCCTTATGGAGATAGGGCCAATGGTGAATTTGGACCTGCCTTGCCATATTGACGATTGCGGCACCCCGTCTGAAACTGGGCCTATGCAAAACGATATTCAGATCCGAACAGCCTCTGCCAAGGACAGTGATGCGCTGCTCGATCTTTACGCCTTCCTGTCTCCTGGTGATGACAGATGCACCACCGCGCGGGCAGCAGAGAACATCCGCAGAATTTCTCAGATTGAGGGAAGCGCTGTGCTTCTGGGACTCCAGCAGGATAAAATCCTGACGACCTGCACGCTCATTGTCATTCCCAATCTGACCAGGGGCGGGCGACCCTATGCAGTCATCGAAAACATGGTGACGCATCCGGAGGCGCGGGGCAAAGGCCTAGGGACCAGCCTCCTTGATGCGGCCTGTGACAGAGCCTGGGACAATGACTGCTACAAGGTGATGCTGAGTACCGGCTCGACACGCCCCTCTACCTTGTCCTTTTATGAAGGGGCCGGGTTTGAACAATCTAGAACCGGCTTTGAAAAACGGCGGCTGCCAAAACGCGTGGAATAATCCGGGTTTCCCGCGTAGCGCGGGCCTTCGCCGGACGACTGCTTGCTGGCAGGAGTCGCAGTTGAAGGGGGCCCGCACCCGGTCGCAGATCTGCTTCATGTCGTGATCGGTCATCAATCTGATGTCACGTTTGCGGGGCAGCCAGCGTCTGGCGCGTCGGTTGGTGTTCTCGACGGTGCCTTTTTGCCAGGGTGAGGAAGGATCACAGAACCACGTCTGG
>NZ_JBDWPJ010000071.1:0-2773 GCF_039971195.1 Pseudophaeobacter sp.
TGCCGGCGAGCGCTTTGACTGCGGCTCCAAGGCGGGGTTCCTGCAGGCGACGGTCTCCTTTGCCCTGTCCCGGCCCGAGCTGCGCGATGATCTGATGGCCCATCTCAACAAGGTCACCCGGCTCGATAAAGCGGCGGAATAAGATATTAGCAGTGCCGGGCCTGTGCGCTGATAGATTCGCGCAAGCCCGATTTTTTATAAAGGTGATATGAACGTGAAAACTGTTCTGGTGACCGGCGGAGCCGGCTATATCGGCTCACATGCCTGCAAGGCACTGAAGGCGGCAGGCTATACACCTGTGACCTTTGACAACCTGGTAACAGGTTGGAAAGACGCAGTTAAATTTGGCCCCTTTGAGCAGGGTGACCTGCAGGACCGGGCCCGTCTGGATGCGGTTTTTGCCAAATACAATCCGGTGGCGGTGATGCATTTTGCCGCTCTCAGCCAGGTTGGTGAAGCGATGAGCGAACCAGGGCGCTACTGGGCCAATAACACCGGGGGATCGCTCAACCTGATTGAGGCTGCCGTGGCTGCGGGCTGTCTGGATTTTGTGTTCTCCTCCACCTGCGCCACCTACGGCGAGCATGACAATGTGGTGCTGGACGAAAACACCCCGCAACTGCCGCTCAATGCCTATGGCGCTTCCAAGCGCGCGGTTGAGGATATCCTCAAGGATTTTGGCGCCTCTAACGGGCTGCGCTCGGTGATCTTCCGCTATTTCAACGTCGCCGGTGCCGATCCCGAGGCCGAGGTCGGGGAATTCCACCGGCCTGAAACCCATCTGGTGCCGCTGGTGCTGGATGCCATCGGTGGAAAACGCGATGCGCTGACCATTTTTGGCACCGACTACGACACCCCCGATGGCACCTGTATCCGAGACTACGTGCATGTCTGTGACCTGGTCGACGCCCATGTGCTGGGGCTGAAATGGCTGGAGGATGGCAAGGGCAGCCAGGTGTTCAATCTGGGCACCGGCAGTGGATTTTCAGTGCGCGAGGTTATGGACCGGGGCGCTGCTGTCACCGGCCGCCCAGTGCCCTGCAACACCGGCCCGCGCCGGGCGGGCGATTGTACCAAGCTGGTTTCGGGCTCGACCCGCGCCATTACTGATCTGGGCTGGGAGCCGCGCCGATCGACCCTGGATATGATGATCGCTGATGCCTGGAAGTGGCACCAGACGGGCCATTACGAGAGCTGATATGGAAGGTGCCCGCGCCTCTGCCCTGCCTCAGCCTGGCTGGCGCGCGCGGTATCACCTGCGGCTGAAACGGCGTCGCATGCTGTGGCGGGCCTTGCGGGCGCGGCATCAGCTGCAGGCGCGGATGGATCGCAGCGCTGCAATCAAACAGGGGGATATCCTGGCATTTGTGGTGCTGCGCAACGAAGCCGCGCGACTGCCCTATTTCTTGGACTACTACCGGAGACTCGGGGTGCCGCATTTCCTGGTGGTCGACAATGGCAGCACGGATGGCTCGGCCGAGCTTTTGGCTGATCAGCCGGATGTTTCGCTCTGGCACACCGAAGCGGGCTACCGTGCGTCGCGTTTTGGCCTCGACTGGAGCGCCTGGCTGCGGATGCGCTATGGCCATGGCCATTGGTGCCTGACCGTCGATGCGGATGAGCTGCTGATCTATGATGGCATTGAAAACCACGATCTGACCGTGCTGACTACGCTGCTGGAAGCGCGCCAGATCTCTGGTTTTGGCGCCATGATGCTGGACCTATATCCCAAGGGGCCGCTGAACCAGACGGTCTATGCGCCGGGGCAGGACCCTCGCGCGGTTCTGGACTGGTTTGATGCCGGGCCGTACCGGGCCAGTCGGCAGGCGCCGATGGGCAATCTTTGGCTGCAGGGGGGCGTGCGCGAGCGGGTGTTCTTTGCCGCGCAGCCCGAGCGCTCCCCAACTCTCAACAAGATCCCGCTGGTGAAATGGAACCGGCGCTATTCTTACGTGAATTCCACCCATGCGCTGCTGCCGGGGGTCTTGAACGCCCTGTACGACGGGCCGGGGGGCAGCCAGCCTGCCGGGGTGCTGCTGCATACAAAATTCCTGCCCGAGATTGTTTCCAAATCGGCAACCGAAAAACAGCGCCAGCAGCATTTTCACACACCGCAGGATTTTGACCATTACTACGATGATCTGAGCGCAGCACCGGATCTTTGGCATGAGAAATCCCAGAAATATAAGGGATCTGCGCAGCTTTGTGCCCTGGGGTTGATGCCGCGATTGGACGGATGAGGACGGGGCGAAACCGGGCCGCCCGCAAGTGATCCGGATAATTGGCCGTAAAGATGGCGGGTAACTGTTTCTAAATCCGTTGTTAGTAGGGTTTTTCCATGACATATTAAGCGTTAAGGCTGGGATCGGTTCGCCGCCGGAATTGACACCTTGGTGATCTGCCTGGTGATCTGCGGTTTCTGCCATGAGGCATTCTGCAAAACGGGTTTGGAGTTGTTGTGGGGCTTTGGGATTCTTACCGGATGCGTGTTCGGCGCAAGCGCAGGCTGCTTCGGGCCATGCGCAAATCGGGTGAGCTGACCTGCCTGCAGGACAATACCCGTGCCATCAAGCCCAGCGATGTTCTGTTGGTCTCCACCATGCGGAACGAGCAGATCCGGCTGCCCTATTTTCTGGACTATTATCGCAAGCTGGGGGTGAACCACTTCCTGTTTGTGGACAATGGGTCTGAGGACAGCACCACGCAGTACCTTGCCGGGATGGGGGATGTCTCGCTCTGGCAGACCCGTGCCAGCTATCGCAGCGCCCATTAT
>NZ_JBDWPJ010000072.1:0-10371 GCF_039971195.1 Pseudophaeobacter sp.
AAGGGGGGGAGGGGGCAGGGGGCGGATCTAGCCCAGGAAGATGCCAACCATTACCAGCATCAGGCCAATCACGGATAGGAACAGGGCACCCAGATTATAAGGCAGAACCTTTTGCACGACGGCGCGCAGGGCGTCGTCGTCCAGGTTTTTGCGGCGGGCTTTGATCACATAGACAATGCAACCCAGCAGGCCAACCAGTCCCGCAACCGAGAGGGTCGCCCCGACCCAGACGAGAATATCAAACATAGTGCGGCTCCGGCAGCAATTGAACTGTGCAGCGCTTAGCGGATTAGCACTGCTGACACAAGATGGCGGCGCGACGGGCGGGGAATTGCAGGTGATTGGCAGTGCGGATTTTCCAGTCTTGCGATGGGGCTGCTCTGCGGCTATCTCCTTGCTTCAACATCTATCACCCGACAGCAGACCTACCTGATGTCAAATGCCAGTGCAGACGGAGCCTGATATGGATCTGAGCGAAGACGAAAAAAGCGAAAACTACCGCGTAACCGCTGGCGAACTGCGTCAGTTCATCGAGCGTTTTGAGCGGTTGGATGCCGAAAAGAAAGACATCGCCGAACAGCAAAAAGAGGTCATGGCCGAGGCAAAATCGCGCGGCTACGACACCAAGGTGATCCGCAAGGTGATCGCCCTGCGCAAGCGCGACCAGGATGATATCGCCGAAGAAGAGGCGGTGTTGGAAATGTATAAGGAAGCCCTGGGCATGAACTAAGCCGATATGGCTCCGACGTCAAAATCTTTGAAACCGCGTCTTTCCGACTGAAAAGGCGCGGTTTTTTTGCGAAGGAAGCGACAGTTGCCGATGTTGCTTCAAGGTTATAAATTTTAAGCTTGAAATACAATGTGCGCTGCTTGATATTGCAGCAGTAACTGGACGCGATGATCCGGTTTATCGGCCAATGTGCCACAGACCAGAAGTTGACCAGAGAACGGCCATATTGAGGAGAGCGCCATGCCTGCCATTTCAGTACATCCCGAAGGCTGGAAACCCGCCAAGGGCTACGCCAATGGCATGGTGGCCGAAGGCAAGCTGCTGTTTGTGGGCGGCCAGATTGGCTGGACCGCGGATCAGACCTTTGAAGAAAATGGCTTCATTGGTCAGATGAGCCAGGCGCTGCGCAATATCCTGGAGGTCGTCGAAGCGGCTGGCGGCAAGGCTGAAGATATTACCCGGCTGACCTGGTTTGTGACCGACAAGGCCGAGTATCTGGCACATCAAGGTGAGGTGGGGGCGGCCTACCGGGAAGTCATGGGCTACCATTTTCCGGCCATGACCATGGTTGTGGTCTCTGCCTTGGTCGAAGACGAAGCCAAGGTTGAGATCGAAGCAACGGCTGTTTTGCCCAGCTGATTGCAGTTTAGACGCCCAGGTGTTTTGAAGAGACCGGTCAGGATCGCTGCCGGTCTTTGTCTGTTAGGCGTGGAAAATTCCGCTGGTTTTGCGCAAAGTAGCGCCTCTTGGCGCGGCTTCCCTTGTTTGTCTGGTTCTGTGCCTAAGATCTGTGCAACCTTTTTAAGTGTTACAAAACATATGTTTAAGCTCTTAGCCTAAGGGGGTGGTGAAAATTTTTTGCAGCTTTCAAAATTTTACCAGTTGATAAAAAATCAAACTGTGGCAGTCTTGGATGTGAAGAAGAACACAGTCAGGGAGACACCCAATGGCGAGTAGCCATCAGGCATCAGGCATTCAGGCAGGGCGATTGGCCGCTGCGGATATCGCCGACAACTTTGGGGATCTGCACCCCGCTTATGACGCGCATGAGGCCGCAGTGGCCGCGGATCGTTGCTATTTCTGCTATGATGCGCCCTGCATGACCGCATGTCCCACCAGCATCGATATCCCGCAGTTCATCCGCGAGATCCAAGCCGGTCACCCCTCCTCGGCGGCCAAGACCATTCTGGACCAGAACATCCTGGGCGGCATGTGCGCGCGGGTCTGCCCGACAGAGACGCTCTGCGAAGAAGCCTGTGTGCGCGAAGCCGCCGAAGGCAAGCCGGTTGAGATTGGCCGGTTGCAGCGCTTTGCGACCGATGTGGTGATGCAAAAGGGCGAGCATCCCTATAGTCGCGCTGCCAGCACCGGCAAAAAGGTTGCCGTTGTTGGCGCCGGTCCTGCGGGCCTGTCGGCGGCGCACCGTCTGGCGATGCTGGGCCATGATGTCGTCATGTATGACGCCAAGGTCAAGGCTGGCGGCCTCAATGAATTTGGCATCGCGGCCTATAAATCCACCGAGGGTTTTGCCGCCCGCGAAGTCGACTGGCTGCTGAAAATCGGCGGGATCACCGTGGACTATGGCAAAAAGCTGGGCGCGGATATTACTCTGGACAGTCTGCAGTCTGATTTTGACGCGGTCTTCCTGTCGATTGGCCTGGCCGGGGTGAATTCCCTGCGCGCCGCTGGCGAAGACAAAGAGGGTGTGCGCGACGCGGTTGATTTCATCGAAGAGCTGCGCCAGTCCGACGATCTGAGTACCCTGCCAGTGGGGCGCAATGTTGTGGTCATCGGCGGTGGCATGACAGCGGTGGACGCCGCCGTGCAGTCCAAACTGCTGGGCGCCGAAAGCGTGACAATCGCCTATCGCCGTGATCGCGATGCGATGGGGGCCAGCCGGTTTGAACAGGATCTGGCAGCCTCGAAGGGGGTGACACTGATGTTCAATGTGATGCCCAAGGAAATCCACGGCGAAGGGGCGGTCTCTGAGATCGAGCTGGAATACACCGTGGTCGAAGATGGCCGGGTGCGTGGCACGGGTGAGACCACCCGTCTTGCCGCCGAGCAGGTCTATAAGGCTATCGGTCAAAGCCTGGAAGGCCAGCCCGACGCGGTAGAGCTGGAGGGTGGCAAGATCATGGTTGATGCAACCGGACGCACCTCGGTGGCGAATGTCTGGGCCGGGGGCGATTGTGCCTCGGGTGGCGAAGACCTCACCGTGACCGCCGTGGCTGAGGGCCGCGACGCCGCAATGGATATTCATTCGAGCCTGATGGGCTGAGCAAGCCGGGGCTCTTGCTGGTTGAGAGCCCCAAGCGAGCATGAAAAGGAACAGACAAATGGCTGATCTGACAACAGAATTCCTGGGGATTAAGTCTCCAAACCCGTTCTGGCTGGCCTCGGCGCCGCCAACGGACAAAGAATATAACGTCCGCCGCGCTTTTGAAGCGGGCTGGGGTGGTGTGGTCTGGAAGACCCTTGGCTCTGAAGGCCCGCCCGTGGTCAACGTTAATGGCCCGCGCTATGGCGCGATCTTTGGCGCCGACCGTCGCCTGCTGGGGCTGAACAACATCGAGCTGATCACCGACCGCTCGCTGGAGATCAATCTCGAGGAAATCACCCGCGTCAAAAAGGACTACCCGGATCGCGCCGTGATCGTTTCGATCATGGTGCCCTGCGAGGAAGAAGCCTGGAAGGCGATCCTGCCCAAGGTTGAAGCCACCGGTGCCGATGGCATCGAGCTGAACTTTGGCTGCCCACATGGCATGGCAGAGCGCGGCATGGGCGCGGCCGTGGGCCAGGTGCCGGAATACATCCAGATGGTCACGGAATGGTGCAAGAAATACTATTCCAAACCAGTGATCGTAAAGCTGACCCCAAACATCACCGATGTGCGTTTCCCGGCCCGGGCGGCCAAAAATGGCGGTGGCGATGCAGTCAGCCTGATCAACACAATCAACTCGATTGTCTCCGTGGATCTCGACCAGATGGCGCCGGAACCAACTGTTGGCGGCAAGGGTACCCATGGTGGCTATTGCGGCCCGGCGGTGAAACCCATCGCGATGAATATGGTTGCGGAAATCGCCCGCTGCCCCGAAACTCATGATCTGCCGATCTCGGCCATTGGCGGCATCACCACCTGGAAAGACGCTGCAGAATTCATGGCGCTGGGGGCGGGCAATGTGCAGGTCTGCACGGCCGCGATGACCTATGGGTTCAACGTGGTAAAAGAGATGATCTCTGGTCTGTCCAACTGGATGGATGAGAAGGGCTATGCCTCGACCCAAGACTTCATCGGCATGGCAGTTCCAAATGTCACCGACTGGCAGTATCTGGATCTGAACTTCATCGCCAAGGCAAAGATCAACCAGGAAGACTGCATCAGCTGTGGTCGCTGTTTTGCTGCCTGCGAAGACACTTCGCACCAGGCCATCGAGATGAGTGCCGACCGGGTGTTTACCGTAAAAGATGACGAATGTGTCGCCTGTAATCTTTGCGTGAATGTCTGCCCGATCGAAGGCTGCATCACCATGGAGGAGGTTCCCGCTGGTCAGATTGATGAGCGCACCGGTAAGGTGGTTTCGGATGAATATGCCAATTGGACAACCCATCCCAACAATCCATCCGCCACTGCGGCGGAATGAACCCAGGTCCTTAACGGATTGAAGAATAACAAAAAGGGCAGCGCGTCGGCGCTGCCCTTTTTCAGTTTCCAAACAATTTAGCTGCCAGAAGCGCCTGTCGCCGGATCGTGGTTAACTTCCCTTAACTTGATGGCGTAAGCATCCGGCGATAAAAGGTTTCCAGGAATTCAGGTGCTGCATCAAAGGGATCTTCGGAGCCCATCAGCATCCGCACCTGTACATCAAAATCCGCATAGTGCTGGGTCAGCGCCCAGATCGAAAACATCAGGTGTTTTGGATGGGTCTGGTTGATCTTTCCTGCCGCCATCCAATTGTTCAGCACCGCTTCTTTTTCTGTGAGCAAATCGCGCAGATCGGTGGAGAGGGCATCCAGCATACGCGGCGCGCCCTGGACAATTTCATTGGCAAACAGCCGGCTTTCGCGCGGGTAGTCCCGGCTCATCTGTAGTTTGCGCTGCACATAGGCGAGGATCTCTTCCAGCGGGTCGCCATCGGCGTCAATCTCGCGCATCGGGTCGAGCCAGGTGTCCAGCAGTTCAGACAAAAGCGCCGTGAACATCGCCTCCTTGGAGGGGAAATAATAGAGCAGATTTGGCTTTGACAGCCCGGCCTGACTGGCGATTTGATCCACGGTTGCGCCGCGAAACCCATGTGCCGAGAAGACCTCGAGCGCGGCCTCCAGAATGGCGGCGCGATTCTTTTTCTGAATGCGGGTTGGTGTTCGGTCCTTGAGCATTGTGGATAAGGGGTCCTTAATGTCCGTTGCGCGGGTAGGGCGCCCGCAATTTGCGCATTTCCCCCAATTTTCATGGGGATTTCAGAGCCAAAATGACTCAATTTCTTGACTGCTAGTCTCCCCGTGATAGCGTGAGTTTGACCAGTTGGTCAAATCCAACCCTTTGGAGGCAGGCCAACGATTCAAAGCCACCGATTGGTGCCAAGCCAAGAATAACCCGCGGGATCAGCGGGGGGAACAGGAAGGAAGCTGCGATGACGTCTTTGGGACAGAATCTGAAAATCAACGGCGATCGGCTCTGGGAGAGCCTGATGGAGATGGCCAAGATCGGCCCCGGCGTCGCAGGGGGCAACAACCGTCAGACCTTGACCGATGAAGATGCCGAGGGACGGGCGCTGTTTCAGAAATGGTGCGAGGAGGCGGGCTGCAGCATGGGGCTGGACCAAATGGGCAATATGTTTGCCCGCCGCGAAGGCACCGACCCGGAGGCGCTGCCGGTCTATGTGGGCTCGCATCTTGATACCCAGCCGACGGGCGGCAAGTATGATGGTGTTTTGGGCGTGCTGGCCGGGCTGGAGCTCATTCGCTCGCTCAATGATATGGGGATCAAGACCAAACACCCGATCGTGGCGACCAATTTCACCAATGAAGAAGGCACGCGCTATGCGCCGGCCATGCTGTCTTCGGGGGTGTTTGCCGGGATCCACACCCAGGACTGGGCCTATGACCGCGAAGACGCCGAGGGCAAGAAATTTGGCGACGAGCTCAAACGCATCGGTTGGCGCGGCGACGAGGAAGTTGGCGCCCGCCCGATGCATGCTTTTTTTGAGCTGCATATCGAGCAGGGGCCGATCCTGGAAGCCGAGGGCAAGGATATCGGGGTGGTCACCCATGGCCAAGGGCTAAGCTGGACCGAAGTGACGATCACTGGCAAGGATGCCCATACTGGTTCCACTCCGATGCCGATGCGGCGCAATGCCGGCCTTGCCATGGCGCGGGTCCTGGAGGCGGTGGATGAAATCGCCTGGTCCCATGCGCCAAGCGCTGTGGGCGCTGCCGGTCACATCGATGTCTATCCGAATTCGCGCAATGTGATCCCCGGCAAGGTGGTCTTTACCGTCGATTTCCGCTCGCCGGAGCTGGAGGTGATCGAAGACATGGAGTTGCGTCTGCGCGAAGAGGGCAAGGATATTGTCGAAGCGCTGGATATGAAGATCGAATTTGAGAAGGTCGGCGGCTTTGACCCGGTGAAATTCGACGAGACCTGCGTTACAGCTGTGCGCAGCGCCGCCGAGCGTCTGGGTTATTCGCATCTGGATATCATTTCTGGGGCCGGCCATGATGCCTGCTGGATCAACCGGGTGGCGCCAACGGCGATGATCATGTGCCCCTGTGTCGATGGGTTGAGCCATAATGAAGCGGAAGAAATCAGCAAGGATTGGGCCGAAGCAGGCGGCAATGTGCTGTTCCATGCGGTTGTGGAGACGGCGGAAATCGTCTCTTAAGAGGAAAAGGGGGCGCTGCCCCCGCGCCCCTGCTGGGGCGCTCCCCCGGAATATTGTCGGGAAAGGTGATATAGATCGCGCCTTAGCGCGACACAGAAACAATGGCGGCATAAATCGCCCCGTCTCAGGGAGTTTAATTCATGAGTAAAGTCATCAAAAATGGCACCATCGTCACCGCGGATCTGACCTATAAGTCGGATGTTTTGATTGAGGGTGGTGTGATCACTGCGATTGGCCCCAATCTGAAGGGTGATGAGGAGCTGGATGCCACCGGCTGCTATGTGATGCCCGGCGGGATTGATCCCCATACCCATCTGGAAATGCCCTTTATGGGCACCTATTCGACGGATGACTTTGAATCCGGTACCCGTGCCGGTCTGGCCGGGGGCACCACAATGGTGGTGGATTTTGCCCTGCCAAACCCAGGCGAGAGCCTGCTGGACGCGCTGAAGCGCTGGGACAATAAATCAACCCGCGCCAATTGTGACTATTCCTTCCACATGGCGGTGACCTGGTGGGGCGAGCAGGTCTTTGACGATATGAAGACTGTGATCGAGACCCGCGGCATCAATACCTTCAAGCATTTCATGGCCTACAAGGGCGCGCTGATGGTCAATGATGATGAAATGTATTCCAGCTTCCAGCGCCTTGCGGAGCTGGGCGGCATTGCCATGGTACATGCGGAAAACGGTGATGTGGTGGCGGAGTTGTCGGCCAAGCTGCTGGCCGAGGGCAATACCGGCCCCGAGGCCCATGCCTATTCGCGTCCCCCTCAGGTGGAGGGCGAGGCGACCAATCGCGCCATCATGATTGCCGATATGGCCGGGGTGCCGCTTTATGTGGTGCACACCTCCTGCGAGGACAGCCACGAGGCCATTCGCCGGGCCCGGATGCAGGGCAAGCGCGTTTGGGGTGAGCCGCTGATCCAGCACCTGACCCTGGATGAGAGCGAGTATTTCAACGCAGATTGGGATCACGCTGCGCGGCGCGTCATGTCGCCGCCTTTCCGAAACAAACAGCATCAGGACAGCCTCTGGGCGGGTCTGCAGTCGGGCTCACTCTCGGTTGTGGCCACGGATCACTGCGCTTTCTCGACTGAGCAAAAACGCTATGGCGTGGGCGATTTCACCAAGATCCCCAATGGTACAGGCGGTCTGGAAGACCGGATGCCAATGCTTTGGACCCAGGGAGTTGCGACCGGGCGGATCACGCCCAATGAATTCGTCGCGGTGACCTCGACCAATATCGCCAAGATCCTGAATTGCTATCCTAAAAAGGGTGCGGTTCTGGTTGGCGCAGATGCGGACCTGGTGGTCTGGGATCCGGAGAAGTCCAAGACGATTGCTGCCAGCACCCAGCAATCGGCCATCGATTACAACGTCTTTGAAGGTCATGAGGTAAAGGGCTTGCCGCGCTTTACCCTCACGCGGGGCCATGTGGCGGTGCATGATGGCGAGATCCGTACCCAGGAAGGCCATGGCCGTTTTGTCGAGCGTGAGGCCAATGCCACGGTGAATAAGGCGTTGTCGACCTGGAAAGAGTTGACGGCCCCGCGTCCGGTGGAACGCTCTGGCATTCCTGATACCGGCGTGTAATCCCCGGCGTTGAATTGAAAAGCAGGGCTGCGGGCGGGAAATCATCGCGCGCGGCCTGCCTATAGTCTGAACAAGGCAAAGAGATGAATACTCAAACGACTACCCAGGCCGGTGTCCCGGAGGGATCCACCGAGGCCGTCGTCGAAGCGAAAAACCTGGATCTGGTTTTTCCAACAAATGACGGTCCGGTGCAGGCGCTGAAGGATGTGAACCTCACCATCAACAAGGGCGATTTTGTCTCCTTTATTGGCCCCTCGGGCTGCGGCAAGACAACATTCCTGCGGGTGATGGCGGCGCTGGAACATCCCACCGGCGGCTCTATCACTGTGAATGGCATGAGCCCGGATGAGGCCCGCAAGCAGCGCGCCTATGGATATGTGTTTCAGGCCGCGGGGCTCTACCCCTGGCGCACCATTGCCAAGAATATCAAGCTGCCGCTTGAAATCATGGGCTATTCCAAGGCGGAACAGGACAAGCGGGTTGAGCAGGTGCTGGAGCTGGTGGAGCTTACGGGCTTTGGTGGCAAATACCCCTGGCAGCTCTCAGGCGGGATGCAGCAGCGGGCCAGTATTGCCCGCGCCCTGGCCTTTGATGCGGATATCCTGTTAATGGATGAGCCCTTTGGGGCGCTGGATGAGATCGTGCGGGACCACCTGAATGAGCAGCTGTTGAAGCTTTGGGCGCGCACCAACAAGACCATCGGCTTTGTGACCCACTCAATCCCGGAGGCAGTCTATCTGTCGACCAAGATCGTGGTGATGTCGCCGCGTCCCGGTCGGATCACCGATGTGATCGAGAGCACCCTGCCGCGCGAGCGCCCGCTGGATATTCGCGACAGCCAGGAGTTTATCGACATTGCTCATCGCGTGCGCGAAGGCCTGCGGGCAGGGCACGCCGATGACTGAGTTGGTCTTCAGAACACCTGACAACCGCCAGTTTGACGAGATGGTCTGACATGGAAAAAACAAATCTTGACGCCTCAGTCGAAGAGAGTGGAACTCAGCCAGAAATAAAGGCAACTGAGAAGCTTTCCTCGAACAACATAAAAGCTCTTTGCTCAGCGGTTGCTGGTTTGGCATTTCTTGCGCTGGGAATCGCTGGTTGGATCTACGAAAAGCCAACTTATCCGGCGCTCCAAGTTTTGCTTGGGATTTTGAATCTCTTCATGGCCTATCGTTTGGCTTTCTCAATAAGCAAGGAGGGACGGGCATGAAAACCTTTCTTTCCGTCCTGACCGTGCTCGCCGCCATTGTGGCCTTTTGGTATGCGGCCTGCGTGCCGATGAATATCAAGGGTGTGTTGGATGCAGCGGAGCGTGGCGGCGCTGAAGTCATGCCTGCGACCTCAAAAGTGCGGCGCGACATGGGGGCCTTTGGTTTGGTAGCTGGCAATACCTTTGCCATTGCTGCCACCTGGGAACAGGATCGTCCGCGCCTGCCGGCACCGCATCAGGTGATGACCGAGCTGTGGAAGACCACAGTGATGAAGAAGGTCACCTCAAAACGCTCCTTGGTTTATCATGCGCAGGTGACACTGAATGCGACCCTGCTGGGGTTTGTCATCGGCACCGGGCTTGGCATTCTGCTGGCTGTGGGCATCGTGCATTCAAAGGTCATGGATATGTCGGTGATGCCCTGGGCCATCGTCAGCCAGACCATTCCGATCATTGCCCTGGCGCCGATGATCATCGTGGTGCTCTATTCCATCGGCGTGCAGGGGATCCTGCCCAAGGCGGTGATCTCGGCCTATCTGAGTTTCTTTCCGGTGGTGGTTGGCATGGTGAAAGGCCTGCGCAGCCCGGATGCGATGCAGCTGGATCTTTTGAAAACCTATAGTGCCAGCACCAATCAGGGATTCTGGAAGCTGCGGCTGCCCTCGTCGATGCCCTATCTTTTCACCTCGTTGAAAATTGGCATTGCGGCGTCTTTGCTGGGGGCCATCGTGGGCGAACTGCCCACCGGAGCGGTGGCGGGCCTGGGAGCGCGGCTTTTGGCCGGGAGCTACTATGGTCAGACCGTGCAGATCTGGTCGGCGCTGTTTGCAGCGGCCATTCTGGCGGGGCTTTTGGTGGCCCTGTTGGAGCTGATCGAGAGAGTTGTGCTGAAACGCATGGGAATGGGGGCATGATGAGGTTTTTGATTGGGGGCGCTGCCCCCGCCGC
>NZ_JBDWPJ010000073.1:0-22932 GCF_039971195.1 Pseudophaeobacter sp.
AAGGCATCCGAGGCCACAGCCGATCCTTTGGCCAGGCTCTCGTCCAGACCCAGTTCATCCGCCATCCGCTGCGCTTTTGACGCCGCAACATTGGCGCTGTCGAGGCGGCTCATCTGGCCGGCGCCAACACCAACGGTGGCGCTGCCTTTGACATAGACGATGGCGTTGGATTTGACGTGTTTGGCGACTTTCCAGGCGAACAGGAGATCCTGCATTTGCTCATCCGTTGGGGCAACCTTGGTGACCACTTTCAGATCCTCCATGCCGACGTAGCCAACATCCTTGTCCTGCACCAGAACGCCACCGCCCACCTGTTTGTAGGCGGTTTGGGCCGCGCGGGTATCTGGCAGACCTTCGGTTAGCAGCAGGCGCAGGTTCTTTTTGGCAGCAAAGATCGCCTTGGCCTCATCCGAGGCGCCCGGTGCGATTACCACTTCGGTGAAGATCTCGACGATCTTGCTGGCGGTTTCGCCGTCCAGCGGCTGGTTCAGCGCCACAATGCCACCAAAGGCCGAGGTGCGGTCGCAGTCGAATGCCTTTTGGTAGGCCTCGATCAGGGTTGCCCCCCTGGCGACACCGCAGGGGTTGGCGTGTTTGATGATTGCCACAGCGGCGGTTTCGGCCGGGTCGAATTCGGCGACCAGCTCATAGGCCGCGTCGGTGTCATTGATGTTGTTGTAGGACAGTTCCTTGCCCTGCAGCTGTTTGGCTGTGGCCACACCGGGTCGGTTGGTGCCATCGGTATAAAAGGCCGCTTTCTGGTGGCTGTTCTCACCATAGCGCAGGGTCTGCTTCAGCTCTCCGGCAAAGGCACGGCGGCGCGGCGCTTCCAGCTCCAGTGCACCTGCCAGCCAGGTCGAGACAGCAGCGTCATAGGCGGCGGTGCGGGCATAGGCAATCTGTGCCAGCTTGCGGCGGAATTTCGGACAGGTGGCGCCATCGTGCTGGTCCATGTCGCCCAACAGCTTGTCATAGTCTGCCACATCCACAACCACGGTCACATCGCCGTGGTTCTTGGCAGCGGCGCGAATCATCGCCGGACCGCCAATGTCGATATTCTCGATGCAGGTGTCATAATCAGCACCCTTGGCCACAGTCTCTTCGAACGGGTAGAGGTTCACCACCAAAAGATCGATGGGACCAATGCCGTGCTCCTCCATGGCTTTGACGTGATCGGCATTGCCGCGCAGCGCCAGCAAGCCGCCATGCACCATAGGATGCAGGGTCTTGACCCGACCATCCATCATCTCAGGAAATCCGGTGATATCAGCCACATCCCTGACCTCGAGCCCAGCCTCACGCAGGGCCTTGGCGGAACCGCCAGTGGACAAAAGCTCAACATTGCGGGCGGCCAGCGCCTTGCCGAGGTCAATAAGACCGGTCTTGTCGGATACGGAAAGCAGGGCGCGGCGGATAGGCGTTTGGTCGGTCATGGCAGGGCGGTCCTTTACAGGCTCTGTAGGCTCAGTCGAAAATCTCGGGCTCATCCCGATTCAGGTCACGCACGGCAATGGCAGTTTCCTGCGCCTTGCTGAGCGTCCACCGGACGCGTGTCGCATACTCGATTGCGCGGCCAGATAAAACGATCTGCTTTGCCGCACGGGGCTTTAATCGCGTTTTTTCCAGATAAACACTGGGTTCCAGCTTTAATTCGCAGGTTCCATCGTGGCGGAACACCCAGATTTCCCCACTTTTCAGCGCCATCGACACGGCTGAACCACCCAGATCAAGCGCCGAATCCACTTCTGGGTGCAGATGCAGACGCAGCTCAAATTCGATGCCCTTGGAACCTGAACGATCCAGCGCTTTGGAAAAGACCCGTTTGGCCGGGTCTTCAATGGCCACAATCAGGTCTTCGCCCGCCAGGCCCCGGCCATCGTCTGACAGCTCCAAGGTCCGCGCATGGGTGAGGCCAAAGTCCCGCAGATAGCCATCATGGCCGCCCTGGAACCGATGGCCATCCTCCACCTCGTCTAGCGCCACCTGTACCTGTTTGGGCGCATCCACCAGCAGCTCCTGCCCGGTGGTACGATCCGGCGATGCCAGACGGGCACTGGAATGCCCCGCCAGACACAGCGTCGAATGCGATGGCGTCGCCCGTCCGGCGCGACGCCATTCCAGACCAAAGGTCTCTCCGGAACCGCAGTTCACAATCAAGGGCCGCCGCCCCGAGGTGAGCTCAAAGGCCAGGGTCGAGGCATGACCATTGCCCGAGGCCGCACCCTGGGGCGGCACAGCCGCGTCAATCACCACCGAGGTGCGCCGCGCCGCCAGTCGGGCATAGCCCATGGCCAGCCCATCACGGTGATCCCCAGACACATGGCTCGCCGCCAGGGCATGATCCAGCCAGCCTTCAAGGCCACGCCCGCCACCATGAAACCGCGCCAGCCCGCCATCGGCATGGCGCAGGGTGCGCAGCGCCGGGGCAATCCGTTCAATCGCGGCAGTCTGCGCCGCTGGCACCGTGCGCCCGACCTCATGCAGCGCAGCCGCTGCCCAGGTGAGCAGGGTAAACACCTCCAAAAGCTCTTCGGGATTGCGTGTAGGCACGCCACCCTCGGCGTCAATCTGGCTCTCGCATTCCGTGGCCAGGGCGCGGATCGCCGGATCTGCCAGCTCTTCATGCCCCTGCAGGGCCAGCCCGGCATAGATCAACCCGGTCAGCGCCTCAAACCGGGGCAGCCCCGGCGAAGCGCCTTTCCAGCGCTGCGACAGGAACCAGGTTTGCTGCGACAGGGATTGGTAAAAGATCTCGGTCTCCGCCCGGTCCTTGCCGCTCAGCAGGAACAATGCGTGGTTGATCCAACGAATGACCCGGCGCCCCGTCAGATCCGGAGACCAGGCCAGCGCCGAGGCTTGCGAACCGCCATTGCCATGGCTGTCGATCCAGCCCCAGACCCATTTCTGCGCCTTGACCCGCGCCTTGATATCGCCAACCGCTGCCAGATCATCCAACCAGGTAAAGCCCTGACGTTCCGCATCAAAGGCTGCGTCCGGAGCCTGCACTTCCCAAAGGCCGGTGGTTTGCGATTCAACCAGGAAGCCGGCAAACAGCAGATTACCCGCCACCAGCTGCCGCCCGCGAGCAAAACTGCCTATGGTGCGCGGCTCGGGCTGCGAAACAAAACCAGTCGCTGCTGGCTGCTTACGGGCGCGCCAGGCATAGTATCTATTCATCACCCGGGTGCCACGACCCGCCACTCTATCGTATCTGGACATGCTCTCTGCCTCACGCCTTTAGTGCTCTGGATTGCCGGCGTTTTGGCAAAAGGATAGCCACCTTGCGGCGTCAAGTCACCGATGAATACGACCTTAGCGCGCTCCTCAGGCAGATTTGCGCAAAAGCGCCATGTAAAATCCGTCCATGCCGCCCTGTCCCGGCCAGTAATCCGGCCGCAACCGCAGCCCGCCCTCTTCGGTGATCCAGGCTGGGTCAATTCCCAAGGATGCCAGAACATCGCGATCCACGGACATATCCGCAAACATCTCCAGAGCCTCCTCAACCTGACACTCGCCTTCATCGGGCAGCAGTGAACAGGTGCAAAACACCAGCCGCCCGCCGGGTTTGACCAGGCTCCAGGCATGGGCCAACATCCGTGCCTGCAATTCAATCAGCTCGCCAAAGGCGCTGCCGTCCTTGGCATGGGGCAGATCCGGGTGGCGACGAATAGTGCCGGTTGCAGAACAGGGCGCGTCCAGCAGTACCGCATCAAACTCACCGCTTTGCTCCAGGGCATCGCCCACCACCAGATCCGCCACCAGCCCGGTCCGGGAGAGGTTTTCCCGCAGCCGCTCCATCCGCGCCGCCGAGGCATCCACCGCAGTGACATTGGCACCGCTGGCGGAGATCTGCATGGTCTTGCCACCGGGTGCGGCACAAAGATCCAGCACCCGCTCACCGGGTTTGGCCTGCAGCATCTGCGCAGGCAGCGCCGCCGCCGCATCCTGCACCCACCAGTCGCCCGTGGCATATCCCGGCAAGGCCGAGACCTGGCCGCCTTCCTGCAAGCGCAGCGATCCGGTCGCCAGGACCTCACCGCCCAGGGGCGCAAGATCGGTCCCCGGCTTGCCGGTGATATCCAGTGGCGCAGCGGCAAAATGCGCCGCCTCGATCTCCAGCATGGTCTCGGCTCCCCAGGCCTCCACCAGGGGTTTGCGCAGCCATTTGGGCAGCCGCGGCACCCGCAGCTTACCCCATTCCGCCGGACCCTTCTCGGCGACCTTACGCAGCACCGCATTGACCAGCCCTTTAAGCTTACCATGATGACGATGCTTGGAGATGATCGCCACCATATCATTGACCACCCCGTGAGGCGCCCCACCGCCGCACAGCTCCACCGTGCCCAGACGCAGGGCGTTCTGCACCGTCAGCGGAGTTGATTTCTTCAGATGCTTTTGCAGCACTCGGTCGGCACGCTCCAGGCTGCGCAGGGTCTGCAGGGTCAGACGCTGGGCACGGGCGCGGTCCTCAGGCGACAGCCGCTCCAGCGCCCCAGCCGCATAGCATTCCGCCAACAGACGCCCCTCACCCAGGACCTGATCCAAAAGATAGATCACCGTACGGCGGGCCTGGGTTCCATCGGACATTGCTGCTCTCCTTCGCATCAAAGCGCCTTGGTGGCTTGTTCCCACCAAAAAGGGGCGTATATCATGGCCAGAGCATAAAGGAACCCGCCATGAGCGACGCGCCCAAGACCGCAAACCAGACCAGCCCCGACGCCACCATTGCCGCCGAACTGCCCGCCGCCGCCCAGCGCGCCCTGGCCGAGGCCGCCGAACGCCGCAAGGCCGCCGATGCCAAGGCAAAACCACCGGTAGAGCTTGGCGGTCGCGATGGATTGGACCCTGCCCGCTATGGCGATTGGGAAAAAAAAGGCATCGCCATCGATTTTTGACTGTCCGGCCCATCAACCTCACGAAACACCTCAGGTATTCGCGAGTTTGGAACACTCGACTTACAACTCTATTTTCAGGAAATTCATGCTGAAAACTGGCAATATAGTTGGTCTGATCTGCCTAGCTTTTACAGCTGTCGCGGGGTACTTTCTCTTCATCCAGAAAAGTCCACGTGAATTAGCGCTGGAGGCCCTTTGGGAGGTCCAGTGGGCAACAGAAGGTGACAAGGTAGACATTCAACTGGACGACTGCCGGTTGGATATCTCCATCACTCAGGCAAGCGAAAACAGCCTGCGCAGATCCCGTTTAAGTGTGAATCTCTCCGATTTCAGCCAGGAAACTGTCAACATTACACCGATCAACAATGGCCGTGCCATTGTGACCTTGATTCCAAAACCGGTTTCTGATCAGCAGTTAGCAACAGCACAGCGACTTTTGTCCAAAGTCCCGATCAGTCTGCAGAACCGTCCAGGGCATACCCTGACGCTATACAGAAATGACGGCACCATCACACAGAACAGCCCCCTGCCAAAGGGACAAGAAGGCCCTGTGTCCAAAGCCGATCTGCGCAGCCTGCTACAGCAGCCAAATGGGAAACTTTCCTTTCAACTCAGGGCTCTCATCCCAGATACTGAACCTGGACAGCCTCTGGCAGAAATTCAGCCTCACGCGGATGCCCCAGCCCTTAGCGACTTCGTAAACTCAGTGGAGGTCGACACTACGATCACCGGCTACACCTTCAATCTGATCTACAACGCAGAGACAGCAGCGCGCGACACCCTCGTGCTTGGCGGCTTGGAGTTTCCCACGCAGGTCCGGCTCGGTACCCGCTCACCAGCTCAAGCCCGCGAAACAGCACAGGCCCTTTTGAGCTATAGCCAAACCAACTGCCGGTAAGATCGCAGATCGCGCGCCCCTCTCTAAAAGGAATGGAAACATGATTCTGGAAATCCGCCGCTATACCCTACATCCCGGCCAGCGTGAAAACTTCATCCGTTTCTTCGAGGAGGTGAACCGCACCGCCCTGCGCGATGCTGGCATGTTGGTCTTTGGTCCCATGCGCGATCTGGAAGACCCAGACAAAGTCCACTGGATGCGCGCCTTTGAGAGCCTTGAACAGCGCGAGGCGATCAAACAGGCTTTCTACCACGGCCCCGTTTGGACCCAAGAAGTCGAACCCCTGGTGATGCCGCTCATTGCCCATTTCGAGGCTTCAGTGGTGGAAACTACTGCGGGTTTTGAAGGCTTTGACCAAAGCACCGGACTCTGATCAGCCCGCCGCAGCCGCGCCCCAGATATCATCTTTCCAAAAATATTCCCGCCGGAGGCATTCAGGCGGCTTTACCGCCGAAAAAGGAAGCCGCGCCCCATCGGGGCGCGCCCTCCCCCAAAAAGCCTGACCCTGCTTATAGCCCCAGCACATCCAGCATGTCATACTCGCCCGGCGCCTTGTCCTGCCCCCAGAGCGCAGCTTTCAAAGCCCCCCGGGCAAAGATCGCCCGATCCGTGGCCATATGGCGCAAAACGATGCGCTCGCCGGCAGCGGCAAACAATACATCATGTTCGCCCACAATATCGCCGCCGCGAATGGCGCTAAAGCCGATGTCGCCGCGTTTGCGCGCGCCAGTGATCCCATCTCGACCAGAGTCAGACACATCCGCCAAGGTCACGCCACGCCCCTCGGCCGCCGCCTCGCCCAGCATCAAGGCAGTTCCCGAAGGTGCATCGACCTTGTGGTGATGATGGGCTTCGATCACCTCAATATCAAAATCCTCGTCCAGGGCGGCGGCGACCTTTTTGGTCAGCTGTACCAAAAGGTTCACGCCAAGGCTCATATTGCCCGCCCGCACCAGAACCGCATGGCGGGAGGCAGGTTCCAGCTGGGCGATCTGCTCCTGCGACATGCCAGTGGTGCCAATCACATGCACCGCACGGGCCTGGGCCGCCAGCTTTGAAAAGGCCAGCGTCGCCTCAGGGGAGGTGAAATCAATCACCGCTTGTGCCTTGGAAAACGCCTCCAGCGGATCATCGGTCACAGCAACACCAATCGCGCCGCCGCCCATGACAGTGCCCAGATCCTGCCCGACCCAGGCATGGCCCTGCCGCTCTACCACGCCAACCAGCCGCGCCTTGTCGCTGTCCAGAACCGTCTTGATCAGCATCTGCCCCATGCGGCCCGAAGCCCCTGTAATCACGATGCCTGGTGTCTCACTCATTGCTGTGGTCCTCGCCGCTTGGATGGGTGGTACGTAGAAATTCTCTGTAGGTTTTCTCCTACCCGCTTGGCGGTGACTTGGCAAAGGGCAGGTTTCGCCTTAGATCGAAGATATGGCAAAGAACAAATCTCCTGAGGGGCGCGCCCCCTCCCAACGGCAGCTGCGCGTCGGCGAGCTGATCCGCCGGACCCTGTCCGAAGTGTTTTCGCGTGGCGAGCTGCACGACCCCGAACTGAACCGCATGTCGATCACCGTCGGCGAGGTCCGGGTCACCCCAGATCTGCGCATCGCCACCGCCTTTGTGCTGCCCTTGGGCGGCAAGGGGCAGGAGGATCTGCTGAAACTGCTGGGCCGCAACAAATGGGAGCTGCGCACCCTGGCGGGCAAAAAACTGGGGATGAAACATACCCCCGATCTGCGCTTTCAGCTGGATCTCACCTATGACCAGATGGATGCCACCCGAAAACTGCTCGAACAGGACGCGGTGCGCCGCGATATTGAGGATTGATCCGCCGGGCCCTCTGCCTGCTGGCCGCCCTTTGGGCCGGGCCAGTCCTGGGGGCCGACAGTGGCGCTGTTTCCTGCAGCAATATCACCTACGAAGGCAATCGATACGCGCTCTGTGAAGTTGACGCTGCCCAAGCGCAGCTCAAACTGTTTCTGCGCGATGACAAAGATCAGGTATTTGGCCATTTCTCCACCATCGAACAGGCCCTGGAGGCAGAGGGAAAGGCGCTGATCTTTGCCACCAATGCCGGGATGTATCACGCCAACCGTGCCCCGGTGGGATTATACATCGAAGACGGAAAGGAAGAGATGCGGCTGGTGCCCAACGCCGGACCCGGCAATTTTGGCTTGCTGCCCAATGGGGTGTTCTGCCTGCGCCCGGGCCGCGCCGATGTCTTTGAAACCCTGGCGTTTCGCGATGCGGGCACCACATGCACCTCGGCCACGCAGTCCGGGCCGATGCTGGTGATCGATGGCATATTGCACCCGCGCTTTTTGCCCGATTCGACCTCCTATTACATCCGCAACGGCGTTGGCACTTCCGCCGATGGCCGACGGGTGGCTTTTGCCATCTCGCGCAATGCGGTGACCTTCCACCAGTTTGGCAGCCTGTTTCGCGACTATCTGAAATTGCCCAACGCGCTCTATTTCGATGGCAATATCTCACGGTTGCATGCGCCCCAGATCGGGCGCAGTGACGCTGGTTTCATGATGGGGCCGGTTGTCGGCGTAGTAGAATAGGCCCAGCCACCGGGACCACTTACCGGGCCAATTCACCTCAAGTGGAATTGACAGGGCAGATGCCTTGGGCTAGGCCGCGCGCCTCACAGGAATTTGGGGACGAACATGGCACGCAAACGCAAAGGGCGCGATATTTCGGGTTGGCTGGTGGTGGATAAACCCGCCGGGCTGACCTCGACAGCTGTGGTAAACAAGGTGCGCTGGGCACTGGAGGCCAAAAAGGCCGGCCACGCAGGCACGCTCGATCCCGAAGCAACCGGTGTGCTGGCCATTGCCCTGGGCGAAGCCACCAAGACCGTTCCCTATATCACCGACGCGCTCAAGGCCTATACCTTTACCGTGCGGCTGGGCCAGGCCACCAATACCGATGATGCCGAGGGCGAGATCATTGCTTCCAGCGATGCGCGCCCCTCGGACGATGAAATCAAAGAGGCGTTATTGCCCTTTATTGGCGAGATCCAGCAGATCCCGCCAAAATTCTCGGCCGTGAAAATCGACGGTCAGCGCGCCTATAAATTGGCCCGCGACGGGGATGAGGATTTTGAAATCGCCGCGCGCCCCCTCTGGGTCGAAGAACTGGTGCTGGTGGACCGCCCCGACGCCGACCACGTGGTGCTGGAAATGACCTGCGGCAAAGGCGGCTATGTGCGCTCCATCGCCCGCGACTTGGGCGCCGCCCTTGGGTGTCATGGCCACGTGAAGGTGTTGCGTCGCATTTGGTCCGGACCTTTTGATGCCGCCGATGGGCTGTCCCTGGAGGATGTGCTACGCATGGAGCGCACGCCTGAGCTGGACACCCACCTGCTGCCGCTGGAACAGGGCCTTGCCGATCTGCCCGAGCTGAAATGCACTCCCGAAGGCGCCACGCGGCTGCGCAATGGCAATCCCGGCATGGTGCTGGCCTCGGATGTGGAATACGGCGACGAGGCCTGGGCGTCCTATGACGGCAAGGCGGTTGCCGTTGGCATCTACAAGGCTGGCGAATTGCACCCGAGCCGGGTGTTTAATCTCTGACAGCAATCTAGCGACACTCTGGCAGCACATTGCCGGCCATGTGTTCCCGACTATACGGTCTCGGCTATGCTGGGGCCGCTATTATTGATATCCTGATCAAACGCCCTTTTGATCAGGATATTGTACCATGGCCGCCAGCGATCCTCTTGCAGACCATATCCCGTTTCAGACCTTTCGCCTTTTGATCGAAAACATCTCTCTGTGGCAGATCATGGCGCTGGGATTGTTGATCTGGGCCCTCAGCAACAAGGAACGGCTGCAGAGCTTTGGCAACTGGCTGACGACGACGCTCAAATCGATAAAAATTGGCAATTTCGAAGCCGAATTCAAAGAAGCCGAACGGGCCGCCAACGAGCTGATGGCCGAGAGCGAGAACCAAGCCGAATACGAAAACTCGGAACTCTCAGAGCTGATTGCCGAGATTGATCCCAATGCCCCTTCGGCGAGTTTCTCCGCCGCACGGGATCGGCTCAAACAGATCTCCAGCGGCAATGTTGACCGGACGCAGATCCTTGCCGGGTTGACGCCCGAAGCCTCGGCGGTCGATTTTTATGCCAGTGCCGAAATTCTACGTCAGAAACGGGATCTATCCTACTATGACGATGTTGTCGAAACCGTCGCCCGTTTGGCGGAGTCCCCTCGCCTGGAAGGCAAACGCTACATGTTTGTCTGGGCCCTTGCCTCGGCGCTGCATCGCATGACTCTTTTTGCGGTGAAGACCCATCAACGGCCTTTGCTGAGTGTTGACCAACTCCGCACCGCCCGAGAGGCAGCACAGAAACTCCATGACAATCCCCATGTGCAAAACGACAGCCCCAACAAACCCAAACGCGGCATTCGCGGGCCTGCTCAATATACCGTGAACTGGGCAGAAACGGGACTGGCCAAACTGGCTTTGGGGGCTTGAAGCCAGCCGCGCTCAAACCCATGCCTTCTCATTTGGTGGATTTGATGGCAGGACTGCACCATGATCACCCGCAGCCATACCAAGGGCGATGCGCCCTCCACCGCCGTCTATTCTGAATGCGAGACCTATCGCTACAGCCTCACCCGCGTCTGGGAACCAGAGGGCAAGCGGGTGATGTTTGTCATGCTGAACCCCTCCAAGGCCACCGAAGTACAGAATGACCCCACCATTGAACGCTGCGAACGCCGTGCCCGAGCTCTTGGGTTTGGTGGCTTTCAGGCCACCAACATCTTTGCCATCCGCGCCACCGACCCTAAGGTGATGCGCGCCGCCCAAGACCCGGAAGGCCCCGACAACAGGGAGGCGATCCTTGCGGGGTTTGACTGGGCTGATATGGTGATCTGCGCCTGGGGCACCCATGGCGCCCATCGTGATCAGGGTGACACCATAGCGACGCTGCTGCGCAGCCGTGGCCGAGCCCTGCATCACCTCGGCCTCAGCAAACATGGCCACCCCAAACACCCGCTCTATATTGCCTATAGCCAGCAGCCTCAGCTATGGGATTAACGCATTTTTGACGGGGCGGTTTCTGGCCAAAACACCCCAAGCCACTGATGTCCTGAGGCAAAGTGCCGTTAACCTCTGTTCTTGATTTGTCTGGAGACAATTAAGCCCGATATGGCAGACTGATCACGGATCAACCCCCAATGTCTGGTGCGGTTCGGATCGGTTTTGGAGACATGTCATGCTGTGGATTGCCGGGCTTTTGGGGCTCATGGGTATCGGCGGAGCCGCGTTGCTGGATTTTGACGACGACCTGTCGTCAGAGGAGGCAGATGGCACCGCGATCTCTGGCGGTGACAACGACCCCACCACCCTCGTTATCCCCATGGACGAACTCCTCGGTGGCTCAGGCAGTGGGTCAGGCGATGGATCAAGCGGGGACGAGGGTAGCGGCACTGATCAAGGGTTGGAGATCTGCGACTTCATCGAAAAAAGCGGCGACCCCGAAACCGGGGACGGCGATACCGGAGATCTGCCGGGTTTTGATGGGACCTCCCTCACCGGATCGGAACAGGCGGATATCATTGGCGGCACTGAAATAGGCGATCACCTCACCGGGTTGGAGGGCGATGACCAGTTGAATGGCTACGGAGGCGACGATTCCGTCGACGGCGGCGCTGGGGATGACGGGCTTTATGGGGATACCGGCAATGACACTCTTGTAGGCGGTGCCGGCGAGGACCTGTTGCACGGCGAGTATGGCGATGACTCCCTGGCAGGCGGGACAGGCGCAGACAGCCTGTTTGGCCATTTTGGCGCCGACACGCTGCAGGGTGGCGCTGGGGATGATCTTGGCAATGGAGGTCAGGGCGGCGACTCCCTGAGCGGCGAAGCTGGCAATGACGCGATGCATGGCAATGACGGGGATGACACCCTGCAGGGCGGCACCGGTCAGGACAGCCTGTTTGGCGGCTTCGGCAATGATTTTGTCTGGGGGGCCGACGATGGCAGCGAAATGGATTACCTCAACGGCGGCGATGGCGATGATACGCTGGTCGCCGGGGCTGGCGATATTGTCACCGCAGGCGCCGGGGCGGATCAGATCTGGGCCGAGGATCTGGGAGGCAGCGGCGAGGCTGTTCAGCTGATGGATTTTGACAGCGCCGAAGACCAGTTGGTGGTGTTCTGGCATGCCGACAATGAGGGAGAGCCAGAGATTGAAATCGAAGCTGACCCTGAGATCCCCAGCCAGCAAGTGATCCGAGTCAACGGCACCGAAGTGCTGCGCCTCACCGGCGCAGAAGACCTGAGCGTTGCGGATATCGCCCTGGTCGACAGCCAATCGCCGAACCTTGCAGGACTTCCCGCCAGCTGAGGCAGGCCGACCAGAAACCGTAGGCCGCCTGTCTGCCTGTCTCGCCGCTTACCTGGGCCACTGACTTAGGCCACCCAAGCTAAGCCGTGGTGCAAAACTTCTTTGCCTTTTCTCTCGTTACCGCCTATACGCCCGCATCTGCTTTGGATCTGTCATAGATTCGCAGCAGCTCTACTCCATGGGCCTGCGCTGGACGACATCCCGGCCTGTGCCATCACTCTAACCTTTTAAAGGAGACCCCGATGTCGATCACAGCTGAAGAAAAAGCACGCCTGATGAAAGAATTCGCAACCAAAGAAGGCGACACCGGTTCGCCCGAAGTACAGGTTGCTATCCTCACCTCGCGCATCAACACCCTGACCGAGCACTTCAAAACCCACAAAAAAGACAACCACGGTCGTCGTGGTCTTTTGAAAATGGTTGCCCTGCGTCGTAAGCTGCTGGATTATACCAAAGGCAAAGATGTGGCCCGTTACCAGGACCTGATCAAACGCCTTGGCATCCGCCGCTAAGAATACCGATTTTTGGATCATCAACGCCCGCTCAGATCTGAGCGGGCGTTTTTCGTTTGATAGGCCATGACAGGTACGAGCGTTCGGTCTCTTGCCACTTGCCGGGCCACCCAGTAGAAACGAATGATATGTTATTACATAATCACCACTACAGGCCCTACAATGTCCCATTCCCCTGCCCGCACCAGCGCCAAAACCAATCTGGGCAAAACCCGCGTCAAACGCCGCAGGCGGAACGAGGACCCTATGCGCGCCTATGATCAATTGCCCTCCGAGCTGCGCCTGTGGATGCAGGAGGCAAAACTGCCCTGGTCCCCAGCCTCTTGCCGACGTGTCTGGCGCAAAGCCAAGGCTCGGGGCGACAGTCTGGAACAGGCGCTAATCAGCCTGGATCGGGCCGAGGCAGCGACATTGGCGCGGGCCTCGGAGGCCGCCGGGCTTTAGCCGGTTCTAGCCCTCCGGTCCGATCCGCACCAAAAGATCAATCAGCTGTTCCACATGCTGGTCTTTGGTACGATGGGACGAGAGGCTTATGCGAAAAGCCGGACGCTCCTGCCAGACGGAGCCACCAAACCAGGAGCTGCCGCTCTCTTGCACCTGCTGTAAAATCGCCTGGGTTGCGGCATCGTCAGCGCCGCGGACCAGCACCTGATTGAGCACAACCCGGTTGAGCACCTCAAATCCGGCTTCCTGCAGGGCCGCACTGATGCGCTGCGCCTGTTGGTGATGGCGGGTCACCAGATCTGCCACCCCTGCGCGGCCCAGGCTGCGCAGCGCTGCCCAGATTGGGATGCCTCGCGCCCGGCGGGAGAACTCCAGCGTCAGATTCTTTTGCGCCTCCGCCGAGGCGCTGGAATAGGCCGCATCGCTGTTCATCACCCGCGCCAGCGCCGCTGGGTCGCGACAGATCGCCATGGCGCCGTCATAGGGGGTGTTCAGCCATTTATGGCCATCGGTGGTCCAGCTGTCGGCGCCGCCAATCCCTTTGGTCAGATGCTGCAGCTGAGGCGCCGCCCGGGCCCAGAGCCCAAAGGCCCCATCCACATGCACCCAGGCCCCAGCCGCCTTGGCGCGGGGAATGAGCGTGGCAAAATCATCAAACTCGCCAGTGTTCACCTCGCCGGCCTGCAGCACCAGCAAAGTATTGGCATCCATCGCGGGCAGCTGGTCCGGGATGATCCGCCCCTTGTCATCTACTGGTGCCTTGATCACCCGGTTCCAGCCAAAACCCAGCACCTGCAGCGCCTTGCGCACGGTGACATGGGTGCTGGCAGGGACCAGCACCTTAACCTCTGGTGCTCCGTGCAGCCCGTCATTGACAACATCCCAGCCCTGGCGGGCCAGCAGCTCCGCCCGCGCCGCCGCCAGACAGCTGAGCCCACAGGCGGTGGCAGAGGTGCCATAGGCCACGGCGCTGCTGCGCGGCAGATCAAGCACCTCCAGCAGCCAGGCGCTCGCCTGTTTTTCAATCGCATAGGCCGCCGGGCTGCCATCCTCGGTGGAGGCACATTGATCCCAGGCCAGTGCCAGGCGCTCTGCCGCGGCGGCCACTGGCAGGCTGGCCCCGATGACAAAACCAAAATAATTCGGCCCGTTGGAGGCCACCGTGGCGGGTGAACCAAGATTATCCATCAAGGCAATGGTCTCTTCCGGCGGGAGGCCTTGGTCCGGAAGGGCCTCGTCAAAACCGGAAAGCGCAGCAATTTCTGCCTCTGCTGGGAAGACACGACGCGTTTCTGCCCCAGCCACATAGTCACGCCCACGCCTGTCGGCTTCCTGTAGCAACTGGCCTTCATTCATGGCAGTCTCTCCCAATCCGATTCCATATCGGAAATGATCAATATAGAAGATGCCCTATATGAACAAGCCTCTGCATAGTCACCTGCTCGCACTGCGTGCCCTGGCCAATCCACATCGGGCGCAGATCATGGATTGGCTGCTGGATCCTACCAGGTATTTCCCACCGCAACGCGATGGGGATCTGGTGCAGGACGGCGTCTGTGTGGGCTTCATCACCGACAAGGTCGGCCTGAGCCAACCCACCGTGACCAGCCATATGAAAAGTCTGGAACAGGCCGGGCTGGTCAGCTCAAAGAAGATCAAGAATTGGGTGTTCTACAAGGCAAACCAAGCCACATTGCAGCAGATCGCCAGCAGTTTCACCTCGGCCAGCGCGGCGCTTTACCCGTCGCCTAGCTGCCCTGATACTGACTGCACCGGGATCGGAAACACCAGGTCATAGGCCCAGTTATAGACAAAGGCATAGACGAGGTAGAACCCGGCAAAGCCCAGATCCATTATCAGAGCGGTCCAGAGCCCGATCTGCAGGTACCAGGCAATAAAGGGCAAGAGCACCGCCAGCAGGCCGACTTCGAACAAAATGGCATGCAAAACCCGCAGCAGCGGCCATTTCCGGGTGTGCCCTACCTGGCGCATCATCATCCGGTCAAACCCAAGATTGAACAGATAGTTCCACAGCGTCGCCACCGTCGCCCCAACCAGAGCCACCACGCCAATGGCATGCATCTCCATGCCAAACCCCCAAGCCCCCAGCGGGGTCACCGCCAAAAGGCCAATCACTTCGAAACACACCGCATGGCGAATTCTGTCTGCTGTGCTGCGCATCGGATCTTCTTCCCCCTGCTGCCTGACCGGAGCTTCGCCAAGCTGTTAGCCGGGCCGTCCCGTGCGCTGTCCCGCCGTCGCAGGGGAGGTCGTCCTCACATCCCGGCACTATATCGCCGCTTTGCACCGCCGCAAGATGCGCCAGCTCCCGCTTTTACTTTCTTTTACCACCGTTCTCCTGTATGGGCGGCCTATCTGAGACACGTGCCTGGCCTCGGCACGCGAAATCAAGATGGAAGAGGCCGGCGGCAATGGGGCCGCTATATGCAACGGGAGACCCGGGATCCGCCTGGGAGTGCTCCCATTTAGGATGCTGACATGTTCAACGTAACAAAGAAATCTATGCAGTGGGGCGAAGAGACGCTGACACTGGAAACGGGCAAGGTTGCCCGTCAGGCTGATGGCTCTGTCATCGCCACGCTGGGTGAAACCAGCGTAATGGCCAACGTGACTTTTGCGCGCAAGCAAAAGCCGGGTCAGGACTTCTTCCCTCTGACAGTCCACTACCAGGAAAAATACTATGCTGCGGGTAAAGTGCCCGGCGGTTTCTTCAAGCGCGAAGCGCGCCCAACCGAAAAAGAAACACTGACTGCGCGCCTGATCGACCGCCCGATCCGCCCGCTGTTTGTTCCCGGCTTCAAAAACGAAGTTCTGGTGATGTGCACCGTGCTGAGCCACGATCTGGTCAACGACCCAGACATGGTTGCGATGATCGCGGCCTCTGCCGCGCTGACGCTGTCTGGCGCGCCGTTCATGGGCCCAATCGCAGCCGCCCGCGTTGGTTTTGAGGATGGCGAATACGTTCTGAACCCGACAGTCGACGATATGCAGGACCTGCGCCTGAACCCTGAGCAGCGCCTGGACCTGGTTGTTGCCGGCACCAAAGACGCCGTGATGATGGTTGAATCCGAAGCTTATGAGCTGTCCGAAGCAGAAATGCTGGGCGCGGTGAAATTCGCGCATGACGCCATCCAGCCTGTGATCGACCTGATCATCTCGCTGGCCGAAGAAGCTGCCAAAGAGCCCTTCGACTTTGCAGCGCCTGACTACGCGGATCTGTTTGAAGCCGTTAAGGCCGCTGGCGATGCAGAAATGCGCGCCGCTTTTGCGATCAGCGACAAGCAAGAGCGCACCGCCGCTGTTGCCGCCGCCCGCGAAACCATCAAGGCGGCTCTGAACGAAGAGCAGCTGGACGACGCCAACCTTGGCTCGGCGATGAAGAAGCTCGAAGCTGGCATTCTGCGCGGCGACGTTGTCAAAACCGGCAAGCGTATCGATGGCCGGGCCACCGATGAGATCCGCGACATCGTTTCCGAGACCGGCATGCTGCCACGGACCCACGGTTCCGCCCTGTTCACCCGTGGTGAAACCCAGGGTCTGGTTGTGACCACTCTGGGCACCGGCGACGACGAGCAGTTCATCGACGCGCTGCACGGCAACTTCAAATCCAACTTCCTGCTGCACTATAACTTCCCGCCCTATTCGGTTGGTGAAGTTGGTCGTGTGGGCGGCCCCGGCCGTCGTGAAATTGGTCACGGTAAGCTGGCATGGCGTGCGCTTCAGGCGGTTCTGCCTGCGGCAACCGACTTCCCCTACACTATCCGCGTGGTTTCCGAGATCACCGAATCCAACGGTTCCTCTTCGATGGCTTCCGTTTGTGGCGGCTCCCTGTCGATGATGGATGCGGGTGTTCCGCTGAAAGCACCGGTTGCCGGTGTTGCCATGGGTCTGATCCTGGAAGAAGACGGTTCCTACGCGATCCTGTCCGACATCCTGGGCGACGAAGATCACTTGGGCGACATGGACTTCAAAGTGGCCGGTACCGAGGCAGGTATCACCTCGCTGCAGATGGACATCAAGATCGCAGGCATCACGCCCGAGATCATGGAAAAAGCCCTGGAGCAGGCCAAAGCTGGCCGTATCCACATCCTCGGCGAGATGAACAAAGCGCTGTCCGGCGCTGCGGAATTCTCTGTCCACGCGCCCCGCATCGAGACCATGCAGGTGCCCACCGACAAGATCCGTGAAGTCATCGGGTCCGGCGGTAAGGTCATCCGTGAAATCGTTGAGGTTTCCGGCGCCAAGGTCGACATCAACGACGAAGGCATCATCAAGATCGCCTCTTCGGTAGCTGAGTCGATCCAGAAGGCCTATGACATGATCCACGCGATTGTGGCTGAGCCCGAAGAAGGCAAGGTTTACACTGGTAAAGTTGTCAAAATCGTCGACTTCGGCGCCTTCGTGAACTTCTTTGGCAAGCGCGACGGTCTGGTCCACGTGTCCCAGATCGAAAACCGCCGCCTGAACCACCCTTCGGATGTTCTGAAGGAAGGTCAGGAAGTAAAAGTGAAGCTCCTGGGCTTTGACGATCGCGGCAAGGTGCGTCTGTCGATGAAAATGATCGATCAGGAAACCGGCGAAGAAATGGCTCCTGAGAAAAAAGAAGACTAATCCTGTCTTCTGAGTAATCGAGAAAGGCCCCGGAGCTCTGCTCTGGGGCCTTTTTTCTGGGCATTTTTGGTCAAGTCAGACTAGGCTCTAACAGAGGCAATCCGGCGTCGCAGCAACGCCGGCATCACTCACTACCCCGTCTTCTTCGATCATTGGCAGGCAGGCGCAGTCCTTGGGCCAGCTGACCCAATAGGCAAGGCCACCAGCCAACAGAACCACCGCCATAATCAATACGCCCCACCGCATGTCACACCCATCTGTTGCCATCCATTGGACTGACTCTAGCCCGGTTTTTGCCTACCGATCCAATGAATTATCCCCCCGATACCAATGACGGTAGCCAAGCGATCAGATGCGGTACTTTTCCCATTGGCCAATCTGCGGTAGATGCACTCCATGCATTCGCTGATTATCCATATGCCTGGCAGCAGCAACCGCGCCGCAAATGTCGAACACCTGCTGTTTTCCTTGCCGGAAGCTGAGGTCGTGGAGGCGGTGAACGGTCGCGCGGTGGCCACTGATCACGCCGATATCCTGCATCCCGGCGATCTGCACAGCCCGCACTACCCCTTCTCCCCGCTCTCCCCCGGCGAGATCGGCTGTTTCCTGTCGCATCGGCGCTGCTGGCAACGGATCATCGACGAAAACTGGGACTATGCGCTGATCGTCGAAGATGATCTGGCGCTGGAGGCCGATGTCTGGGCCGATACGCTGGCTTTGGTTCAGAAAAATGCCAACACCAAGAGCTTTATTCGCCTGCCGGCCAAACCGCGCGAGGTACCCGCAAGGGTGATCGCCCAGCAGGGAGAGAGCAGGCTGTTCCTGCCCAAGGTCATCGGCCTGCAGACCGTCGCACAGGTGGTGGGCCGGGAGGCCGCACAGCTGCTACTGGAGGCGACCAAACAGCTGGACCGCCCGGTGGATACCTTCTTGCAGATGCACTGGATCCATGGCCAACAGATCCAATGCATTCTGCCGAATGGCGTCTCTGAACAGACCGCAGAACTGGGCGGCTCCACCATTCAAAAGCGCAAGAGCGGTAGAAAAATCTCCCGCGAAATCAAACGCTTCCTCTACCGCACCAAAGTCTCAACCCATCCGCAAAAGGGGTAGACCGCATGATTGCCTATGTCACTGTTGGTGCCGATGATATCGAACAGGCAAAACGGTTTTACTCTGCCTTTCTGCCCGCCCTTGGCTATGGGCTGAGGGAGGGCCCGGAGGGCCTCAGCTACGCGCTGCCCGTGCCGCCTGACCAACAACCACCCGTGCTGCCGGATTTTTATGTCAAACCAACCTTTGACGGGAACCCCGCCTCTGCCGGGAACGGCACTATGATCGCCTTTGAAGCGCGCGCCCAAAAACAAGTGCGCGAGCTGCACGCCACCGCAGTTGCAGCAGGCGGTTTTGACGAAGGCAAACCAGGCTTTCGCGCCGCCTATGGGCCACAATTCTATGTCGGCTACCTTCGCGACCCCCAAGGCAACAAGATCGCCCTATTCTCCAGCAACCCAGATGAACCCGGCCGCGACTGGTAGGGCGGGGAACAAATAGCAAACCGTGATTGAACCCTTTCAATCAATCACCGCGTCCGAACCGAGGGGTGGGAAGCAAAGCACCCGCCCCGTGGGAGCGGTTCGGGCGCTGCCAAAGCACCGCTTTGGCATGTTGTAAATTCCTTGACTAAGAAGGCCTTTGAAGGCTCGCTATGCGGACAAAGCACCACTTCTCTGCGGCAGCGCCAATGTCAGCAACCAACTAGGAAGTCCGATCTCCTGGCCCGATTGCAAATCGAACAACAAGGGAGATGACAATTCCAATCGCAACGAAGATTGCTGTGTTCTGAGCAAGGTTTAGCCAACCATATGGAGTTAGGATGCCATCAATCTCTCGAACTTTGTCGCCACCACCTAATCTGGAGAAAGAGCTGGGGTCCAGCGACTGCCTCCAGCCTCTGAACCGCCCGATAGCAATGCTTGCCAGAGCTATGAGACACGTGATCGCGCCTCCCCAAACTGCAGCCTGAAACCAAGAAATATTCTTTCGCATTAGTCTGTTGAGTATCGGAGCCGAAATGAGCCAGCTCGCAATGAACGCAATTGGGAGGCCGATGGCTGCAGCCCAAATCATTATGCCGAAAAATTGGAAAAGTCCGGCATTGCTCATACCAGCGGAAATAGGGACAGCTATCGACAGCCACCCAAGAAAAGCTGACAAATTGACCGCCCGCTTCCATTGCTTGCGGGTATAAGCGTGTTCAGCGGTTGGGTGCTGACGATCCATAGGCTTCTCCAAGTTCGATCATGGCAGCGTAACAGACATTCATGCAGAGTGCAGCGTCCGGCAAAGTGGGCTCAAAGCGCGCATTCGCTGCGTCATTCATCTAGGTTGGCTTTTGGCCACAAGCCAGATTAGAACGCACGCGGCATGCGCGAGAGGTTAAGGTGGCCAAAGCGCCCCGTGCCGCATGGGCTTTCTCTGTGGAGCAAACAAAAAGGGGCCATTGGCCCCTTTTCTCGATTCTGGATTGATCAGCCGGTTCAGCTGGGCGCTTTGGTTTTGCGCAGATAGGGGAACACAGTCTCGAACTCGCCGAACTTGGCCTTGGCGTCCTCGTTTGAGACCGCTGGCGGGATGATCACATCTTCACCGGGCACCCAGTTGGCCGGGGTGGCAACGCCATTGCTGGTCGACATCTGCAGCCCGTCCAGGGCGCGAAGGATCTCGGCAAAGTTGCGGCCCACGGTCATCGGATAGGTCATCGACAGTTTCAGCTGCTTGTCTGGCCCGATGATAAAGACCGAGCGCACGGTGGCGCTATGGGCCGGAGTGCGGCCATCGGGCAGATAGGCCTCGGCGGGCAGCATATCAAAGGCCTTGGACACGGCCAGACCTTCGTCCGCGATGATCGGGAAACCGGCGGCGGCAATGCCGTATTTCTCGATGTCGCCTTTCCACTTTTTGTGGTCCTCAACACCGTCCACGGACACGCCGATCACCTTGGTACCACGTTTGGCCCATTCGTCATTCAACTGCGCCACGGCAGAAAACTCGGTGGTGCAGACCGGTGTGAAATCCTTGGGGTGGGAGAACAGAATCGCCCAGGAGTCGCCGATCCAATCGTGGAAAGTGATCTCTCCCTGGTCGGTATCTGCGGTGAAATTTGGCACTACATCATTAATACGCAAACCCATGATGGTCTCCTCTCATGTCAATCTGCGGGACCTGGCACAGGCCCGCCTTATGGATGTCGCAACGTTACAGCCCCCTGCCGGATTGGCCAGCCCAAAAGGCAAAACCTATGGCTGATTGGCCAGAACTTTGCGGAAGATTGCCTGCGCCGGATCTTCCCTCAAATAATATGATCATATTATTGCAGATCACCGCTTGCTCCGCTTGCAACAGGGTGACAGAGTGATGTCTGACATCCGGCCCGCGTGCCGGATTCTGCGTCTGAATGGGAGACCCGGACATGATTGAGAAACGCGACTTTTACATCAACGGTGCGTGGGTTTCCCCCGCGCAGGCCAATGATTTTGAAGTGATTGACCCCTCGACCGAAGAGGCCTGTGCGGTGATTTCACTGGGTGACAAGGCGGACACCGATGCCGCCGTTGCCGCCGCCAAAGCCGCCCTGCCCGGTTGGATGGCCACCCCCGTGGCCGAACGTATCTCGCTGGTTGAAAAGCTGATCGAAATCTATGGCAAGCGCAGCGATGAAATGGCCGAGGCCATGTCCATCGAGATGGGCGCGCCGATTTCCATGTCGCGCAGCCAGCAGGTTGGCGCCGGCAGCTACCATCTGCAAGGCTTTGTCGACGCCGCCAAGGCCTATGCCTTTGACGCACCCCTGGGCGACCACGCCCCCAATGATCGCATCATCCACGAGGCCGTCGGCGTTGCGGCGCTGATCACCCCGTGGAACTGGCCAATGAACCAGGTGACGCTCAAGGTTGGTGCCGCCGCCGTGGCGGGCTGCACCATGGTGCTGAAACCCTCCGAGCAAAGCCCGCTCAACGCCATGCTCTTTGCCGAGATGATGGATGAGGCCGGTTTCCCCAAGGGGGTGTTCAACCTGGTCAATGGTGACGGTGTGGGCGTCGGCTCGCAGCTGACCGCGCATCCGGATGTGGACATGGTCTCCTTTACCGGCTCGACCCGCGCCGGCACCGCGATCTCCAAATCCGCCGCCGAGACCCTGAAGAAGGTGCATCTGGAGCTTGGCGGCAAGGGCGCCAATGTGATCTTTGACGATGCCGACGATAAGGCGGTCAAGCGTGGCGTGCTGCACATGATGAACAACACCGGCCAGAGCTGTAATGCGCCCAGCCGGATGTTGGTTCAAAAAGGCGTCTACGATCAGGCTGTGGCCACCGCGGCCGAGGTTGCCTCTAGGGTCACTGTGGGTCCAGCATCTGAGGAAGGCCGCCATATTGGCCCGGTAGTGAATGAGCTGCAGTGGAACAAGATCCAGGATCTGATCCAGCAGGGTATCGACGAAGGTGCCAAGCTGGTTGCCGGCGGCACCGGACGCCCCGATGGGCTGAACAAGGGCTTCTATGTCAAACCCACCGTCTTTGCCGATGCTAACAACCAGATGGTTGTCGCCCGCGAAGAGATCTTTGGCCCGGTTCTGACCATGATCCCCTTTGACACCGAAGAGGAAGCCATCGAGATCGCCAATGACACCCCCTATGGTCTGACCAACTATGTGCAGACCCAGGACAGCGCCCGCGCCAACCGCATGGCCCGTCTGCTGCGCTCTGGCATGGTTGAAATCAACGGAAAATCCCGCAGCGCAGGCGCGCCCTTTGGCGGCATGAAACAGTCCGGCAATGGCCGCGAAGGCGGCAGCTGGGGCATCGAGGATTTCCTCGAAGTGAAATCCATCGGCGGCTGGACCCCAGAATAAAGACCGTCTCACCAGAGACGGACAATATTGAAGGTCGCCCCTCGGGGCGGCCTTTCTTTTTTGCCCCCGCCTGATCTTTGCCCCTCAAGGCTGTCACTTGGCCAGCGACTGCAAGGGGAACGCTCCCGCCTCCCGGCACTGCCTTGGCAAAGCCAGACCGCTTTCGGGTGTTGGGCCGGGCGCCCCGCTCTGGCGCCCCGCCCGGCCCAAGGGGAGGAGGGCTTTCGCCAGAAAGCCTCCGGCGCGCGGGAGCTCCCCCTTCACTGCTCTCC
>NZ_JBDWPJ010000074.1:0-35017 GCF_039971195.1 Pseudophaeobacter sp.
CCTTGCGCAGGCGGCGGCGCTTGAACAGCGCCTGTTCGACAATGCTGTCGGGGCGCAGTGAGGGGACCAAGGAGCGCTCCAGAACCGATGGGACAGCATCCACCGGCAGGGCGGCTGCGGCCAGGATCTGGGGGGAGACAGGACGCGTCACAGGTCGCATACCAGGGTTCACCCCAGCGCCCCCTACCTCCAAGGCCACCAGAGCTGCAACGGTAGATTGCGGCAAAAGGGTCTGCTGGCCAGACGCCTCGGTTGTGGGGCGATGGGCGGGGCGCAAGGAGACTTCTGGCGCAAATGCCAGCAGCGGCGCGGCCGCACAGCACAGGACAAGACCTGCCACCCAAAGCTTGATACGCCTCCGCAAGATCATGATTTATGCGCCCGCCCAAAATCTGGTGCAGCGGTATCCTGACCGGCCTCGATGATGCCGCGGCGAATAGCGCGGGTGCGGGTGAAATACTCATGCAGATGCTCACCGTCTCCGGTGCGGATGGCGCGTTGCAGGGCGAAAAGTTCCTCGGTGAAACGCCCGAGGATCTCCAGCGTCGCATCCTTGTTCGTCAGGAAGACATCGCGCCACATGGTGGGGTCCGAGGCGGCAATGCGGGTGAAATCACGAAAGCCGGCGGCAGAGTATTTGATCACTTCGCTATCGGTAACCCGGCGCAGATCATCCGCTACACCGACCATAGTATAGGCAATGAGATGCGGCGCATGGCTGGTTACTGCCAGCACCAGATCATGGTGATCGGCGTCCATTTCATCGACATTGGCGCCCATGCCTTCCCACAGGGCCCGCAGCTGATCGACCGCAGCGAGGTCACTGCCCTCCACCGGCACAAGCAGGCTCCAGCGGTTGTCAAACAGCTCGGCAAAACCGGCCTCTGGTCCGGAGTGTTCGGTGCCTGCCAGCGGATGCGCCGGCACAAAATGCACACCGTCAGGGATATGCGGGGCGACAACCTCGATCACATGGGCCTTGACCGAGCCCACATCCGAAACTGTGGCACCGGGTTTCAACGCCGGGCCGATTTCAGCCATCACCGGCCCCATGGCGCCAACAGGCACGCAGAGCACCACCAGATCGGCGCCCTCGACGGCCTCAGCCGCGCTGTCGCAGATGCGATCACAAAGACCAATGCGACGCGCCGTGTCACGGGTTTCGGCGCTGCGGGCATAGCCAGTGACTTCGCCCGCCAGCCCGGCGCGCTTCATCGCCCAGAACATCGAGGAGGCAATCAACCCCAGGCCAATCAGCGCAACCCGGTTGTAAACAACAGTTGTCATGCCACGCCCTGCCTTGATTTGAAGTCTGAAATGGCCGCGACCAGCCGCTTGCAGGCGATTTCATCGCCGATTGTAATCCGCAGGGCATTGGGCAGGTTGTAGCCTGCAACCCGACGCACGATCAGACCCTGAGTTTGCAGATAGTTGTCGCAGGCCTCTGCTTCGCCCTGGGAGGCAAACCGCGCCAGAATGAAATTTGTACAAGAGGTATCAGAGGCAATACCCATTTCCGCGAGGGCCGCAGCAAGCCAGCTGCGCCACTGAGCATTTTCAGACCGGCAGGTGGCAATATAGGCGCGATCACGCACCGCGGCCTCCGCCCCGGCTAGGGCCGTAGAGGAGACGTTGAACGGCCCCCGCACCCGGTTCAGCACATCGACAATTGCCGCAGGCCCATAGCCCCAACCAATACGCGCACCACCCAGGCCGTAGATCTTGGAGAAGGTGCGGGTCATGAAGACATTGTCACGCGCCGCGATCAACGCCGCCCCGGCATCAAAGCCCTCGACATATTCCGCATAGGCGCCATCCAGAACCAGCAAGACACCGCTTGGCAAACCATCGGCCAGGCGCGCCACTTCGGCGGCGGAAATCATGGTGCCAGTGGGGTTGTTGGGATTGGCAATGAAAACCAGCTTGGTACGATCGGTGCACCCTGCGAGCAAAGCGTCCACATCGGTGACACGCTCGTGCTCCTTGACCTCGACCGGCGTCGCCCCTGCGGCCAAGGCGCTGATGCGATACATGGCAAAGCCGTGTTCGGTATAAAGCACCTCATCACCGGGACCCGCGTAGCACTGGCACAGAAAGGCGATGATCTCATCACTGCCGGCGCCGCAGATGATCTGCTCGGGGTTCAGCCCTTCAACCTCGCCAATCGCTTGGCGCAGCGCCTGATGGTCGGAGCTGGGATACCGATGCATATGCGCCGCCGCCTCTTGCATGGCTGTAATCGCAAGCGGGCTTGGCCCCAGTGGGTTTTCATTGGAGGAGAGCTTTACCGTGTTGCTCACCCCTGCCACATGGGCCGCGCCGCCTTGATAAAGAGCGATATCCATAATACCGGGCTGCGGCGTGATCTGTGTCATTCTAACGGGCTCCTTGGTTCCCCTCGTAATAACGAGGCGCAAGCCAATGGGAAAGCAGCAAGATCACTAGCGGCTTGGTGAATCCGCAGTTCTATCCCAGCGCACCCCTCAGAAAGCCCTACCACCGCCATCGCCGGGGCCAGCAGCAGGCAGCGTCACGCTGCCTTTGCCAGTTTTTTCATCCTGGCCTCAGCCTGCTTTTTGACCATTTCGGTGAGCTCTTTGCGCAGCTTGGCATCCTTGCGCATCTTCTCTTCCATGGATTTCTGAAGCACTTTGGCGGACTGTTTCCCATCCGAGCCTTCCAGTGCCAAATTGGCAAAGGCCACAAAAACCTTATCCTGCAGCGCACCAGCAACATCCGCGTAGATCTCAGGCCCGTGCTTCTTAGCAAATTTCTCCACAGCCTCGGGGCCATACTTCTTGATCAACTCGTCTTTCCAAGCACTATCCATGGCTTTGGGCAGCAGTTTCTCAGTCAGGAAGCTCTTGGAGTTCGCGAGGTATTTAGACCCAAACTCAGACACCGATTTCATCGGACCTGAGGCCATGATTCCACCAGACAGGATTTTAACAACCGCATCTGTTATCTCTTTCTGATTTGGTGCCCGACCCTTTTCGACAACGGGCTTAAACAGCATAATCGCCTCTTTGGCGGCATTTGCCACCATTTCCTGTCCGACATTGGTGGTGAACATCTTCTCCATAAAAGTGGTCAGTGTCTTCTGGGAGAATGTCTGAAACATTTTGGAGGGCAGTTGTGCTGCCACCTTCGTTGCAATGCCCTTCAAAAATGCCCCACCTAGTTTTCCACCCGCAGCCCCCGCAGCCCCGGCAAACAGGGTGTCCAGCGCCACCTTTTTGGCCGCGCCATCCCAGGTGACCTTGTTGCCAGCAAAGTACTCCCCGACCTGACCCGCGCTGGATTTCATCGCTTCGGTTCCAGCAGCTGCTATAGAATGCGCCTTCATCGGGTCCATGCCCTTGGTCGCCACAAGCCGCGCGGTTGCATAGACTTCGATCACCGTGAAAGAGGTCTCGCGTACAATTTCCAGGGTAAAGACCGCCTTTCCGGCCGTGCCAATACGAGCCTCGATGAATTTCTCAAAAGCCTTTTGCCCGGCGTTGTAGACTTTCGTCGCCTTGGCATCCTGCTTTTGGACCTTTTTCCAGTCCGGCTTGGATCGATCCACGAGGGATTTCAGCGTCGAGGCCTCTGACCGCGCATTCAAAATTGCGGTCCAAGGCGGGTCAGTTTTACTATTCAAGCTCGACATAGTGAATTCAACAAACGCCATCATCATATTGTCTTCGGCTTGCCGGGTTTTTTCCACATCATTGCAGAAGTTCACCCAGCATTCAGCCTGGCCATACATCATGTTGGCTTTGGACAGGATCTCATGCTTGAGCGCCTTTTCCTTGGCCTCAAATTCGCGCATTTCGATCTGCTTGGTCTTGCCCTCTTCCTTGACTTCATAAACCGAGACCTTTTGGTCTGCAGCGACCATGGCTTGCAGTTTTGGCAATCCCGCCTTCCAGGTCCGCATCCCAGGGTCCACAATGCCGTCAGGCTTTTTGAAGCCGAGCGTCTTTTTCTGGAAACTGCGGATGTCTTTGATCAGGGAGGCATCGCATTTCTTGGAGATCGCGATATTGCTAAAACCGTTTGCTTTCAGCATCAAACGCACCAGCTCCACATCTGCGGGGGCGTTTTTGACGGCTTTGAATTTCCCTTCACCAGCCTTGGCGTCAGGCTTGGTGATACGGGTTTTATCCCCCACAGGGGCTGACAAATTAAGTGCCATAACAAGGCTCCGACTAATAAACAGACCAATTAATGATATTAGCCTGCAATATACTTCGGTGCCTTGTCACGGGAGAATTGGCCAAAGCTTTCCCCATAAGCCCGGTCTTGAAAAACTGTCTCCGCCTTCACATGTCAGGCTGCAAAAGGCTGAAACCGGGCGGTGCTGGGGTCGGCCTTATAGGTCTCGGCCAGATCTTCGGCGCGCCGGGTCAGGTCGTTGACGCTGTCGATGATGTATTGCACCATCTCATCCCCCATCAGATACGAAAAGTTGAGCCGCACCCAGCCGGGTTTTTGCAATTCTTCCCCGGCTTTTAGTGCATAAAACAGGGCTTTGGACATATCCTGATCGATGCCCAAAAGCCGATGTGCATAGGGACCAGCGCAGGCACAGCCACCGCGGGCCTGAATGCCATAGTGATCGCTCAACATACGAGTGAACAGCTGCTGATGCACCGGTGCCCCTGATGATCCACGTACTGTAAAGGAGAAAATCGGTAGGCGATGCGCCTTGGCATGGCCCAACAGGGTCAACTGAGGGTTATCCGCCCAACCTTCCCGGGCCATCTCAGCAAAACGCGCTTCTTTGGCGGCAATTTCCGCCTCGCCCACGGCCTCTTTGACCAAAAAGGCAAGTGCCGCGCGAATATCCCCAATCACATTTGGGGTTCCGGCTTCTTCGCGGGCGGTGAGATCTTCGCTGTATTCATGACCCCAAGGCGATACAAAACTGACAGTGCCACCACCTGGCCACGAAGGGCAACGGCGACGCACCGCGTCTTTGTTGACGATCAGGATGCCGGAAGCCCCTGGCCCACCTGGGAATTTATGAGGTGAGACCACAACCGCATCCTTATGCGCGCCGTGCTCCCCCGCCATCGAGATCGGCAGATAGGGGCCGCCGCCAGCAAAGTCCCAGACCACCCGCGCCCCAGCCGCATGCAGCATCCGACTGATAGGGTCCGGGTCGGTCACGATGCCGGTCACATTGGAAGCCGCAGAAAAGCTGCCAATCATCAAATCACTGCTGCCATGGTCCAACAGCGCCTGTTGCAGGACCTGGAGATCCACCCCACCCTCGGCAGCCTCGGGGATCTCCACCACCTTGGCCTTGCTTTCGCGCCAGGGCAGAATGTTGGAGTGATGTTCATAGGGGCCAATAAAGACCACAGGCTTTGCCGCCTTATTGACCCCAAAGAGGCTGATCAACCGGTTAAGGCCCGCAGTGGCGCCGGATCCTGCAAAGATGACCACATCCTGAGCTGACGCCTTGGTGAGGCGGGCGATCTCCGCGCGAGCCTCCCGGCGCATCCGGGTAACATATGAGCCGCAAAAGGACGCCTCGGTGTGGGAGTTGGCATAAAAGGGCAGCACCTGTGTGGCGACAAATTCCTCCACCTGGCGCAGGGCGCGTCCCGAGGCCACATAATCCGCATAGACCAGCGGCACCTCGCCTGCCGGGCCCGGAATCATCATCCCGTCGCCGATGACACCGCGCGCCAGACTGCCATCAGTTGCGGCTTGGGCCAGATCGTCTTTGAATGCTGCCAGGGTCATGCGCGCGTCTCCTATAAGTGTTTCAAAAAGTTTCCTATGGATCTCCCGTGAAATCACCCCCAATGACTGATTGATTATGGTAATCTTTGTGTCATATGATCGCCGCATGAGCAGCATTGTAGATCATATTGACCGCAACATCCTGCGCGCCCTGCAACGGGACGCCGGCCTGTCTCAACGGGAATTGGCGGATGTCGTTGGCCTGTCGCAAAACGCCTGCTGGCGCCGCCTGAAGGCGCTGAATGACAAAGGCGTGCTGCAGGGATCAACCATGCGGGTTGATCGCGCGCAGTTGGGGCTGGATCTGGTGGTTTTTGTCATGCTGCGCACCCGGCACCATTCGGCCGACTGGCTCGATACTTTCCGTCGTCATGTGCTGACCATCCCCGAAGTGGTGGATTTCCATCGTATCGGCGGCGATTACGACTATCAGTTCAAGGTGGTGACGCAGGATATGGGCAGTTATGACCGGGTCTATCAGCGGCTGATCAGCGGCGTCGAGCTCGACAGCGTCACTTCTTATTTTGCAATGGAGACCATTGCCGAGGGCCGCCCGCTGCCACTGTAATCCTGCGGCAGCGGACGTCTTCCAAATGCCTTAGTGGCCAAAGGCCTTGTTTGGCATCCAGGACACGCGCGAACCCTTGGGGCCCATCCGCATGTGCAGGCAGGCAGTATTGTAGCGCTGGAAGTACAGAATATCGAGTTTATACCACCCGGCAGAGGGCACTTCGACTTCGCTCATGATGGTGGTGTCGCAGGTCTGACGCCCGTCAAACTGGCCCACCACCTGGCCACCAATTCTGGCGCGCAGCCCATCATTGGTCAGAAAGTCGATGTTGTGAATGCCCGGCTTGTCAAAATGCACATAGCCTTTGATTGAAGCAGCAACATGCTCTGCCCGCTTTGAGGTCAGAGCTGGCTCCCCCTCGTTGGTATCGCGGTAGTCCAAGCCAGAGAGCGGACGGCCACGTTCCGAGCTGATCTTGAGCGCCGTAGAGGCATCCACCAGAGTTTTTACGTCAACCGGGTAGGCATAGCGCACAGAGAGGCCGGGTTTAAGGCCTGATGGCTGCGGGCTGGCAGGTTGCAGTTTCAATGGCGCAGCGCTGAGCGCGGTGGCGCAGGTCACAACAATGGCGGCAATCGTACCAGTCAAAAAACGTTTCATTTCATACTCCCGTTTTGCCCGGCACTTGAGTGGCGAGGCTAATTTCCCTCACGGTAGCGACGAGTCCCGACAAAAGACAACCGCTTTTGTGCTTCAGGCACATCACAAGAAATATGTCGCCTAAAGGTTGCCGTCGCTGATCCGGCGCAAAGACTGCCAAAAAAGGCAGTGAAAACGCAAAAAGGGCCGCCCAGAGGCAGCCCTTTTCTCCGACATCCGCGCGGGGCGTCAGGATTAGTTTTTGGCGTAGAATTCCACGACCAGATTTGGTTCCATAACAACTGGGTAAGGCACATCGGCCAGGCCAGGTGCGCGCACGAAAGTGGCGGTCATTTTGGAGTGATCGGCTTCGATGTAGTCTGGAACGTCACGCTCGGCCAGGGCAACGGATTCCAGCAGAACTGCCAGTTGCTTAGACTTGTCACGTACAGCAATTACATCGCCTTCTTTGACGCGGTAAGACGCGATATTGACGCGCTTGCCGTTGACGGTGACGTGGCCGTGGTTGACGAACTGACGTGCGGCAAAAACGGTTGGAACGAACTTGGCGCGGTAGACAACGGCGTCCAGACGACGCTCAAGCAGGCCGATCAGGTTTTCACCGGTGTCGCCTTTTACACGCTCAGCTTCGGCGTAGATGCGGCGGAATTGCTTCTCAGTGATATCGCCGTAGTAGCCTTTCAGCTTCTGCTTGGCGCGCAGCTGAATGCCAAAATCGGACAGTTTGCCCTTGCGGCGCTGACCGTGCTGGCCGGGGCCATATTCACGACGATTAACTGGGGACTTAGGACGACCCCAGATGTTTTCGCCCATGCGGCGGTCAATTTTATACTTGGCAGACGTACGTTTAGTCACGGCTGTTCTCCTTCGTTTTAATCGCAGCCGGTTCAGGCTGCTATGAAGGGCGTTGTCCTCTTAGGGTTGGATCCGTTGATCCGCGCCTATGACAGGAATCCCCTTGCGGGGCCCACCAACACCAATGAAGTGGCGCTTATATGCGCAAAGGCAGCAGAGTCAACACTGCTGCTTCGGGTTTTTTAAGGGTTCAGAGTTCTAGGCCGCTTCGTGCATCAGGATCGCCGCTTCCGAGGCGCTGAGATTGCGCCGGGCATAGCCCCCATAACGCATCGGGTCCTGTTCCAATCCCGGCAAAAGCCCGGTCAACCGAATGCGATCCTGGGTGTCCAGCGCCGACATCGATGCGCTGGCAGGATGGAAGCTTTCGCTCTCTACCCCATTGGCCCAAAGCACCTGGTGAGACCCCAAGAGCAAATGAATATAGGTCACTTCGCGCACCGACGTGTCGGTGGCGATGGTTTGACCATTGATCAGATCCTGCGCCGCCACCAGCACCTCAGAGGTATTGAACAGCGCCTGAACCTGACGTCCGCGGATCAGCATGCGGTGCTGCGGCGAAACCAAGAGCTCTTTTTCGGGGCGATCAATGCCAAGCGCCCCGGCGCGAATGCGCACGGGACGCAGCTTTGGAACCACAAACAGCCGCGCACCGCTGATCCGGCGCGCCCCAATCCACTGGATCTCTCGGGCGCCACTGTCGCGGGTTTGTACCTTGTCGCCCTCGCGCAGATCCTCTACCCAACGCGGACCATTGGGAGTGGCAATCTGCGTGCCGGGGGTGAAACAGATCACTCCGCTTCCTGGCTGCCCTGGCATGGTATCTGCCGGACAGCCAATGCTGCCCAGCGAATGATGCACCACCCAAAGGTCGCTCCCGCGTGGTGGGATCTCATTTACAAACATCAAAAGAGGCCGGGCGCTATCGCTGACCTCAATCACGGTGACCGTGTAACTTTGCACGCCATTGGTCACCACAAAGCTCTTGTCCAATAGCGGGTCCTCGACCGAGACCTCGCTCACATCGCTTCGGTTTTGTACCGCCGCGCCAACCAATCTGCGCACCGAACGCGCAGCCCGACGTCGCAAGTCGGATTCTCCGTTTGCCATACCCAAACGCAACAGCTCAGCCGGGCCATCAACCCGCACTGCTTCGCCCTGCCAGGACCATGCTGCCCCGACATCAATAGCCTCCACCGGCGCTGCCGGGAGACCATCTATTTCTGTTTGCGACCAAGAAATGACAAACGTGCCTTGAAAGCCCGTTTTCATCTGCCTGTGTGCCTGCTCTTTATATTTTTATTAACCAAAACTTAACAAACAAGCCCGGTCGGATAAAGAGCAAAGTCACCAACCCCCACTTGGCACCGGGGTGGGTGTGTTTTCAAAACCTCAATTGCAATTGCAACGAGCCCGTCAGCTGGCCTTCTCGCTGGCTGGAAAACTCCTCTCCCAGATAACTGAGCCCGTAAAAGGCGGAGGCGTTTTCCCCCTGCCAGCGCAGCCCCAGCCGGGCCCGGTGTCGGTTGTTTTCCAGGGTGTAGCCGCTGCTGTCCGGCAAAAACAACGATTGGGAGACATAGGCGATATCGGCCCCTGCCGTCAGGGTCAGCCCCGTAGCTTCTCCCTGCATGGTGCGGTAGCGCTGGCCAGAAACGGTTTCGCGCACCAGCAATCCGCCCTGGGCAATCTGCCCATAGCTAAAGTCCACCCCAGCCCGCAGATAGGTTTCATCCCCGGCCCGCGCCTCGACAAAGGGGCGCAGTTGAGCGCGATCCGTGAGGGCCAGGCTGCGGCCAATTTCAGCCGAGATCAGCGGTCGAAATGTATTGGGCACCTGACCGGCCAATACCGCATCCGAGGGCTGCGGCGCACTGGTCAGATCATGCAGCCAGGTCTGCAACTCATCCAGATGCGTTTGCGGTCCCAACATCACCAGCCCTCCACCCAGCATGATTTCGGTGGCTCCTCGCTGCATATGGCTGTTCAGCTCCACCGTCAGCGCCCCGGCCCAGGGCCTATCCGTGGCATCCGGAACGCGCAGGTCTTCTGGTGCGAGGATTTGCCCCTGCAACCGCAGCTCCAGCAGATCGCCAAACCCGGCGGGTGCCTGCCCCTGCCATCCTTGGCGAGCGTAGATCCGCGAAGAAGTCAGCGATCCGGTACGCCAGCGGTCCTTGCCATCACCAAAGAGATCATTGGTGAACATCAGCCCATAGCCAATCCTTTGGCGTTTTTGCGCCTGCTCCAGCGGTTCAGCCTGTCCTGAAAAGGGCAGCAAAAGCATCAAGGCCAGGGTGGTAAGCTGTCGATAAATCAAAACGTCCTGCTGTCATTATGAGCTGTTGAGCTGTGCATCCCCGAAATCGAGGTTAACAATGCGCTAACACCCTACCCCAGGGCGCAGCTAGTGCAGCAGAGCCACAGAAAGTGGATTTGCAAAAATCCCCTGCCTGCCTCCTGCCGCAGCGATGCCACAGTTCAGATCCACGCCCGCAATCAGCTTCCGAAACCGGGGCCTTGCAGGCCAAACCCACGGGTGCAGCCCTTCAGAAGCCTGCCACAATTGGTGCCCCTTAAGGTGAAAAAGAAACAAAAACTTTGAAGGAAATGCCCCGATGACTGGCGCAAAGTGTTTCAGGCGGGACCTCCCCGGCCCAAAGTGTCGCGCGGGGAGCGCCCATAGGCGGCCCGATAGGCGATTGAGAATCGTCCCAGATGGCTAAACCCGGCATCAAAAGCCACTGTACTCACCCGCTGATCTGTCGGCTGGCTTTGCAACAGGTAATGGGCATGGGCCAGCCGCTCCTGGGTGAGATACTGCATCGGGGTACAGTGGAAATGCCGCCTGAAACCTACCTGCAGGCTGCGCAGGCTGCAGTCTGCCTCTGCCGCGATCTGCGCCAGGGTCAGGGGTTCGCCTAGATTACCCCGCATATAGTCCAGCGCCCGGCGCAACTGAAACGGCGCCGCCCCAAAAGCATGCCCCTGCCGCACCCCATGTTGGATATTGCTGGGCTGGTGCATCAGGAAACCGAGCATCAGCTCTTCTTCCAGCCGGGCCTGATGCGCTGACTTATGGCCACCAAAGGCCCCCAGGTTCTGCGCCAGAGACACGGCCGAGCGCAGCGCCGCAGCCCAGCGCTGCAGCCCAGGCTGGGTGAGATCCACCTTGGGATCAAAAACCACCGCCTTGCTGAGCCGCCGCCCCAACAGGGCCTCGGCCATTGTGTGCAGTGCCGCGCGGTCGATCTGCAGCAACAGTTTGCGACACCCGGAATGCCAGGTCATACGGGTCTCGCGGGTTGGGTTCAGCACCGAGGCAGTGGCGCGATCTGCCGCCACCTCTACCCTGCCATTTTGCACCCGCGCTGTTCCCGCAAGGGGCAGCTGGATCAGATAGAACCGCTCCAGCTCACCGGGGTTTATGGCGACCTCGCAGCCGTAGCTCAGATAGTTCAGCGACAGGTTGGTACCGGAGACATGGTTGTGACGGGCCTCAAACTGGCGAAAGTGACGCCCCGGGGTCAGATCATGAGAACAGAACTTTCGCGCCACATTCTGCCGCGCACGGTCAATGTCCCGCGTGTGAAACAGGGGATATGCGCCCAAGGGCTCAGGCAAAGAGGTCTGTGTTGCAGGCTCCATCCCGGTAGCCTGCATAAATTTCACACCTAAAACAAAGCTTTTTGCGCCCCACGGGTTTTCTTTGCGCAATTTGGACAAAGAAAATGACAAACCGCCCCTAGGCTGACGCAACAATCTTTCAAGTTCGGGGAGAAAACCATGAAAGAAACAGTTGGCATCACGCAGTCAGCGGAGGGGATCAACGCCGTGGCCTGGAATGTGGTGGGCCATACCTATACGCCCAAACTGCACTCAGACAGTGCCTTCATCTGGCACGCCGACATCCCGGCAGAAACCTTTGTGCCGCCGCATATTCACCCCACCCAGGATGAATGGATTTATCTACTCGAAGGCAATCTCGAGGTGGAGTTTGGCCACGACCAAGGCCCACCCACCACGCATAAGGCAGGCCCCGGCGATACCGTGCGGATGCCAATGGGGGTGGCCCATGGCATCTTTAACCGCAGTGGCGCCACTGCCAAATGCGTCTTTGGCGTTGCCCCTGCCCGCAAGCTTTATGATCTGTTTGTGCAGCTGGACGGTGTGACCGATCCGGAAGAGCTGGTGCGGCTTTCCGCCCTGCACGAAGTCGACTTTCTGCCACCTCCTGCCGAATAAGAGAGGGCGCAGACAATGGTAAAACGCAAAACCATCGCCGTGATCGGCGGCGGCGTCAGCGGGCTGGCCGCAGCCAAGGCCTTTGACGAGAAAGGCCACCGGGTCATTGGCTTTGAACGCAGCCATGATTTTGGCGGGGTCTGGGAGCTGTCGCGCTCTTACCCCGGCGTGCAGACACAATCGCCCAAGGATCTGTATTGCTATACTGATCATCCAATGCCGGAGGATTATCCCGAATGGCCAAAGGGGCCGCAGGTGTATGCCTATCTGCATTCCTATGCCGATAAGCATAAGTTGAGCCGCCTGTTTCGGCTCAACAGCAACATCCTATCGATGGACCGACGATCAGATGGCAGGCCCGGCTGGACCCTGACCATTGATGAGGCAGGCAAGGTCCGGCAGGAAGACTTTGACTTTGTCTCGATCTGCACCGGTCAGTTCTCAGAAAAGAACATCATCAGCCATCCCGGCCAGGAGGCCTTTGTGGCCCAGGGCGGGCGGGTGATCCATTCCTCTGACTATACCGACCCTTCTATGATGGAAGGCAAACACGTCGTGGTGCTGGGCGGGTCCAAATCGGCCACCGATATTGCCGTGAATGCCGCCAAACATGGGGCCAGGCAGGTGACTATGGTCTACCGCGAAAACGTCTGGCGGGTGCCGTACTTTGTCGGCGGCATCAACTTCAAAAACCTGCTCTATATGCGGGCACAGGAGCAGCAGTTCAATCAATGGGGCAAGAGCCGGTTGCAGCGGGTGATTGCCGCGGCACTGAAGCCTCTGGTCTGGGTCAATTTCCGTGGGCTGGAAACCCTGCTGAAACTGCAACTGGGGCTGAAGAAATGGAACATGGTGCCGGATACGCCAATCGAGAAAGAAGCCTCCTGCTCTTTGCCGATTGTCACGCCGGGTCTGTTTGAAAGCTTCAAATCCGGCGCGGTGAAGCCGATCCAAGGCACCTTTGACCATTACGAAGGAGGCGAGGTGGTGCTGACCACGGGGGATCACGTCAAGGCCGACATCATTGTGCTGGCGGTGGGTTGGAAACTCGGCATTCCCTATCTGGCGCAAGAGTATCGCGACAAGCTGATCGAAGAAGACGGGCAATACCGCACTTTCCGTCTCTCGGTGAACCCCGACCTGCCGGATATGGGCTTTGTCGGCTTCAACTCCAGCTTCTGCACGGTGCTATCCGCCGAGATGATCGCCAACTGGCTGGTGCGCTATGCCGATGGTCAACTGGCCGAGCAGCCCAGCCGCGCCGAAATGGACAAGAACATCGAGATGATGCTGGACTGGCGACGGCGCGAGCGCCCGGCGGCGCAGGTTTATGGCGGGCTCTGCTCGGCTCCTTTCCATTTCAAGCACTTTGATGAATTGCTCAGCGACATGGGGGCGACAAAGCGCAAACGCGCCAATCCTCTGGCCGAACAATTCTCTTACCCAAGCGCCCCGGCCTATGCCGCCTTTCTGGCTTCGGCGCCGCAGTATCAGGCTGAATAGACGACCTCTACTGTTCCGGAGTCTTGGCGCGGCCTCCCTCGGGGTCGCGCCAAGGTTTTTCCCCCACATGATAAGCCCTTTGTTGGGGCTACTCTTCCAGCGGCAGGCCGATGATGGCCCCCACAGAGGTCAGACCGATCTGCGACAGCTCTCCGGGCGCAAAGGCCTCGGGCAGCGCCCCACCTTCCATCCACAGCCCATCAATCAAGGCGTTGCAGGCCGTGGCCAGTCGATACAACCTTTCCGGTTCGGCAGACTGACCTGCCTCTTCAAGAGCGGCCCGAATCAACTCCTCCAGTCGGTCACGGAAATAGACATAGTTGCGCGCGTGGGTCTCTTTCATCTGCGCGTCATGCTGCACCTTGTTGAGAAACCCGGCCCAAAGGGCAATTGACCTCGGGTCCACCACCGGCGGTGTGAGCGAAGACTGCACAAAGACCCGCAGCTGCGCCCGCGCCGAACCTTTGACGCTGGCTGCCGGGGCAAAAGTGAGATCCGTCATCTGCGTCATATGATAGTCAAAGGCGGCAGTGATCAGCTCTTCCTTTGATGAAAAATAATGCCTTATCAGCCCCTGGGTGACCTCTGCCCGCTCAGCGATGCCGCGCACCGTGGCGCCGCGCACCCCCTTTTCCGCTACCAGCTCCAGCGTTGCGGTGATCAGCGCCTGTTTGCGTTGCTCCGCACTCTCGCGCGTAAATTTCCGGCGTTCTTCACTCATTGCAGCTCCCTGGATGGCGCACCAGTATTTATACACTTGCATAACTACCTCTGTTCGGCCTTACTACTCCAATAACGAAGGACGCCCAACAATGCCAACAGCTGCCCTCGCGGACCAAGACGCCGCAGTCGCCCCGCTTTCTGCCACCTTCAAGAATGCTGTCCGGATCGACGGGCTGCATAAATCCTTTGGTACGCTGGAGGTGCTCAAGGGCGTCTCCCTTACCGCGCGCCAAGGCGATGTTGTGGCCATTATTGGCGGCAGCGGCTCCGGCAAATCCACCATGCTGCGTTGTATCAACTTCCTCGAGTCGCCTTCCGCCGGGAAAATCATCATCGACGGCGAAGAGGTGAAGATGCGCGGTGACGGCACCCCCGCCGATCGCCGCCAGATCGAGCGCATCCGCACCCGGCTGGCCATGGTGTTCCAGTCCTTCAACCTCTGGACCCACCGGACCCTGCTGGAAAATGTTATCGAAGTTCCGGTGCATGTGCTGAAAATCCCCCGCGCCGAGGCCGTGGCCCAGGCCCGCAAGCTGCTGGAGCGCGTTGGCCTGGCCGAAAAGGAAGACGCCTTTCCGGCCTTTCTATCTGGCGGCCAGCAGCAGCGCGCCGCCATCGCCCGTGCCCTGGCTGTGGATCCTTCGGTGATGCTGTTTGACGAACCCACCAGCGCGCTGGACCCCGAACTAGTGGGCGAAGTGCTCACCGTGATCCGCGATCTGGCCGCCGAGGGGCGTACCATGCTGCTGGTCACTCATGAGATGCGATTTGCCCGCGAAGTCGCGGATCATGTCGTCTACCTCTATCAGGGTCGGATCGAAGAGCAGGGCCCACCTGCCGAGGTCTTTGGCAATCCAAAATCTGAACGCCTGCAGCAATTCCTCAGATCCGTCTCCTGATCGTTTCAACAAAACCAAAACAACAAACCAAAACAACAAAAGGGAAGAAAACAATGTCCATAAAAACACTTCTGGCCGCAGGCCTCACCCTTGCTACCCTCACCGCCGGGGCCGCCCAGGCGGATCAGGTCAAGATCGGCATCGCCGCCGAACCCTACCCGCCTTTTGCTTCGCTGGATTCCTCTGGCACCTGGGTTGGCTGGGAAATCGAAGTCATCGACGCGGTCTGCGCCGCCGCCGAACTGGACTGTGTGCTGACACCTGTAGCCTGGGACGGCATCATCCCCTCCCTTACCGGCCAGCAGATTGACGCCATCATGGCCTCCATGTCGATCACCGAAGAGCGCCTGAAAACCATCGATTTCTCTGATGCCTACTACAACACCCCTGCGGTGATTGTTGCCGATAAATCCCTTGATATCGCCCCCACCCCCGAAGGTCTGGACGGCAAGATCATCGGCATTCAGGCCTCTACCATTCACCAAGCCTACGCGCAGGAGTATTTTAAGGGTGCCGAAATCCGCGTCTACCAGACCCAGGACGAAGCCAACCAGGATCTCTTTGCCGGTCGTATTGATGCCACCCAGGCGGACAGCATCGCAATGGCAGATTTTGTCGGCACCGAAGCTGGCGCCTGCTGCGAGATCAAAGGCGCTGTCGCTGATGATCCAGCGATCCTGGGCCGTGGTGTCGGCGCCGGTCTCCGCAAGGGTGACGAGGCCCTGGCCGCCAAGATCAACGCAGGCATCGCCAAGATCCTCGAAGATGGCACCCATGCCAAAATCACCGCACGATACTTCACTGCCAGCATCTACTAAGGCACCACAGACGTGACGATGATCCTCGAATGGCTCGGTTTGGCTGAAAGCGCGGCTTTGCTGTCGCTCTCTCCCCCCGGCTGGGGCGGCAACCTGTTGCGCGGTCTGGCAAATTCGCTCCAGATCGCCTTTGGCGCCTTTGGCATGGGGCTGGTGATCGGGCTTTTCGGGGCCTATGGAAAACTCTATGGCGGGCCAGTCCTGCGGGACCTGCTCGCCATATATACCACCGTGATCCGGGCGGTGCCGGAACTGGTTCTGATCCTGATCCTTTACTACGTCGGCACTGATCTCATCAACAAACTGGCGCAGATAATGGGCTATGGCCGGGTTGAGATCAGCGGTGTCGTGGCCGGTATCTGGGTTCTGGGCATCGTTCAGGGTGCCTATGCCACCGAAATTCTGCGCGGCGCCATTCAGGCGGTTCCAACGGGCCAGATCGAGGCCGCCCGCGCCTATGGCATGCCCGCCCTGATGACCATGCGGCGGGTGACAATTCCGGCAATGATGGCCTTTGCTACGCCAGGGCTTGCCAATCTCTGGCTGATTGCCACCAAAGACACCGCACTGCTCGCCGTGGTAGGCTTTAACGAGCTGACACTGGAGACCAAACAGGCCGCCAGCAGCACCCGTGCCTATTTCACCTTTTTCCTCGCCGCTGGCGGGCTTTACCTGATGGTGACCCTCTGTTCTGGCGCTGTTTTTGCCCGCATTGAAAAATGGGCCCGCCGCGGCCAGCCCTCGCTGAAGGAGGGCAAGACATGAGCCAGCTGAAAGCCCTGATGCAGCCACATCGCATCGTGCTGATGGTGCTGTTCGCCGCATTTGTGCTGTGGTGTGCGCTATCCCTGCGCTGGGACTGGATCCCGAAATATGCGCCCCTGGCGCTAGAAGGGCTGTGGACCACGATCTGGATCCTGGTTGTAACCACGGTTCTGGGCTTTTTGCTGGCGATCCCGCTGGGGTTGGCGCAGGCCATTGGCCCCTGGTACCTCTCGACCCCGGCGCGGGCCTTTTGCACCATCATTCGCGGCACGCCGCTCTTGTTGCAGATCTGGCTGCTCTACTACGGGCTTGGTTCGCTGTTTCCTCAGTTTCCCTGGATCCGCTCCAGCGAGCTGTGGCCCTATCTGCGCCAGGCCTGGCCCTATGCGGTCATGGCGCTCACCCTGTCCTATGCCGGCTATGAGGGCGAGGTGATGCGTGGGGCTTTTTCTGGCGTCGCCAAGGGCCAGCTGGAGGCCGCCAAAAGCTTTGGCATGCCGCGCTTTACCATGTTCCGCCGCATCTGGTTGCCACAGGCCATCCGCAATGTCCTGCCCACCCTGGGGGGTGAGACCATTCTGCAGCTGAAAGCAACGCCACTGGTGGCCACCATCACCGTGGTCGAGATCTACGCCGTTTCCTCGCGAGTGCGCTCGGATACCTTTATCGTCTACGAACCGCTCTTGTTGCTGGCCCTGGCCTATATGGTGATTGCCGGTCTCATCGGCCTGGCTTTCAAACGGTTTGAGACCCAGGGTCCGACCCGTCGTTGAACCAGCGCCAAAGCCAAAGGAAGAGGCAGGTAGACCTGTCCCTGCCCCTCCCGTTTCGAGCGGTAAACGAACAGGCGCTCCGCCTCTGTTTCCCGATGTTGTTTGCGCCCCGAACCTGTGATTAACATTGCCCGCAAGGGAAAACAGATGACGCAGCACAGCACTTCAGGCCTTTATATACGGACGCTTGGCAGCCCCGGCGTCAGCTGGGAAGGGCAGCCGCTGTTTCAGGGCAAGAAAAAAGCCACTGCGCTTTTGGTCTATCTCACCCTGCAACCAGAACAGCGCGCCCTGCGCTCCAAACTCGCCGATATGCTGTGGGAGGGGAGTACCCCTGAACGATCCCGATCATCGTTGCGGCAATGCCTGTCTGAAATCCGCCGCGAAGCCCCCGCACTGATGAAGGAGGCGCTTGAGGTCAATCCGACAGATATTGCCCTGCGCCCCGGTGTAACCCGGTCTGACATCGGGGATCTGCTTGCAGATCTGAAGCAAAAGATCCCCGGCCAGCACCTTGAAGCGGGGGCCGAGTTTTCCGAACTGTTCTTGATGGGGCTTGGCCATATCGGCCAGGGGTTTGAGAGCTGGGCACATGACAGTTATCAAAGCTGCGAAACCCAAGTGATTGCACGGCTTTTTGATTTGATCGAAGCACCCCAGACCCGCGCAGCCGAAGCCCTGCGTGCCGCCCGCATCATCTGCCGTCTTGATCCCCTGAATGAAGCGGCCAGCCGTTTTGCCATGCGCCGCTTGGCAGAGCGCGGTGAGACCGGAGCCTCCTTGCAGATCTATGGCCAGCTTTATGATCGCCTCGACGAGGCTCTGGCGATGGAACCCTCGGCAGAGACCCAGGATCTGGCCGTAGCGATCAAAAACGGCGAAGTACAACCTGCCAGTCCCAGTGCCGCAACTGCCCACGCCCCCGCTGTAGGGACTGCAATTCAGCTGCCTGCGTCGTCGGATCTGATCACCGCGCAGGTGCAAGAGGGGCCGCCCAAGCTGGCGATCTTTCCTTTTGTCGACCTTGGGCCAGTGCCGGTAGAGAGCTATTTTCTCAACGGAATTCTCGAAGATACCGTGTCATTGCTGGCGCAGTTGCGCGAACTACAGGTCTATTCCAGCAATACCACCCGCCAGTTCCAGGGGCTGGTCGGCGGCCTGCCCGGCTCCCAGCCACCAGAACTGGACGCCGATTATGTCGTCACCGGCAGTGTGCGCGGCGCGGGGGACCGGTTTCGCATCAACGTTCAGCTGGTCGACACCCGCACAGGCCTGGTCGAATGGGCCAATACCTATGCTGCCCATGCGGCTGAACTGTTTGATATGCAGACCGATATTGCCCTCAACCTGACCCACCAACTACTGCCCTCGGTCTCTGCGGCTGAATTGCGCCGCACCGAAGGCAGCCTACCCGCAGATCTATCGGCCTATCACCTGATGATCCGGGGCCGCGATATCGCTTTTCACCTCGACCCGGCGACTTTTGTCAGTGCCAAATCCATGCTCGAACAGGCCTGCGCCCGCGACCCGCGCTATGGCATGAGCCGCGTCGCCTTGACCGACTGGCATTCGGTTTTGCTGGGACAGGGCTGGTCCAAGGATCCCGCAGCCGATGGCAAGGCACTGCAGGCCACAACCGAAGAGGCCGTACGGCTCAGCGGTGAAAGTGGTCGCGCCCTGGCCCGCTATGCCCATAATCAAACCGTTCTGTTTGGATATGCCGAACAAGCCATCGAGATCTGCAGCAGAGCGTTGAAAAATGCTCCCAACGATGCTGAAACCCTGTTGTGGTCCGCCCCGACGCTGACCTTTTCCGGGCGGCCCGAAGACGGGATAAAGAACGCCCAGGCCGCCATTCGCCTGTCGCCCTGCGATCCTTACCTGTTCAGATCCGAGCATTTCCTCAGTATCGCGCATTTTGCCGTCGGCAACTACGCCGATGCGGTTGCTGCCGGACGACGGGCACAGCAATTGAACCCCAATTACACGTCAAACTTGCGCATGACGGCAGTGGCTCTCGCCGAACAGGGCGAGCTCAGTGAGGCCAGCAAGATCGCCGCAGAAATCAAGCGGCTTGATCCCGGGTTCCGCATTGGACATTTTTTGAAAAAGCAGCCCTTTCAAGATCAGGCGACGGGCCAGAAATATGCCGAGCGCCTACGCGAAATCGGCCTGCAAGACTAGGCTCTCACGGCTGCCTCACGCCAGGCTAACGCAGCTGCAGACAGGATAGAGCGCGACCGGCCAGATGAGCCGCAGGGGAGAATGGCATGACACATGGGTTTCGCGATGGCGCCGTAGACGGAGCGGTTGATGGCGCGGTGGACGGGGCAGTAGATGGCGCTGTCGACGGTGCCGTGGATGGCGCGGTTTCAGGTGGTGGATTTGCCCCCTATCGCTCCGCCGGATTGGCCGCTGGCCTGCCCTTTCACGAGCCACTGGGACGCAAGGGCGGGCAGCCCTTTGCCTTTCTTGGTGGTCAGGAGTTTCCCGCCGATGCCTGGTCTCCGCAGCTCGAGGTCAAGCTGATCCTGCAACGGTTTGCCAAAACCGGCTGGGACGAAGGGGATCGAGCCATTCAGGTGCAAAACCCCGATGACGGCGATCAAGCGCTGAGACGTGAGCTGCATGACATGATCAGAATGCGCAACGAAGATCGCCCGCATCGCGCAGCCGAAATTGTGGCCCAGGTTGGCAACAGCGAAGCCTATTGGTCCAATATGTTCATGATGGGCGCGGGCAACCGGCCCGCCACGCAGCGGCTGATCATCCTGGCGATGCAGGCCGGGCAGATGGTGGCGCTGCACTTCAAGCACAAGATCAGTCGCGCCCGCCCGGTGCAAGTCTGCCCGGCGCTGATGCCGCTGGTACCCACCCCGCCGCATGCTTCCTACCCCAGTGGTCACGCCACCCAGATGACCCTGATCGCCACTATCATCACCGCCCTGTTTGACGAAGGCGAGGCCCACCCGATGGCCCGCTACGCAGCGGCCCTTGCCCAGCGCATCTCTGAGAACCGGGAAATTGCCGGGGTGCATTTCCGCAGTGACACCGCTGCCGGACAACAGCTGGCCTATGATTGTTTTCATGACTTTCTGAAGCAGATGCCAGAAGTCCAGGACCTGCTGCAAGAGGCCCGCGAAGAGTGGGCCGGGATCCAGTGCAGCTTTGACCCTGCCGCCGATACCATCCCGGATCTAGAGGGCGGCAGCTCGCTCAGCAGCCGGGTCTCCAATGCGGTTTCCAACCGTTTGGCCAATGAGCTCCCGGATCTGATTGCCGCAGTGCTGAATGATCAGGCCGAGGCCAAGAAACAGGGCAGCACAGACAAATCCTTCCCGCGCGACGAAGCAAAGAAATCAAGCTAACTCCGCCCTGCTCCCACTGCCCTGCCCCTGTCCACCTGGCTGCATCGCAGGGCCCTACGCTGACCAAGGAGGCTGCCGTGTCCCCATTGCCGAATTCCGCCAGAGGCTTCTTTGCCGGCTACACCCCTGCTGAAAAGCTGGACCAGGTTTTTCGCAGCACGGGCTACTCTGAACAGGTGCACCACTGTGCCCAGCCCAAACCCGGGGGCCCAGGCAGTGATCGCGACACACCGATTGATCTGGAGACAGGCCTGTCCCTCCATTGGGACGCACGAGACCAGCGCCCGCGCGGCACCTGCACCGCCTTTGCTGTGGCCGCCTGTATCGACATCCTGCAGGCCCGGCGCGGGTTGCCACTGCAACAGCATTCGCCGGAATACCTCTATTGGCACATGCGTGCGGTTATCACCGCCGAAGAGGCCGCGGTCTTGCCCGACCATGCCCGGGGCGCAACCAAGCTGAAACAGGCCCACGAGGTTCTGGCAACCAAAGGCATCTGCAGCGAAGCCCTCGCCCCCTACCAGCTCAGCGATCTAAAATCCGGGTTGTTTTCAAAACACCCTCCCTCCGAAGCGGCAGAGGCCGAAGCCGCGCAAAACAAGTTCCTGCCGATCAAATACGAGGACTTCTTTGGTGGCAGCGTGCCCGACACCACAGCCGACTGTATTCTCGAGGAGCTGCGACAGGGCCGCCCGGTGGCACTGGGACTGCCAGTGTTCAAACTCAAAAATTCGACCAAAACCAATTGGACCTATAACGGCGCGCTGAATTCAGGGATTGTCTTTGACCCCGTCGCCCGCCCTGAACTGGTCGACAGCGACACGCGCACCTTTGGTCACTGTGTCTGCGTCACCGGGTTTCAGCCTGGCCCTGCAGAACTGGGCGGCGGCTGGTTCATCTTTCGCAACAGCTGGAACGGTCATTTTGGCAAATACCCAGGCCCGGCCCTCGCAGGCTATCCCAACATCGGGCGGCGCGGCAATGGCGCGGTGAGCCTGGACTACGTCAACGGCTACACGGTTGAATACCTCAGCCTGATCCCCGCAGACTAAAAAGCCCGCCTCTGCGCCTTGAGCATGCGCCTGTGCGGACGAGACTTAATCGCCAAGTTTGGCTTCATACTGTTTTTCGGCCTCAAAATAGTCATCAAACCCGATACGAGACTTCACCTCTTCAAAGGGCAACAATCGCTCTGCAGGAACGCCACCGGTTTTCAGCTCGCCCAGCGCGGCACTCATCGCCTTCATCGCCGCCGAAATCAGGGTGATCGGGTAGGCTGCGATCTTGAACCCCAGCTGCTGTAGCTCTGCCGGAGAGAGGTTGGGCGTCAGCCCGCCCTCAATAATATTGGCCATCTTTGGGCCTGGGAGTTCGGTGCAGATCCGCTGCATTTCCTCCGCATTGCGGGGCGCCTCGACAAAAAGAATATCAGCCCCAAGCGCGTAGAATTCTTTGGCGCGGGCAATGGCCTCATCCAGCCCATGGTCATGACGCGCATCGGTTCGGGCCAGGATCAGGATATCGGCGCCCTCCTTGCGGGCGTCCACAGCGGCACGGATACGGTCAAAGGCTTCGGCCCGGGTGACCACCGATTTGCCCGCAGTATGGCCGCAGCGCTTTGGCGCTACCTGATCCTCGATCATCACGGCTGCAAATCCGGCCTTGGCAAAGCCTTTGACCGTGCGTTTGATGTTCAGCGCATTGCCATAGCCTGTGTCCCCATCGCCGATCACTGGAATGCCAACCGCATCGCAAATGTTACGCCCCTGGTCGATCACCTCGCCATAGGACATCAGCCCGGTGTCCGGCATCCCCAGACGGGCGGCGGAGGTGGCAAAGCCCGACATGAAGGTCAGCGGGAAATCCTCCTGTTCGATCAGCTTGGCCGACAGCGGATCAAAGCAGCAGGGCATGACAATGATCTCATCGCCGTGAAGCAATTTCCGCAACCTGTCCGCAGATGAAGCACCCATGGTATTTCCTTTTATTTTCAATTCTCTACCCCTGTCAGCCCCCGTCCCAAACGATCGCTAAAACAGCTTATAGGGGATAAACAGCGCCAGATCCTGCCAGAACCAAAGGAGCGCGGCCATGCCCAGCATCATCAGGGCAAAGGGCCAGGCGCCCTGCACCACGCTTTCCAACCGGGCCTTGCCCACCGCCTGAATGACAAAGAGGTTGAGGCCGACAGGCGGAGTGATCAGCGCCGCTTCGATCAAGACCACAAAGAAGATGCCAAACCAGATCGGGTCGATGTTCATCGCTTGCAGGGCGGGAAACAGAACCGGTACCATGATCAGCATCATCGACAGGGATTCCAAAAAGAAGCCAATGATCAGCAGCACCAATCCCACCGCCAGAATGAACATGGTCGGGTCCGAGATGTTGTTGATCAGATAGCCGCTGATGGTCTGCGGGATCAGGTAGAGTGTGATGGCATAAGAAAACACCTTGGCCCCGGCAACGATGATAAAGATCATCGCGGTGGTCTTAAGGGAATCCTCCACTGCCTCTTTCAGCTTGGTCCAGTTCATCCGGCCCATCAGAAAGGTCATCATGATGGCAATCACAAAGCCAACCCCGGCACTTTCCGATGGGGTGGCGATGCCGGCATAGATCGAGCCGATAATAGCAAGGGCCAGAACCACGGTAGGCAGCGCATAAAAGGTGGCGCGGGCACGCTCGTTCCAGTTGGCTTTTTCCAGAGGAGCTGCTGCCCCCATGCGGCTGTAGAACATCGCGTAGACAATAAAGATGCTGGCCATCAGCAGCCCCGGACCGATGCCTGCCAGAAACAGCGTCGGGATCGAGGTCTCAGTAATCACCCCATAGATGATCAGTGGAATCGACGGCGGGATCAGGATGCCGAGGGTTCCACCAGCAGCAAGCTGGCCCAAAATGAACGGCTCGTCATAGCCACGCTGCTTCATCTCGGGGATGGCAACGGTACCAATGGTTGCTGCGGTGGCCACAGAAGAACCGGAAATGGCCGAAAACAGAGTGCAGCTCATTATGGTAGCAACCCCTAAGCCGCCGGGCCAATGCCCCACCCAGGCCTGCACACTGGCAAAGAGATCGCGCCCAACGCCGCCCTTGAGCAGCACATTGGACATCAAAAGAAACAGCGGCACTGCCAAAAGTTCAAAACTGTCCATGGTGCCAAACAGGCGCTGCGGCAGTGCGATCAGCGGCAACCCCTTGAGCCAGAGCAGCACCGCCCCCAAGGCTCCCATCGCAAAAGCCACCGGCACACGCAGCAAAAGCAAGCCAACAAGGCTGCCAAGAATAAGCAGAGTTTCCATATCAGTGTACCAGTTCAGTGGACGAGTGTTTGCTTGGGCAGATCCTGCGGATCCCAAGTCCAGATTTTGATGATTTCCGCCAGGGACTGTAGCGCCATGATGCCAAAGCCAACCCAGATCGCGGATTGCACAAAGACCTTTGGCACCGCCAGATAGCTATCCGTGGTATGCCCCGCGAGGGTCGACTTCCACCAGATAATCAGCCCGTAATTCACCGTGATCAAACAGAAAAAGATGATCACCAGCATGGCAAAACTGTCCGCGAGTTTGCGGTTAAGGGCATTGGGATTGCGGAAGGTGATATCAATGATGATATGGGCCTTGTGTTTCAAAACATAGGCAATGGCCAGGTAGGCGGCCCAGACCTGAAAGATGCGGCTGACCTCATCCACCCAGATGGTGGGAGAGTTCAACACATAGCGCATAAAGACCTCAAAGGAGACAATGATGCCGGTGGTAAAGAACATCCAGGCTGCGATCTTTCCGGTGACTTCAGACACCTGATCCATCACCCGGACATAGGATTGAATTAGCGACGCCATCTTGCCCCCTCAAGCGACAAATCGCGGCCCCTCTTGCAGGAGCCGCGACCTTGGTTTTCTTGTTGTTTAGTTGGCGGCGGCGCGTACAGCGGCCACAGCAGCGGCACCAGCATCGGCGGTTTCGGCAACAAAGCGGTCAATGACGCCGGATGTTGCGGCAACCCATTCGGCCCGCTCTGCATCGCTCAGCTCCACCACGGTCATTTTGCTGCTCACCTCGGCCACGGCTTCGGCTTCTTGCGCATAGATGGCATCGCGCAACTGCGCTTCTACGATCGCCGCAGAGTCCATGATGATCGCCTGATGCTCTGCCGACAGTCCTTCAAAGAAGTCATTGTTCATTACCGCGACAAATTCGATGGCACTGTCATAGGACAGCGTGACGTGATCCATCACCTCATAAAGCTTGCGCGAACGCACCGCCGAGGCACCGGTCATGCCGACATCTACGGCCCCCTGCTGATAGGCCAGAAACTGCTTGGAGCCCGACATCAGCGTTGGCGCACCCCCTAGGGCCTCCACGGTCCAGCCATGCACTTTGCCATAGGTCCGTACCTTTTGGTTGGCCATATCTGCAGGTACCCGGATCGCATTGTCGTTGGAGAGGTAGATATTGCGACCAAAAGCCTGCCACCAGAGAACCTTGGCATTGGTTTCTTTCAGGATTGCCGCATCAAGCCCAGTGCGCAGCTCAGAACCCGAAGCTACGGCAGTGCGCAGATGCGCCTCATCCTCAAAGATGAAGGGAATGGCGACAACATCGACAGCTGGAACCGCACCGGTGAAGCGCCCCAGAAAAGCCGTTCCGGCCTCGACCGCGCCAGTTCCGACCGCCTCTGGCACTTCTTTGTCCTTGAAAAGTTGCGCAGAATCAAAAAGTTGCAGCGTCAGCTCGCCGCCTGACTTTTCTTCAATCAAGGCTTGGAAATCCAGCCAGTTTTGCCCCAAGGAATGGGTTTTGGGCAGCTGCAACGTCACCCGGATCACGGTTTCCGCCTGCACGGCAGCCGCCGAGAGCATCACGGATCCGGCACAAAGCGCCCCCACTAGAAACTTACGCATGTTTTTCCTCCTTGATTAATGGGGCAATTCCTGCCCAATTTTTGATCTAGAGTTGCGCGAAGCATAATTATTTGTCAAGTTACCTAGGTAACCAAATGCATTCAGACTGCCGGTGAAGCCAATATGGACGAGAAGTTAAACGGGATGACCTCAGGCGAAATGATCCTCGCCGCGATCTTTTCACTCTCCCAGAAAATCATGATGCTCTACTCCAAGGCCGTACTGCGCGAGACCGGTCTGAACTGGCAGGACTGGCGCATTCTGCGGGCCGTTGTCTCTATGCAATCTTGCCGGGCGCAGGATATTTGCGAAGAAAGCGGCATCAAAAAATCACACGTCAGCAATGGCTTGGCCAGGCTGGAAGAATACGGTCACATTTCGCGGGTTACGAATGAGGGCGACAAACGCAGCCGCATTGTGGTGTCAACGCAGCAAGGTCAGAACCTTGTCGCACGGGCAGAGCCCAAGCTGCAGGAGTTTGAAACCCAGCTCACCAATCAGCCCGATGTCGGCGACCCGGACGCCTTGCTCACCAGCCTGCGCTCCTACAAGGATGAGCTGGGGCGATTGCTCGAGGATGATGCCCCGGCGCGCACCTCCCAGAAGTAGTGCCGGGGTGCAAAGGCCCAAAGAACCCGGGGTGTTTAGGAAATCTGCCGTGCCTTTCCTTCCCAATAGGGTTTGCGCAGCTCGGTCTTCAGCACCTTGTTGGCCCCCGACAGCGGGAAGGCCTCGCTGCGATACTCGATGCTGCGCGGGCATTTGTAGCCGGCAATGAGCTTATGACAATGCGCCTGCAGCTCTTCACTGGTGACCTCGGCATCCGGGTGCAGGATCACCAGCGCGTGTACGCTTTCGCCCCATTGCTCGCTTGGGATGCCAATCACCGCGCTGGTGGCAACCGCCGGGTGCTGGCCCAGCGCGTTTTCGACCTCGGCTGAGTACACATTTTCGCCCCCGGACACGATCATATCCTTTACCCGGTCCATCAGGAACACAAAACCATCCTGATCCATATAGCCGGCATCCCCCGTCATTACCCAGCCATCAATGATTGTCTCGGCAGTCACTTCGGGTTTGTTCCAATAACCCAGCATGGTGATCGGGCCCTTAACCGCAATCTGGCCAACCTCGCCGCTGGGCAAAGGCTGATGATCCTCATCCACAATACGGATCTCACAGACCCGCGTGGCCCGCCCGGCAGAGCGCAGCTTGCCTGCCTTGGGACCTTCAAAAACATGGTAGTCCGTAGGCAGAATGGTCGCTACGGGGCTCAGCTCTGTCTGGCCAAAGGCTTGCAGGAAAGAGACATTGGGGAATTTCTCAAAGGCCTCTTTCAGAACCGCTTCGGTGATGGGCGAGGCGCCATAAGCAATCTGTTTCAGCGAAGAAATATCGGTGCTCGCCAGCTTGTCGCTGTTCAGGATCATCTGCAGCATCACCGGCACCAACAGGGTCTGATCCGGGCGGTGTTTTTCAATCGCCTCCAATGTTGCATCTGGAGTGAAGGCCGGAATGACCACATGGGTACCGGCCATAAAGGTCAGGGCGCTGAACCAGATCAGATCGGCGATGTGAAACATCGGCGCTGCATGCAGATAGATCGTGCCATCCTGCATATTGATGTCATGGGCATTAGCCACGCCGCCGACATAGAAATTGGTATGCGACAGCATCACCCCTTTGGGAAAACCGGTGGTGCCACCCGTGTAGAACACCCCCGCCAGATCATCGCCGCTACGTCCTGCATCCGGGGCCGGATCTGATGCCGCGATCAGTTCCTCGTAGTTGAGCATGCCCTTGGGCGCGGTCTCATCCCCGGCGTAGATCAGAGTGTCCAGACCTGAGACCTGTGGTTTGATCTCCACCGCCAGGTCTTTGAAAGTCTCGTCACAGATCAAGATCTTGGCGCCTGCATCATTCAGCGCATAGGCGCATTCAGCAGCGCTCCAACGGATGTTCATCGGCATCATTGCGCCACCGCCCCAGACCACGGCGAAATAGTATTCGATAAACCGATCAGAGTTCAGCGAAACCAGGGCCACACGGTCTCCGGGCTCCATGCCCAGCCCTTGCAGAGCGCCTGCCAAACGGGCAACCCGGTCCAGCATCTGGCTCCAGCTTTGCTGACGGTCCTGATAGATGGTGGCAATCCCATTGGGATTGATCTGTGCGGCGCGTTTGATCATGGATGTGATCTGCATTTTGCGACCCCTCGGTTTTCTGTGATGCTATTTTTCCGCCAGACTGTGGCGCGGCAGGCGGTCAAGTCAACGCTCTGGCTGCTTTGAGATTTCGGATTTTGGAAGTGACGGCACGTCCTTTGCACAACCCCGCGCAACTGTCGCATGCTGACGGCTGAGCCGTGCCAAAGCCCAGGGGAAGTGACGTGAAAACCATCTCAGCAGAAACCGCCGCCATCGTGTCTGAAATCCGGGTGAACCTTGGCGACGAGGTCGCAGCAGGCAGCGTTTTGCTGGTCACCGAGCTGATGAAAATGCAGCATGACATTCGCGCGCCGGAAAGCGGCGTGGTGCGCTCCTTGCATGTAAAAGCCGGGGATGAGCTGCGCGGCGGCGAGCCCTTGGTGTCGCTGGAGCCGGCAGAGATCGCCCCGCAGGCCCAACCAAAGCAGGTGGGACAACGCGCCGATTTCAGCACCTATGAGGCGCGGATGCAGTTGCTGGAGGACAGCAGCCGGTCCGTGGCCGTCGCCAAACGCCACAAGATGGGCTCCCGCACCGCGCGGGAAAACATCAATGATCTGTTTGATGCTGGCTCCTTTACCGAATACGGCGCTCTGGCCCTGGCGGCCCAGCGCAGCAGGCGTCCCCTGGAAGAGCTGCAGGCCCGCACCCAGGGCGATGGTATCATCTGCGGCACTGGCACCGTAGGCGGACGGCCCGTTGCCGCCATGGCGGTGGACTACATGGTGCTGGCAGGCACCCAGGGCTATAATCACCACCGCAAGATGGACCGGTTGATTGAACTGGCTGGCCGCGACGGCTTGCCTATTGTTCTCTTTGCTGAGGGCGGCGGCGGGCGGCCAAATGACTATGACGTGGCCGCGTTGATGACCGCAGGGCTGAATACCCCATCTTTTCGCCAGTTCGCCGCCCATAAAGGCCCCAAGATCGGCATCGTTTCAGGCCTATGCTTTGCCGGCAATGCGGCGCTCTTTGGCGTCTGCGATATCCGCATTGCCACGCAGAACAGCTGGATCGGCATGGGTGGCCCGGCGATGATCGAAGGCGGCGGGCTTGGCACGGTCAAAGCACAGGACATCGGCCCCTCGGAGACCCAGGTCGCCAATGGGGTCATTGACCTGCTGACCAAAGATGAGGCCGAAGCTGTTGCGGCGGCCAAAGGCCTGCTTACCCTGCCCCATTCCGCGCCCAGTGAAGGAGCTGAAGACACGAGCGACGCCCTGCGCGCCGTTGTGCCAACAGACCGTACCCGCGCCTATGACATGCGCGCAGCCATAGCTGGTCTGGCCGATCCAGATAGCTTTCTTGAGCTGCGCCGTGGATTTGGTCCGGGCATGATCACCGGCTTTGTCAAAATCAAAGGCCAGAGCCTTGGACTGCTGGCGAATAATCCGCTGCATATTGGCGGCGCCATTGATGCCACGGCTGGCGACAAGGGCGCGCGGTTCCTGCAGCTTTGTGATGCCTGGGGGCTGCCTGTTGTGACCCTCTGCGACACCCCAGGATTTATGGTCGGGCCAGAAATTGAGAAAACCGGCCAGGTGGCGCATATCTCGCGGCTGTTCCTAGCCGGGGCGCATTTCTCCCAGCCTCTGATCACCGTCATCCTGCGCAAAGCCTATGGGCTGGGAGCCATGGCCATGGCCGGGGGCGGTTTTGACCGGCCGCACTATTGCTGCGCCTGGCCCTCGGGAGAGGTGGGTGCAATGGGGCTGGAAGGGGCTGTGAAACTGGGGCATCGTGATCGCCTTGCCGCTATTGCGGACCCGGCAGAGCGCGAGGCGGAATATCAGAGATTGGTAGCCCAGCTTTATGAGAACGGCTCAGCCTTGAATGCCGCCAGCCTGCTCGAGTTTGACGCGGTGATTGACCCCGGCGAGACCCGTAGCGAGATCCTCCGCGCCCTGGCCACGGCAGGCCCTTGCCGCCCCAACGGGCGTTATGTCGACGCTTGGTAGTAAGCCCTCAGATTCCCCCCTGAAAGCAAACAACCCCCCTGAAACAGGAGGGCTGTTTTTGTATGTGAGAGCGAAACGAGACGCGGCAGAAAAAGCCGCTCGCGAAAAGCCTGGTTTTAGAAATGAGCCGACTTGGTTGTCGACGGAACGGCCAGCGGGGGCGCGAACTTGGTCAGATCGATGCCCTCAACGGCGGCTTTGTATTCCTCCAGCGTGGGCGTACGGCCCAGAACAGCAGCGAGAACGACAACCGGAGTAGAGGCCAGCAGCGATTCACCCTTCTTCTCGGCAGTGTCGCCCACAACGCGGCCCTGGAACAGGCGGGTCGAGGTTGCCAGAACCGTGTCGCCCTTGGCGGCTTTTTCCTGGTTGCCCATGCAGAGGTTACAGCCGGGACGTTCGAGGTAGAGAATATTCTGATACTCGGTCCGGGCCTGGGTTTTGGGGAACAGATCGTCAAAAGTGAAGCCGGAGTATTTCTCCAGGATCTCCCAATCGCCCTCTTCCTTCAGCTCATCGATGATGTTGTAGGTCGGGGCTGCGACAACCAGAGGCGCGTTGAACTCAACCTTGCCCATTGTCTTCTCAAGGTTCTTGAGCATCTGCGCCACGATCTTCATATCGCCCTTGTGCACCATGCAGGAGCCCACAAAGCCGAGATCCACGTGCTTGTCGCCGCCATAGTAGGTTACCGGGCGAATGGTGTCGTGGGTATAGCGTTTGGAAACATCGTCGTTGTTAACATCCGGATCCGCAATCATCGGCTCATCAATCGCGCCCAGGTCGACGACAACATCGGCAAAATAATTGGCGTTGTCATCTGGGGTCAGGGCAGGGTTTTTACCCGATTTGATATCCGCGATACGCGCGTCCGCCTTGTCAACCAGCCCCTGCAGCAGCTGGGCTTTGTTGTCCATTCCCTTTTCGATCATGATCTGAATGCGGCCCTTGGCCAGCTCGAGCGAGCCGATCAGGGTCTCATCATTGGAGATACAGATCGAGGCCTTGGCCTTCATCTCGGCGGTCCAGTCGGTGAAGGTAAAGGCCTGGTCGGCCAGCAAAGTACCGATGTGGACTTCGATGATACGCCCCTGGAAGACGTTGTCGCCATGCTGGTCCAGCATCTGCGCCTGGGTGGCGTGGACCACGTCACGGAAGTCGAGATGCTCGGCCATTTTGCCCTTGAAGGTCACCTTGACCGATTCAGGGATTGGCATCGAAGCCTCACCTGTGGCCAGGGCCAGGGCAACGGTGCCGGAGTCGGCGCCAAAAGCCACGCCCTTGGACATCCGGGTGTGGCTGTCGCCGCCAATGATCACGTCCCAATCATCCACGGTGATATCGTTCAGCACCTTGTGGATCACGTCGGTCATGGCGTGATACTGATCCTTAGGATCCCGCGCAGTAATCAGACCAAAGTCATTCATGAATTTCATCAGCTTGGGAATATTGGCCTGCGCCTTCTTGTCCCAAACGGATGCGGTGTGACAGCCAGACTGATAGCCAACGTCCACGGAGGGCGAGATCACGGTGGCCGCCATGGCCTCCAACTCCTGCGCCGTCATTGGGCCGGTGGTATCCTGCGAGCCCACCACGTTCACTTTGACGCGCACGTCGGAACCGGCGTGCAGGGTGGCGCCGGGGGTGGTGCCCAGAGCGTTGCGGTTGAAGATCTTTTCAACGGCGGTCAGGCCCTGGCCCTCGGCGGTGATCTCCTTGGAAGGAGCATAGGCCGACTCCAGCTCTTGACCCAGCGCACCGGCGGCAAATGTCTGCAGTTTCTTGCCAAAGACCACGGCGTAGGAACCGCCGGCCTTCATGAACTCCATCTTTTGCGGGGTGAAGGCAGCAGCAACGCTCTTCAGCTCTTTACCATCCGCGTCATGCAGGGTCTTGGTTTTGGAGTTGATGGTCAGCACGGTGCCGGTGGCCACGGAATAGGCCTCTTCCAGGATCGCTTCGCCATCTTCGTCTTCCATGACGTTGCCGTCCGCGTCCAGCTTTTTGACCCAGTTGTCCAGATCGATGCCGATACCGCCGGTCACGCCCACGGTGGTCAGGAAGATCGGCGAAATGCCATTTGTACCAGCCACGACGGGGGCAATGTTGATGAAGGGCACATAGGGAGAGGCTTTTTTGCCGGTCCAGAGCGCCACGTTGTTAACGCCGGACATCCGGCTGGAACCCACACCCATGGTGCCCTTTTCAGCGATCAGCATGACGCGGGCATCGGGGTGCTGTTTCTGTAGCTCCTGGATTTCCACCTGCGCCTCAGGGGAACACATGCATTTGCCGTGCAGCTCGCGGTCAGCGCGCGAATGCGCCTCGGCACCGGGGCTCAGCAGGTCGGTGGAGATATCACCGATACCGGCGATATAGGTCACCACTTTGATTTCTTCTTCGACCTCGGGAAGCTTGGTGAAGAATTCGGCCTGGGCATAGCTTTCCAGGATTTCCTTGGCCACGGCATTGCCTGCGGCAAGGGCAGCGGCGAGACGGTCAGTGTCCGCTTCATAAAGGAAAACCTGGGTTTTCAGCACTTCAGCCGCCTGCCCGGAAACCTCCGCGTCATCGCCCAGCGCCAGATCCAGCAGAACTTCAACCGAAGGACCGCCCTTCATGTGCGACAAGAGCTCAAAGGCAAAGGTCGGGGTGATTTCCGCAACCTCTGTCTGGCCCAGAATGATCTCTTTCAGGAAGACTGCCTTTTCACCGGCGGCGCTGGTGGTGCCTGGCAGTGTGTTGTAGATAAAGAAGTTGAGCGCGCCTTCGCGGTGCTCATTGCCACTGTCTTTGATCAGCGCGATGAGTTCCTTGACTAGCGCCGCATCATCGATGGGCTTGGGGTTCAAATCCTGCTCTTTACGAGTGGCGATCTCTTTTAGGTAGTCGGTATACAGGCTCATGACGAATCCAACAGTTTGGGGCTAGAGAAAAGGTCAAACCCCGGGTCAAAGACACCTCTGTCTCTCCGGGGCTTTCATTCGTTGTATGCCGATGTATACCATGCGGACCCGAGTTGCAAGAAGCCAGACCGCGATATCCCTAACACTTTACAGAGTTGTGACTGCTGCGTGGTCTTCCGGCTCGCGCCTTAAAGGTCATGGTGTGCATCGGCACCGGTAAAGACAATGCGTACAAAGACCTTACATTCAGTTTGCTCTCGAAGGAAGTGGCAAGACAATCTGACGCGTGGTGAGATTTCAAAAATAACATGCCTATTAAATGTGCAATTTAAATGACCATTTGCCGCACCCCGATTAAAAAATCAACCTTAAAACCTTAAAAAAGTAACGCTACCTTAAAGTGTGTTTCTATAATGAATTAACGAATGCAATTATCAAATGAATGAAGGTAACGATGTCACTCCGATCTCAAATACTGGCCCTGATCGCCATCCCGCTAATAGCCCTGATTGCACTTGGCGGCCTCAGGGGATTGAACGATTGGCAAAACCTTCAGAGTGCAAACGCCACTCAGACTTCGGTTTCAGACTCCGTAGGCCTTATTACACTTGTGCACCACCTCCAGGTTGAAAGAGGTCAATCCGCAGCCTTTCTTGCCTCCCAAGGCAAGAATTTTTCTGCAGAACTGCCAAAGACCAGAACAATTGTCGACGAGGCTTTTGATGCGGTCTCGGAGACCGACAAAGCTAAATTGGAAGCCCTGCAAAACCTGCAGGTATTCCGTACAAAAGTTAGCAATCAAAACATCACCCTAGGGGAAATGGCCGGCTATTACACCGGCACAATAAACACAGCTCTAGATTTGGTCAGCAAAAGTCTGCTTTCAAACAACAATTCCGAATTGGCCCAAATTGGCGCCGGTCTAATGGCCCTTTCCTATGCAAAGGAATCTGCCGGCCTGCAACGTGCGGCCGGGGCCACAGGGTTTGGCCAGGGAAGCTTTACTCTGCCGGTCTATCAAAAGTTCCTGTCAACCGGTGCCGCCGAGACAAAGCTGTTGGTGCTGTCTCTCTTGTCTCTGGAAACGCATTTTCCGGAGCTGGACCTGGCAACTGCACTGCAAAAAACGGGGCTGCAGGATATCCGCCAGTTGGTCACAAATGCAGGACCGGAGGCAACCCTGACAGAGCTCACCGCGCCGCAATGGTTCAAATTGGCAACCAGCTGGATCACTCATTTGCGGGGCGTCGAGGATGAAATCACTGCCAGAATGATCAAAGTGGCCCAGACCGAAGCAAGCCTGGCCAACCAAGGCCTGTTGTTCACCGCCATCGGCGTCGCCTTTGCGATCCTGGCCAGTGCCTTTATCGGCTTGCAACTGATTCTGGCCTTCACCAAACAGTTTGGCTCCCTGCAAAAGGACCTCAATCGTCTGTCCCGCAAGGATTTCGATTTCAAACCTGCGAACCTGAACAGCAAGAACGAAGTTGGTCAGTTGAGCAAAGCCATGGAGGTCACTCGTGTGGCCCTGTTTGAAGCCGAGCAGAAACTGGCTGAAATCGAACAGAACAGAATTGCCGACCGAGGCGCCGTGGTGGGCAAGCTGGATCAACATCTGAGCCAACTGGCCGCCCGCGATCTGGATTGCGAAATCAGCGAGGCCTTCCCGGAAGAATATGAGGCCCTGCGGGCCAGCTTCAACTCTACCCTGTCGACCTTGAAAAACACCATTACCGAGGTGATTAGCGCAACTGACAGCATCACCAATGGCGCGGCAGAGGTGAGCCAATCGGCAGATGACCTGTCCCATCGCACCGAAAGCCAGGCGCCAACACTGGAGCAAACTGCCGCCGCGCTGGACCAAATGACCGCCTCGGTAAAATCTGCAGCCGACGGTGCCAAGAACGTGGAACAGGCCATGTCAGGCGCTCGTTCCGAAGCTGAGACCAGCGGCAAGGTCGTCCAGAATGCCGTCGCAGCCATGACTGAAATCGAAGAGTCTTCCAGCAAGATCTCGCAGATTATCAGTGTGATTGATGACATTGCCTTTCAGACCAACCTGCTGGCGCTCAATGCCGGGGTCGAGGCGGCCCGGGCTGGCGAAGCCGGACGTGGCTTTGCGGTTGTGGCCTCCGAGGTCCGTGGCTTGGCGCAGCGCTCTGCCGATGCGGCGACAGAGAT
>NZ_JBDWPJ010000075.1:0-34192 GCF_039971195.1 Pseudophaeobacter sp.
GGTCTGCCATCAGTTGGAACACCGAGACATGGGTGACATCACCCATCTTGAAGCTGCCGCCCAGATCAGGCCGTACGCCTTTCATGTCAAAGGGCGCCAGATTTCCGGTTTTGCGGTTGATGACCAGCGGAGTGCCATGGTCGTCGCGCAGGAACAGGCCCTTGTCAGGGGAATTCGGATCCTGGTTCACCAGCACCGGCGCATTGGTGTAACGGCTGAGGTAATCCAGATCGATCTTGCCGGCCTTCATCAGCTCATGCACCAGGGCGAGAATGAACAGCCCATCGGTGCCGGGGGTGATGCCGACCCAATCGTCCGCGATTGCATTGTAGCCGGAGCGGATCGGGTTGACGCCAATCACCCGCGCGCCGCGCGCCTTGATCTTGCCCAGGCCCATTTTGATCGGGTTGCTGTCGTGGTCTTCGGCGACGCCAAACAGCATGAAGAGCTTGGTGTGGTCCCAGTCGGGCTGGCCGAACTCCCAGAAGGCACCGCCCATGGTGTAGATACCGGCAGTCGCCATATTGACCGAGCAAAAGCCGCCATGCGCCGCATAGTTGCAGGTGCCAAAATTCTGCGCCCAAAAGCCGGTGAAGCTTTGGGATTGATCACGGCCAGTGAAGAACGCCAGCTTGGAGGGGTTGTCCTTGCGGATAGGTTCCAGCCATCCGGCAGCGATCTCCAGCGCCTCGTCCCAGGAGATTTCCTCAAACTCACCGGAGCCACGTGGCCCCACCCGTTTTAGCGGTGCCTTCAGGCGCGAGGGCGCATTGACCTGCATGATGCCGGCAGAGCCCTTGGCGCAGAGCACCCCTTTATTGACCGGGTGATCGCGATTGCCTTCGATATAGGCGACCTCTTTTTTGCCGTCCTCATTGGTCTTCATATGCACGTTGATGCCACAGCGGCATGCGCACATGTAGCAGGTGGTCTGACGGATCTCGTCGGATACCTTGGGGGATGTCTCCACCCGGGGTTGCTGGAACGTCATCTGGCCTCCCTTCCTGATGTTGTTCTGTTTAGTGGATCACGTCAGGAGGGTGATCCCCGCCAGGATGAAGCCGGCGATAAACAGTGTTTCGACGATGATGAGGGCAATGGCCGCGCCTCCGACGGCCAGGACCTGTTTCAGATTGGTCTTCATGCCCACGGCGGCAATGGCGGTGAGCAGCAGCCAGCGCGAACACTGGCTGAGAAAATCGCTAATAGCAGTGGGTATCAGCCCAAAGGAATTGAGCCCGGCCAGCGTCAGAAAGGCGACAACAAAACTGGGCAGCAGCGGCGGCCGGGCACCATCCTTTGGCAGCTCTGCAAAGGAGCGGATCATCAAAGAGGCCACCAGCACGATGGGGGCCAGCATGGCCACCCGCATCAGTTTTACCAGGGTGGCACTATCGCCGGTTTGCTCTGAGATCGAAAAGCCGGCACCAACTACCTGCGCAACATCATGGATGGTGCCGCCGAGAAATACCCCGGCCTGGGTCGAGTTTAATTCGAGGAAATTCACCAAAATGGGATAGGCGATCATGGCAATAGTCGACAGTACGGTGACGCCCATGACGGTAAAGATCAGCCGCTCCTCAGAGCGTTCATCGCGGGGCAGGATGGCGCTGATTGCCATGGCCGCCGAGGCGCCGCAGATCGCCACCGACCCGGCGGTCAACAGGGCAAAACGCCATTTGTGGCCAAACAGACGTGCAACCAGCAGGCCAAAGCAAATGGTGGCAACAACGCCGCCAACCACTAGGCCAATGAGATCCCATCCCAGCCCCATCATCAACACCATAGAGACCCGCACACCAAGAAAGGCGATTCCAAGTCGCAGCAAGGAGCGCGCAGAAAAGGCGATGCCAGGCACGGTTTTGCCCTCTTCGCCAAGGAAGCTCACTGCGATGCCCAGCAAAAGCGCCAGCAACATCGCCGGGGTGGCATAGTGTTCGGCCAGAAACTGCGCGGTAACCGCAACGATGATCGCGACAGCAATGCCGGGGAAGAGCTCTTGCGCCTTCCCTTGGAGTTTGGTGGTCCAGGCAACCGGGGTCGCGTGGTCTGTCTGTGGCTGAGAAGTGGCCATGGTCTTCCTTGTTCGGCGCGTCCGGTCAGGCTAGGGTGAATGCCGGGCGATTGGCGAGAGTTTTCTAATTTGCGGGTCGTTTGTGGAGCTCAGTTTTGCGATTTGTTGCTTTTTTTGGTCTGATTTACTGCTTTGTCGGGGTGGCTTGGCTGGCCTGCAAAGAAGTGACGGCGATCATCTCCAGCACGTCCTCGGCGCTGCAGCCGCGGGACAGGTCATTGGCGGGCTGTGCTAACCCCTGCAGGATGGGTCCGATGGCGCTATAGCCGCCCAGGCGCTGGGTGATTTTATAGCCGATATTGCCGGCATCCAGATTGGGAAATATCATCACATTGGCCGCACCGGCGACGGAGGAACCCGGCGCTTTGCGTTGGCCGATTTCCGGCGCAAAGGCCGCATCAAACTGCAGCTCACCGTCAACGCTTAGGTCGGGGCGCTGGGCGTGCAGCATCTCGGTTGCCTCGGTAACCTTGGTGACCTTGGGATGTTTGGCGCTGCCCTTGGTGGAAAAAGACAGCATGGCCAGTCTGGGGGGTTGTTGCAGCAGGTGTTGGCAGGACTGGGCAGAGGCGCAGGCAATGGCCACCAGGTCCTCGGCGCTGGGATCAATCACCAAACCGCAGTCAGAATAGAGCATGGCCCGACCACCAGCAGTGGCATCTTCAGGCGGGTACATCAGGAAAAAGCTCGACACCATGGCAGCATCCGGAGCCTTGCCAATGACCTGCAGGGCGGTACGCACCACATCCGAGGTGGTGGCAACCGCGCCGCCAACAGTACCTATGGCATGGCCCAGGCGCACCAAAAGGGCGGCATAGACCAGCGGATCCTGCACGGCTCTGCTCGCCGCCTCGAGGGTGACACCCTTGTGCTGACGCAGGGCGTGGAAGGCGGCGGCAAAATCCGTGTGAAATTGCGAGTCGATGGGATCATGCACCATGAGCCCCTGATCCTCATTTGCACCCTGTTTGGTAAGTTCGGCTTCTACCTCTGCCCGGGGCCCGACCAGAATTAGATCCGCGAGCCCGGCGGAGCGCGCCGCAATGGCGCCAGCGACAATGCGCGGGTCACTGCCTTCGCTCAGGGCGATGACCTGACGGTCGGCGCTTGGGGCTTGGCCCAGCAGAACTGAGGGGAGAGGAGTATTTGTCATGCGACGACCTTGGCGATGTTCAGGATGGAAAACAGGGTGAGCAAGATCACGATGACCCGGCGAAACTGCGCCTGTGAGGAAGAGGAAAAGCGCAGGCCCCCAGCCCAGACACCAAGCCCAAGCACCGGAAAGGCCAGCAACACGCCGATCAGCGTGTCAGGGCCGGTCAGGTCATTGGCATGCATCACCGGCAGGGCCATGATGTCGATACCGGTGAGGAAGACGATCATGGTGGCGCGAAACACCGCTGGCGACAGCGGTTGGGCCGTGAGAAAGGCGGCGGCAGGCAACCCACCGACGCCCGCGCTGTTGACCATGCCAGAGAGAAACCCCACCGAAAGGTTCCCCTTGGTCCCGATGGGGCGACGCAGCTGCCAGCCGCTCAGCAGGATGAGGCTGAGCACCAGAATAACGGCAGAAATGGCCAAACGGGCTTGGTCCTCACCCAGCCGCGCCATTATGGTGACGGCCGGAACGGTGGCAATGGCGGCGCCGATCAGCAGCGGCCAGATGCGGGTCCAATCAATATGGGGGCGAATGCCACGGGCCTGAAACAGGGTCATGGCGATCTCGCAAGAGAAGATCACCGGGATCAGTGGCAGCGGATTGGTGGTGAGCGCTGCAAGAATGATAAAGACCGCGGAAAATCCAAAGCCGGAGTATCCACGAATATAGGCCGCCGCAAATAATGCGGCGGCCAGATATGCCCCTTGGCCTGCTGACAGATCAAAGGGGAGGTTCATTGCGATCAGACCTGCTGTTCGCGCATGTCTGCGGCGTCGATACCGGCCACGGCGACAGGTTTCTTCATTGCGTCGCGACGGAAGGGCTCACCCAGTTCCTGGTTGATCATTGCTTCGATCAGCGTGGTGATACCGTTCTTCTGGTCCTCAACCGATTGCGCCAGGGCGGCGGTCAGCTCATCCATGGTGCGGGCAATAACGCCTTTCAACCCACAGGCGCTGGCGATACCGGCGTAGGAGACCTGCTGGTCCAGCTCGGTGCCGACAAAGTTGTCGTCAAACCACAGGGTGGAGTTCCGCTTTTCGGCGCCCCACTGGTAGTTGCGGAAGACAACCTGCGTTACGGCAGGCCATTCGCCACGACCGATGGCGGTCAGCTCGTTCACGGCGATGCCAAAGGCACCGTCACCCGAGAAGCCAACAACCGGTACGTCTGGGCAGCCGATTTTGGCGCCAACAACCGCTGGCAGGCCATAGCCACAGGGGCCAAACAGGCCTGGGGCCAGATATTTGCGGCTTTGGTCAAACGACGGGTAGGCGTTGCCGATGGCGCAGTTATTGCCAATATCCGACGAGATGATCGCATCCTTGGGCAGGGCTGCCTGAATGGCACGCCATGCCATGCGAGGGGACATCCACTCTGGCTTGTCAGCGCGGGCGCGTTCGTTCCAGGTGGTGCCGGGATCGTCATCCTCGTGATCCATCGAGCTCAGTTGCTGTGCCCAGGTGGATTTTGCGGTGGAGATCAGCGTCATGCGATCATAACGTCCTTCGTCACCTGCGGTGTCCGAGAGCTTTGCAAGGATCGAAGTGGCAACCTTCTTGGCGTCACCAACGATGCCAACCGAGACCTTTTTGGTCAGGCCGATGCGATCCGGGTTGATGTCGACCTGAATGATCTTGGCTTCGGTTGGCCAGTAGTCGATGCCATAGCCAGGCAGGGTCGAAAACGGGTTCAGACGAGTGCCGAGCGCCAGTACGACGTCGGCCTTGGCAATGAGCTCCATACCGGCCTTGGAGCCGTTGTAGCCCAGAGGGCCGGCAAACAGCGGGTGCGAACCGGGGAAGGCATCATTGTGCTGGTAGCCAACACAAACCGGCGCGCCGAGACGCTCTGCCAGATCCTTGGAGGCTTCGATGCCGCCAGCCAGAACCACACCAGCACCGTTCAGGATGACTGGAAATTTGGCGGAGGAGAGCAGATCTGCTGCTTCCTGCAAGGAAGAATCGCCGCCACCGGGGCGTTCGAATTCAACGATCTGTGGCAGGGCGATGTCGATCACCTGGGTCCACATATCGCGCGGAATGTTCAGCTGCGCCGGGGCCGAGGCACGTTTGGCCTGCATGATCACCCGGTTCAGAACCTCGGCAACGCGGGAAGGGTCACGCACCTCTTCCTGGTAGCAGACGCAGTCGGCAAACATGCGCATCTGTTCCATTTCCTGGAAGCCACCCTGACCGATGGTCTTGTTGGCGGCCTGCGGGGTCACCAGCAGCAGCGGTGTGTGGTTCCAGTAGGCGGTTTTGACGGCTGTCACAAAGTTGGTGATGCCGGGTCCGTTCTGGGCGATCATCATCGACATCTTGCCTGTGGCGCGGGTGTAACCGTCCGCCATCATGCCGCCAGAGCCTTCATGAGCACAGTCCCAGAAGGTGATGCCCGCTTTGGGGAAGATGTCAGAAATCGGCATCATGGCCGAGCCAATAATCCCAAATGCATGCTGGATGCCGTGCATTTGCAGAGTTTTTACAAAGGCTTCCTCGGTGGTCATTTTCATGGCGGGTGCTCCTAAGTGAGACGCATAGAGCCCCGGCCAGTTACCGGGGATTAATACCGGTTTATGCAGACAGAGCCTCGTCAGTTAGGGCCAGTTCCAAACGCGGATAGGGCCAAAATCCGTGATCGTTTCTCTCGCTTGGAATCCTTCAATTTCTTCAAGGGGTCACGGCAGATGCCTCACAATGATTAGTATAGAAAATGAGACAAAAAATCTCATTTTTACCCGATTTTGGCGCGGATGGCTCGAAGCGGCTGGTGAATCACCCCTGTTTGAGCGCCTTGGCCAGGAGGTCCAACCCCGGGGCGATGCGGTTTGCCGCTATCGAAGAATAGCCCAGTCGAAAGTAGTTGTGCTGTCGGTTCTCAGCCGCAAAAAACGGCGCCCCGGGTTCGATGATAACGCTCTCCGGTTTCAGCTGTTCTGCGATCTCGGCCATATCGACGCCCTCTGGGGCCTGCATCCAAAGCGAAGAGCCGCCATAGACCCCAACACCCGAGACCATCAGACCGTGGGTGGTTATGGATTCTTCGATAACATGGCGGCGGTGGTGCAGCACTTTGGCGGTGCGGCGGATCTGGGCATCGTAATGTCCCAGCGACAGGAAATAGGCCACAGTGCGCTGCACATGACCGGGGGGATGGCGCAGCACATTGGCGCGCAGGGCGCGGGCCTGACGGATAAAGGCTTCGGAGCCGACCATGTAGCCCAGCCGCAGCCCCGGAAACAGCGATTTGGAGAAGCTGCCCACATAGATCACCCGGCCATCCGAATCGAGTGACTTGAGCGCCGGCGAGGGAGCCCCGAGGAAGGACATCTCGAACTCATAATCGTCTTCGACGATGACCGCATCGATGTCATGGGCCCGCTGCAGCAGCTCCTTGCGCCGCGCCATTGGCATGGTGGCAGTGGTGGGGCTTTGGTGGCTGGGGGTGCAAAAGATCACGTCGGTATCATCCGAGATCTGCTGCGGGGGCAGGCCATCCTGATCCACCGGGATGCTGTCGACCTGGCAGCGCACATGATGCAGCTGGTCGCGCAGGGTGTAATAGGTTGGGTCTTCGATTGTGGCTTTGCGGCCGCGGTTCAGCAGCAGCTGGGTTGCCAGCCACAGGGCGTTTTGTGCGCCCAGGGTGATCAGGATCTGTTCCGGTCGGGCGGTGACACCACGCCGGGGCAGAGTATGGCGGGCGATATATTCGATCAGCAATGGGTCGTCCTGATCAAAATAGTCATCCGTCAGCGCGGCAAAATCCTTTTGTCCCAGGGCGCGCAGGGAACAGAGCCGCCAGTTTGCGTGGTCAAACAGCGAAGGGTCTGCCTGGCCATAGATAAAAGGATAGCGGTAGCTGCGCCAATCGCGGGCTTTGCGAGGTGTGTCGCCGCCAGTGAAAGTGCGCACCAGCATGTGGCTCCAGTCGACGGCTTCCTGGGACTGGACTGGTGGGGTGAAACTGGGCGGCACTGGCGCGTTTTCTGAGACAAAATAGCCAGAGCGCCCCCGCGAGGTGAGATAATCATTGGCCAGCAACTCTGTATAGGCCAGCGTCACGGTGATCCGGCTGATGCCAAGGTGCAGCGCCAGTTTGCGCGAGGACGGGAGCTTTTCGCCGATGCGAAACCGCCCCGATAAAATGCCTTCGGCAATCATTTCCTGGATCTGCGCCTGCAGAGTACCATGGGCGTCAGGGTTCAGGAAAAAGGTGTCAACGGAGATAGCCATATCCGGCATCCTAGGGTGGATATAGCCAGGGCGCAATCTGGACTTAGCGGGGCGGTCAAAATCATTGGGCTTGCCTTTTTTCAAATATAACCATAAACCTAGTTTAATAGAATCAAGTGGAGAAGCAAAATGTTGTGGGAAGAAGCGGCTCAGGGCTTTGCTGCAATGGGATCAGAATCGCGCTTGCAGGTGCTGCGTTGCCTCATTCGGGCCGGGCATGACGGTCTGACGGTGGGGGAAATACAGGAGCGCACCGGCATCGCCCCCTCGACCCTGGCACATCATCTGAAGTTTTTGACCGGGGCCGAAGTGGTCGATCAACTGCGCGTTGGGCGCAGCACTTTGAATCGGGCAAATTTTGACCAACTCGAAAAACTGGCAGGCTTCATCCTGAGTGAATGCTGCGCTGATACAGTTCAAAACAAGGCGGCAAACGATGGCTGATCTGTCTCACAATTCTTCCGATCCGGCGCCAAAGGCATCAAGCCTGTCGCTTGACTGGCTGAAAACCCCCTGGACGCTGAATGTCCTTATTCTAGTCGCCGTGGCCATTCTTGATCCGGGTAAGTTCCAGGCGGTGATCCGTTTTGCAGCGGCCGCCCTGGCGCATACCGGGCAATACATCCTCTTTGCGGTGCTGCTTTTGGCCTACCTAAAGGCAACCGGAGCCGAGGTCATGGTGGCGCGGGCCTTTGTGGGTCGCGAGACCCGAATGATCTTTTTGGCAGCGATCTTTGGCGGCTTGGCGCCCTTTTGCTCTTGTGAGGTGATCCCCTTTATTGCCGGACTCCTGGCGCTGGGCGCACCGTTGTCAGCAGTGATGGCCTTTTGGCTGGCTTCGCCGCTCATCGATCCGCCAACCCTGTTGATCACCGCTGGCGCGCTGGGCTGGGATTTTGCCATCGGCAAGGCGGTGATTGCTGTTTCGCTGGGCTTGTTTGGCGGTTTTTTTGTCAAGACGCTGATGGGGCAGGGCGCCTTTGCCAACCCGCTGAAACAGGCGCAGAGCTGCTCCAGCTGCTGCAGCTCGGGACCTAAACTGGACGACAAGGCCCATTGGAAATTCTGGCAAGAGCCTGCCCGTCGGGTGAAATTCCGGTCCGAGTTTGTCAGCAATGGGTTGTTCCTGCTGAAATGGCTGGCCCTGGCCTATGTGCTGGAGGCGATCCTGGTGCACTATGTGCCTGCGGATCTGATTGCCGGCCTAGTTGGCGGCGAAGGTGTGGTGCCAATTGCCGTAGCGGCGCTGGTAGGGATGCCTGCCTATCTCAACTCCTATGTAGCGCCGCCCCTGCTGGCGGGGCTTATGGAGCAGGGCATGAGCGCAGGCGCGGCGATGTCCTTTATGGTGGCGGGGGCGGTGAGTTCGATCCCGGCGATGGCTGCGGTCTGGTCTTTGGTCAAACCTCGGGTCTTTGCCACCTACCTGGGGCTAGGGGTTAGCGGTGCCATTCTTTCAGGTATTCTGTTTCAATTGGTCTGATCGTAAAAGGGTTTCGGGCGGGGCTCCCGCCCGGAGTTGTCATTCAAAGAATGCCTGCCTCCCGTTGGGCCCGGCGCCGCGCTGACGCGCGGCGCTTTGTCTATTGTGACTGATCGTTTGAAAAACCATGGCGCCAGTGATCTGCTGATAGGACGGCAAAGGCAGCTGCTGAGAAAGGCCTAGACGGGCAGCCTTGCCCATCCGGGCCCTGTTCCAATCTGGTTTGAAGAGGCGCCTCAAGGGCTAGCCGCCTGTCGGCGGGGGCAAAGCCCCCCCCCCCCCCCCTTGATCTGCGCCCTGGGGCGTTAGTGTCGTGTCAATTGATGGGTCAGATGGGCCTGCACCGTGGGCCATTCCGGCGCGGTAATCGAATAGACAGCGGTGTCGCGGAGGGTGCCATTGGCCATCTTCATATGGGCGCGCAGGATGCCGTCAGGCTTGGCCCCGAGCCGTTCGATGGCGCGGCGGCTTTGGTGGTTGATCACATGGGTGCGGAACTCCACCGCGATGGCGTCGAGTTCCTCGAAGGCATGGCGCAGCATCAGCAGTTTGCATTCGGTGTTCAGCCCCGAGCGTTGCACGGATTTACGATACCAGGTGGAGCCAATTTCCAACCGCTGATTGGCCTGGTCGATATTCATATAGGTGGTCATGCCAACGGCTTGGCCAGCGGCGTCCAGAATGGCAAAGGGCACCATACTGCCGGTCTCTTGCAGGGCGAGCCGCCGGTCGATCTCGGCTGGGACCCCTTCCGGAGTGGGGATCATCGTGTACCAGAGCGCAGAGAGATTGCCATCGGCGCTGGCCTCGGCCAGGTCGCGCGCATGGCTTTGAATGAGCGGTGCAAGCGTGAGCTGCTGGCCGGAAAGAGTGACGGGTTTGGCCCACATGGCTGAGTCCTTGATCAAAGTGGTGTTTAGGTCAGACTGCGGGAGGGGCGGTCAGATGAAAAGAGCCACTTTTACCACAAATGATCAATCCAATTGAAACGCGCCGATCAACGCTGATGTTACCAGTCCTTGCACTTTTAGGCGGGGGCAAGGGAATAGAACATGCCGCCATTTGATTCTTTTCGCCTGCGTTCGAGGCACGCGCGGTCTGAGATCGAACCCATGATACTCCCGTGTCGAGTGGTCAATCGGTGGTTAGAGCCATCAGGGAGGCGAACATCGACAATGAAGCGGTTGCTGGTGTCACTTGATGCGTGGAGAACACCGGCAACATCGCCAATGACATAACCATCATGAACGTGTCGCTCTGGGTTGAAGAAAAGGAACAGAGAAAGCATACCAGCAAAGGCGAGTATAGCTACAATACCAAGGACGGCATATTCACTGGCATAGTACCGCAGCACTTCTGCCCTGTATTGGCCGACAATGCGCACCAGAAAGGAAAACATCGCAATCCTTGAAAAACTTCCTGAATCCTAAATGGAGGAGTTGGGGTTGCTTTTCAAGGTGGATTTTCTGCTTTGGATTGAAACAAAAAACGCCCCGGAAAAACCGGAGCGTTTCAAACCTATACAAGGGTACAGAGGCTTAGCCAAAAACCTTGGTCAGCGCCTTGTCGACGGCATCGGTAATGGCGTCGATGTCATCGGCGGTGGCGATCAGCGCCGGGCTGAAGCAAAGCGTGTTGTTCTTACCGGGAACAGAACGGTTGGTGACACCGATGATAACCCCCTGGGCGCCACAGTCTGCCACAACCTGCTGGGCGAGTTTCTCGTCCACGGGCTCTTTGGTGTCACGATCCGAAACCAGCTCGGCACCGATGAACAGGCCCTTGCCGCGCACATCGCCAATGACGCTGTGCTTTTCCTGCAGCGCCTTGAGGTTGTTCATCATCCGCTCGCCCATGGCGGTGCAGTTGTCCAGCAGGTCTTCTTCTTCGATGATGCGCATGTTTTCCAGCGCCGCAGCCGGGCCGGCGGTGCAGCCGCCAAAGGTGGAGATGTCACGGAAATAGTTCATCGGATCAGAGGCATCGTCTTTGAACATGTCAAAGACCTCTTCGGTGGTGACCAGTACGGCGATGGCCGCATAGCCGGAGGCAACGCCTTTGGCCATGGTCACAAAATCGGGCTTGATGCCGTAGTGCTGATAGCCAAACCAGGTGCCGGTACGACCAACGCCACAGACGACCTCGTCGATGTGCAGCAGGATGTCATACTGGGTGCAGATTTCCTGAACACGCTCCCAGTATCCTTCGGGGGCTTCGATGACGCCGCCACCAGCTGTTACTGGTTCGAGGCAGAGGGCGCCGACGGTTTCCGGGCCTTCGCGTAGGATCACCTCCTCAATCGCATTGGCGGCTGCAATGCCGAAGTCACGGCCCGACAAATGCTCAAGACCCAGCTCGTGCTTGCGGTATTCCATGCAGTGCGGAACGCGAATGAAATCGGGTGCAAAGGGACCGTACTGGGCGTTGCGCTCATCCTGGCCACCGGCAGACATCGCTGCTAGGGTGGAGCCGTGATAGTCGCGGTCGCGATACAGGATCTTGGTTTTCTTGCCGCCGTATTTCTTGTGCGCGATCTGGCGCACCATCTTAAAGGCTTTCTCGTTCGCCTCGGAGCCAGAGTTATTGTAGTAGACGCGGCTCATACCAGGCATCTTTTCGATCAGCTTCTCGGCGAACAAGGCGCCGGGGATCGATCCTGCAGACTGAGCAAAATAGCACAGCTTCATCATCTGGTTATAGACGGCCTTGCAGATGTCTTCGCGGCCATAGCCAACGTTGACGGTCCAGACGCCGCCAGAGACGGCATCAAGGAATTCCTTGCCGTTCTGGTCCCAGACACGCATGCCTTTGCCTTCGACGATGATGCGGGGATCATTTTCCTCAAAGGGTTTATGCTGAATCAGGTGGTGCCAGACATGGGCCTTGTCAGCCGCAACTACCCGGCTGAGATCATTTTCGTTGAACGTGCCGTCCATGACATGTCCTTCCATAAAAGTAAGAGTGGGGTGTCTGCCAGCTGCCTGTCAGCCGGAGTCGTTCTATAGTGACGAAACGCCAATTTTGCCGGAGGTTATAGGGCCAGATGATGGGGTGTTTTCCGTCCAGTTGGGTCGGTTCTGACTTGGCGAACGGATCTACTTTTTTAACCAATTGGTTAAAATAGGAAATTTCTGCGCGAGATGGCTAGGCTTGCAGCAGGTCGACTGCGAATTTTCGAATGTCTGAACCAGAACTGGAAGGCTCCGCTTGGAAATTGGGCAGTTGAGAAAAAAGAACAAATGATCTGAAAATGCCAACTTGAGATCACCTGACCACATGCCCAGTGTTTGGAACAGAACAGGGTAAGAGGTCAGCAGTGGCAGAATTCAAAGTAACAGTCGCCCCCAACGGCGCGCGGCGGCAAAAGCGGGACCATTCAGAGCTGCCGGTAACGCCGCAGGAACTGGCGGTCACAGCGCAGCGCTGCCAGGCGGAGGGCGCCAGCGGGCTGCATTTGCACGTGCGGGATGCGGCAGGGCAACACTCCCTTGATGCGGGACGCTACCGTGCGGCCATGGCGGCAGTGGCCGAGGCCGCGCCGGGAATGGCCATTCAGATCACCACTGAAAGTGCAGGCATTTATGAGCCCGAGGCGCAGCTGGCCTGTCTGAAGGCGCTGCATCCTGCAGCAGCCTCGATAGCAGTACGGGAACTGGCGCGGGATCCAAACATTGCGGCCCGGGCCTACGCGCTTTGTGCTGAGGTCGGCACCGAGGTTCAGCACATTCTTTATGGTCCATCCTGTATTGCTCAGCTTGCCAGCTGGTATGATACTGGTGTTGTACCAGGTGCTGCACGTGATGCGATTCTTGTTCTTGGCAAATATGTTCCTCCGGTTGCGGGTGATCCTGACCGACTGGTTCCTTTGGTAAAAGAGGCTCGGGCGCTGGACCTCAGCTGGAGCCTATGCGCTTTTGGGCGAACTGAGCAGGCCTGTCTGTTGGAAGCGATCAAGGCGGGCGGCAATGTGCGCATCGGATTTGAGAATAACACTGAAACCCCAGAAGGGTTGCCACTGGCTGACAATGCGGCTTCCGTCGCAGCGCTCGTCAAGGCGGCAACCAAGGCCGGCCACAGTTTGCAAAGGGATTGAAGCATGAGCCATGTTTTTCCACGCCACACCAAGGCAGATCTGCCCAGGGCCATTGCCGGGGATGGCTGCTATCTGGTTGATTCCAATGGGAAGCGATACTTTGATGGCTCCGGTGGCGCGGCGGTGTCCTGTCTGGGTCATTCGGACACCGCCGTGATCCGCGCTGTACAAGAGCAGGTTGGCAAACTGGCCTTTGCCCATACCGGCTTTCTGACCTCCGAACCCGCCGAAGCCTTGGCGGAACTCTTGGTTGTGCATGCGCCGGGGAGCCTGGATCGGGTGTATTTTGTCTCTGGCGGGTCCGAGGCCACCGAGGCGGCGATCAAACTGGCGCGGCAATACCATCTGGAGCGCGGTGAGCCGGAGCGCCGTCACCTGATTGCCCGGCGGCAAAGCTACCATGGCAATACCCTGGGCGCCCTGGCGGCAGGGGGCAATGCCTGGCGGCGGCAGCAGTTTGATCCACTGTTGATCGGCGTGTCACATATCGCGCCCTGCTATGAATATGGCGACCGGGCAGAAGGCGAGAGCGCCTTTGACTACGGTCAGCGGGTGGCAAATGAACTGAAGACAGAGATCCTGCGCCTTGGCCCGGAAACCGTCATGGCGTTTATGGCGGAACCTGTGGTGGGCGCCACCGCTGGGGCGGTACCTGCGGTAGAGGGTTACTTCAAACGCATCCGTGAGATCTGCGACGATTTTGGCGTCTTGCTGATTCTGGATGAGGTGATGTGTGGCATGGGCCGCACCGGCCATCTGTTTGCCTGCGAAGCGGATGGGGTGGAACCTGATATTCTCTGTATCGCTAAGGGCCTAGGGGCCGGGTATCAGCCCATTGGCGCGATGCTCTGCAGTGCCGAGATTTACGACACTATTGCCGGGGGAAGCGGTTTTTTCCAGCACGGTCATACCTATATTGGCCATCCGGTGGCGACGGCGGCGGGTCTGTCGGTGGTGACCCAGATGCTGGGGCGCGATTTGATTTCCCGTTGCCGCGATATGGGCGGGCAATTGCAAGCTTCTTTGACCGACCGCTTTGGCGATCACCCGCATGTGGGCGATATTCGCGGACGCGGCCTGTTTCGCGGCATCGAACTGGTGGCAGACCGCACAACCAAGGCGCCCTTTGATCCCACGCGCGGTCTGGCGGCCAAGGTAAAGCGGGCGGCTTTTGACGCCGGGTTGATTTGTTACCCGATGTCCGGCACCCGCGATGGGCAATTGGGGGATCACATTCTGCTGGCACCGCCCTTTATCATAACAGATGCCCAGATCGGCGAAGTCGTGGACAAGGTTGATCAAGCGATCTCCGTAGCACTGGCCCTGGACTGAAAAACGCTGAAACCCTCATCCCTATGATCAAACGGCAAAGGCCGCACAGGAAATCCGTGCGGCCTTTGTGTTGTTTGCTAGAGCGGTCGGCCTAGGCGGCCCAGCTGCCATCATCAAACCCGTCATCATGGGCCTTGAAGACGTTTTCCCCTGGTTCTTCCTGGTCCGAGGGCAGTTCAAAGTTCGAGACGATTTGCACCAGATTGCTGGCCTCGTCGCGCAGCATCTGACCCGAGGCAGCGGTCTCTTCCAGCATCGCCGCGTTTTGTTGCGCATCGCTGTCCATGGCATCAACCCGGCCGTTCACCTGGGCAATACTGTTGGACTGCTCAACGGTATTATCGGCGATCTCGTTCACCTTGACGACGACATCTTCGACCATGGTCAGGATCTCTTCCAGCGAGGCGCCGGTCTGGCTAACCAGTTTCACCCCATCAGCGACTTCTTTTTCGCTGGTGGTGATCAGCTCGTTGATCTCCTGGGCCGCTTCGGCAGAGCGATGCGCAAGCGAGCGGACCTCGGAGGCAACCACCGCAAAACCACGTCCTGCTTCGCCTGCACGGGCGGCTTCTACGCCGGCGTTCAGCGCAAGGAGGCTGGTCTGAAAGGCCACATCTTCGATCATGCTGATGATCTTGGCGATTGCATTCGAGGAGGCTTCGATCCGTTTCATCGCCTGATTGGTCTGCTGGGCGATTTCCTGGGTGGCACGGGCCCGGTCCTGGGCGCTGCTGACAATCGTACGGGCCTGCTGCGAGCTTTCGGCGGTGCCTTTTACAGAACCACCAAGGGTCTGCAGGGCGCCGGCTGTTTCCACAATCGAGGCAGATGTCCGTTCGCTGCGGCGCGAGGCGTCATCTGCCGCCGCGGCGATCTCGGTTGAGGTGTTTTTCAACAGATCACTGCTGCTGGTCAGCTGACCAACCATGCCGCCAAGGCTGTTGTTGAGGTTGTCAGTGGCATCGGAAATCTCTTTGAAGATACCTTTTTGACCCTCTGGCATACGTTTTGTCAGATCGCCTTCGCTCAGTGAATCCAGGGCAGAGAGCACATCGCCCAGACCACGCTGCGCGGCCTCACCGATGGAGTTCACGCCCTTGCCCAGCTCGGCAAAGGTGCCGCCGCTTTCATCCACTGCAATGCGGCGCGAGAAGTCGCCATCTGCACAGGCGGTGATCACTTCGGAAATATCCTGAGTCAGCTGGTCTTTTTTCATTTCACCCTGACGGAAGATTTCAATCGCAGAACTGATAGAAGCAATTTCGCTCAGGCGGGACTTGGGAGTCTCTTCCGAGAAGTCCCGGTTCATGATGCCTTGCAGAACATGGTCAAGCTTGCTCAGCGGGCGAGAGATGCTGCGGGCGAGCAGGAAGGCCAGACACAAGAAGAACACAGTGCCGATAGCGCTGGAAATCAGCGAGTAGAATTTGGCATCATTGCTGGCCACATGAGTTTTTTCGACAAGCAGCTCTACATTTTCCAGGGCAACTTTATGGATCTGGACCATCAGTGGCTCAGCTTCCGAGTAGCGGGCCGACAGCTCCTTGCGTAGGGCCTTCTCTTTCATGCTCTCAGAGACATAAGCGGCAAAGGATTGCTGGTAGCTCTGCAACAGAGTTTCGACCTCAGCCTGCTGGGCTGCATCCGCATAGTAGTCTGCGGGAAAGGCCAGGAATTCTTCGACGCGGGCGTTCACGCGGTCAAGGTATTTGGTATCCTGACGCATGATGAAATCTTTTTCATGCCGACGCATCATCAGCATCTTCACGGTCATTTCTGGAATGCCGATTTCCTTCAGCTTCTCTTCGATTTTGTGAACCGAGGCGCGCAGTGCGCCCTGCAACCCGCTTTTCTCATCCATGCCAAGAGTTTCATGGCTTGCGACAAGATCTGCAAAGCTTTGGTCATAAGACTGCGCGGCGGCCATCAGATGCTTAAGAGGCTCCATCTGGCCCCGCATGCTCTCAAGTAGAGGCAGCTCTTCTTCTAGCATATGCTCTGTATCATAGAGGTGCTGCATCGCCCCGGCGTGACGATCGATGTATTTGGGATCAAGGCGCAGCAGGAAATCCTTTTCAAAACGACGCGCCATGAGGAATTCAATCTCCATCTTGTCGAGCGACTGATAGATATGTTCGATGATCAGAACATCCTCTTCCAGTTTGTCGCGCATTTCGTGGGTGTAATAGGAAATCCCAGCCAGACCGAACATGACGGCTCCGGCCATCAGAATAATGCTGAGGAAAATAAAGTTTACAGAAGCTTTCATTGTTTCGCACTCGTTGACCAGGGGTGTAGGCTGTAACATGTAGTTGCGAAGAGTTAATAAGACCTGTCGCCGGGTCGGCCTTGGGTTTTCGTGAAGCGACCGTAAAACGTCGGTAAGGCGCTGTTCTTCAACAAGAATACACCCCTAGTGAGAACGCTTACTTGAGTCAGGCAACCCTGAGGGTATCAAGCTCCACCTGAGGGGGAGTTTCGTGCCATTTGACCTCGTTAAGGGTGTGGTTTTTTGATGGGTTTACGATGTTTCTGAAAAAGGAAATTTTTAAATACATCTTCTCCCAGAGGCCTGAAAACCGCGTCCAGGCCTCTGGGAATGGGCATGCGGGCATGCCGGGAAACGCCCTCTGAGGCGTTTGGCGCTAGCTCAGATCAAAGCGATCCGCGTTCATGACCTTGACCCAGGCAGAGACAAAATCCTGGACAAATTGTGCCTTGGCATCGTCCTGCGCATAGCGCTCCGCAATGGCGCGCAGCTGCGAGTTGGAGCCAAAGACCAGATCAACCCGGCTGGCTTTCCATTTTTCCGCCCCGGTGGTGCGGTCTGTGCCGGTATAGCTGCCATCCTCTGCCGGTGCCCATTGGGTGCTCATATCCAACAGATTGACAAAGAAATCGGTGCTCAGGCTGCCCGCTGTGCTGGTGAAAACCCCCAGGCTGGACCCATCGTGATTGGCACCGAGCACCCGCAAACCACCTATCAGAACGGTCATTTCCGGCGCTGTCAGCTTGAGCAGCTGTGCCTTGTCTAGCAGCATTTCCTCGGGTGCAATACTATAGGCCTTCTTCTGATAGTTGCGGAAACCATCCGCCTCGGGCTCCAGCACTGCAAAGCTTTCGGCATCGGTCTGCTCCTGGCTGGCGTCGCCACGACCCGGTGCAAAGGGCACTTCCACCGGATGACCGGCCTGCTGTGCCGCCTGCTCCACTGCGGCAGATCCTGCCAGAACGATCATATCGGCTGTGGAGATCTGCTTGTCGGCATTGGCGTCATTGAAGCCCTGCCGGATTGCCTCCAGTGCCTCCAGAACCTTGTTCAGCTGGTCTGGCTGGTTGACTGGCCAGCTGTTTTGCGGGCTCAGGCGGATGCGCGCGCCGTTGGCGCCGCCACGTTTGTCAGATCCCCGGAAGGTAGAGGCCGAGGCCCAGGCGGTGGAGACCAGCTCGGCGGTGGTCAGGTCAGAGGCAAGGATCTGTCCCTTCAGGTCTGCGATGTCTGCGGCATTAACAAGCGGGTGATCTGCCACCGGCACCGGATCTTGCCAGACCAGCTCTTCTGTCGGCACTTCCTCGCCCAGATAGAGCGCGCGCGGTCCCATATCGCGGTGGGTCAGCTTGAACCAGGCGCGGGCAAAGGCTTCGGCCAGTTCCTCGGGGTTCTCGTGGAACCGTTTGGAGATCGGCCCGTAAATCGGATCCATCCGCATTGCCATATCTGCCGTGGTCATCATGGTTTTGACCTTCTTTCTGGCGTCATGGGCTGCCGGAGCCATGTCCTCTTCGCGCACATTCACCGGCTCCCAGATCCAGGCGCCCGAAGGGGATTTGGTCAGGTTCCAGTCGTAGCCAAACAGCAGGTCGAAATAGCCATTGTCCCACTGGGTGGGGTTGGCAGTCCAGGCACCTTCGATGCCGCTGGTGGTGGTGTCGTCGCCCTTGCCACTGCCATGGGCATTGATCCAGCCCAAACCCATGGTCTCGATTGGGGCGGCTTCGGGCTCGGGCCCAACCAGGGCCGGATCACCAGCCCCATGGGCCTTGCCAAAGGTATGGCCGCCGGCCACCAGCGCCACGGTCTCTTCGTCATTCATCGACATGCGGGCAAAGGTCTCGCGGATGTCGCGCCCCGAGGCCAGGGCATCAGGCTGGCCATCCGGGCCTTCCGGGTTCACATAGATCAGGCCCATCTGAACTGCGGCCAGCGGGTTCTCCAGGTCGCGGTCGCCGGAATAGCGGCTGTCCTTGGCAGAGCTATCCGCCAGCCATTCATCCTCGCGCCCCCAATAGACGTCCTCTTCGGGCTCCCAGACATCGGCGCGCCCGCCGGCAAAGCCAAAAGTCCGTCCGCCCATGCTCTCGATGGCGCAGTTGCCTGCCAGGATCATCAGATCCGCCCAGCTGATCTGGTTGCCGTATTTTTGCTTGATTGGCCATAACAGGCGCCGCGCCTTGTCAAGGTTGCCATTGTCGGGCCAGCTGTTAAGCGGTGCAAAGCGCTGCTGCCCTGTGCCGCTGCCACCGCGCCCGTCCGAGGTGCGATAGGTGCCGGCGCTGTGCCAGGCCATGCGGATGAACAACCCGCCGTAGTGGCCATAATCCGCCGGCCACCAGTCCTGGCTGTCAGTCATCAGGGCCACCAGATCCCGCTTCAGCGCCTTGAGATCAAGTGACTTGAAGGCCTCGGCGTAGTCAAAATCTTCCGCCATTGGGTCGGATTTGGCGGAGTTCTGATGCAGGATTTTCAGATTGAGCTGATTGGGCCACCAGTCGGTGTTTGATCTCACACCTGTGCTGGCGCTCTGCGCTCCGCTGTGCATCACTGGGCAACCGCTTGCTTTTGGGGCGTCGTTTCCGTCCATTTTGGTCTCTCCGATCTGGCGTATCAATTAGGCGTGCTGGAGGGGCACAGCGCCAGTGGCACCGCCCCGAGTATGGCAAAATGGTAGCAAGACAGATCGATAAAGTGAAATTACACTTTCGTATGAGAGTAATAGGTATTGATTATGATTTAGAGCAGGGACGGAGCCGCTAAGCCAATGCAGCGCAGCGAGGATAAAGCCCAACCTGCCCCTGCGGAATGGGGAGAGTTATTCGACAGGGGCAGGGCAGCCAGGCCAATGGGACAGGGCCTGACGATCGAAACTAAAGGCGTGTTTGCAGGGCGTTGATGCGTTCACAGACCTGCATATAGGTGAGGGAGCCCTGAAAATCGGCGGCCATCATCTGCTTCAGCCCAATGCCATCAAAATGCACAGAGCCGTTGATCAGCCGGGCAAAAAACGCATGGATGCTGCGCTCGTCCACTGTCGAGATCCGCTGGGACACGGATTCGTCAAGGAAAACGCCCCGAAAATTGGGGTCATAGTCCAGCAGGGCCGGATAGAGCCGCATCGTCCAGATCGATTGCACCAGATTATAGGGCTGCCCAGTGCCGCGCTGGTTTTCCTTAGCGCGGTCAGGGGCGCCACCGCTGGGGGAGATGCGCACCAAGGGCACAATGTCAGCCAGGGGATGATTGCCCTCGATCCGGTTGGGACGTGAGGCCACTGGGGTTTCTGGGGCAGAGGCATCGGTCCAGTGGCGGGGGTGTGGCCAGGGGGCAGGCTGGGGGCGATCTCTGGGATCGCAGGAAAGATCCGCATGTGATCTTTGCCGCACGGTCAGCAGGGCGTCCTGTCCGTTTTGGGCCAGAAGGTCTTCAAACCCGGCCAAACGCAGTTGCATCTGCTCCAGAATGCATGGCAGAGCACAGGCAATAACCCCCTGTTCCGAGTGGGACCCAAGCGAAGAGGGGGAACTGGAGCCTGCATGAGCGCCAAATTGCAGACCAACGGCTTCGCCGGATTTTGCCGAGATCCAGGCAGTGCCACTGTCGCCCGCCGGAGAGCTGCTGCTGTCACCATGCGGTTGTGACTCCTCCAGAGAGACCAGTTTAAAACCTTTGATATCTCGGTACTCAAACACGCCGGGCCGTGTCTCATATTGCAGACGGTACAGGCCCATCCCATCGACATGGGCGCGCGGTGCAGGCGCGTTTTTACTGGTTTTGCACAGGATCTCTCCCAGGCGGGGCGCACGAGCCTTGGTGATGTTTTCAAAGCCACCAAACTGCAGCGGCAGCCAGGGCTGGTCGGGCAATAGCTCAGCCAGGGCAGCGTCACCGTTGCGGTCCAACATCCAGCGCGACAGATTGGCGATGCGATTGCGCGGGTCAAAACCGTCACCGTCCTCACCCGGCTGCATGATCGGGTCATTGCGGCGCGCCCGCGGGCCGGCCAGCACGTGCCAGTTCGACAGAATGCCGGGTTTACCGGTGGTCGTGTCGATCACAACCAGGCCAATTGTGCCAGTGCCTTCTCCGCAGCGCCCAACAGATAGACCACCCATCGTGTAGGGCTGGCGGGCAGAGGCCCGGCGGGCGGCTCCAGGTTCAAGCGAGGGGTGAAAACCGCCCGCGATCACGTCCAGGGGGATGCCCTCAAAACGGGTTGGGAACACCTGCGAAGGCAGCAAGGTGTCGAGGGGCAGTTTTTCCTGAACATGCAGGCGCAGGCAGATGTCCTTGCTGCGCTTTCCGCCCGTCCAGCGATAGCCAATGTCTACGCCGCGAAAACAGGAAAGATTGCCAAAGGTCTGATGGGCCTTGTGAAGGGCTTTTTCCAAAATTGCACGCGTTGGGGTTTCCCCGACTGTGTCAGCCGTGTTCAGGTCAGCCATTTTATCCTCCGGTCTTTTGTCACCAATCTGGTGTTTTGGAAGCAGTCTAGAGAGCGGACTGTGAAAGCGGCGTGAAATTGCAGTCAGGGCCGTCAGCCCGGATTTGACGGTGCCAGAACCGCTTTCCCGGACGACCCCCAAATGCCTGCTCCAGGTGAGCACTATGGGCTCATAGGTAGTGGCTTGTCCAAAAAACACCCATAAGGGGAGTTTCACATTTCCACATGAGTAAAGAATACTCAAAACTGAAGATACGCACGCTTTGCAAAACTGACCGCTGATTGAACTGCATGCGGGTGCTAGGTGGAGGCGGTGTCTTTGGAAGCGCCGGGCAGGTCAGCGATTACACTGGGGCCAGAGCCTTGGTAATTAGTATCCCAGCAGCCGAATGGCTATTGGGAGACCGAGGGTATGATGCAGATTGGTTTCGCGAAACACTTGTAGATATGGGCTTAAAGCCATGTATTCCTGGGCGGAAATCACGCGACAAAACCATCAACTACGACAAGCGTCGCTACAAAAGGCGCAATCGCCCCTCTCGTGACATTGGGGCGCAATGCACTTCCGGGCAGTGATTGAGAGCATGTTTGGTTGCCCGAAAGATTGGCGGCGTGTGGCTACCCGCTATGACCGGTGCCCCAAGGTCTTCCTGTCTGCCATCGCTCTCGCCGCAACAGTCATATGCTGGTTGTGAGTCCAGAGCCTAGTCGCGGGGCTGCTTCTTGCCATAAATGAAATCTGCCGCTTCAATCGGCCCCAACCGGACATCCAATGACCAAACCAATTGCAGCGGTGCGGACCGTCATTGCGGACTTCGGCCTCGAAAAAGATCGAGTAAAGTCGCGAAATAACTCTTGATCTATGCAATATCCTGCAGTCGATCAATTTCAAAAGTCTGGTACGCAGTCGGGCAGCGTTTACAAGGGGGGGCAAATTTGTGGTGCACTGGTATGGGTGAAACAAAGCGAAAAAAGAAATCCGTTTTGAACAGACCATGTCCATGCGGCTTGGGCGAGACTGCGAAACTCTGTTGCTTCACCGGGCAGGGCTGGCAATGGCATAAGAAGCCAGCTGTACTTGGGCTCCAAGCGCAGCCTCCGGTGACCAGTATCGAAAAGTGTTACATGAAAGATTTGAGCTCGTGTGTTGCGCCCATCTCGGGTGAACACCTCATTTCCAAAGCTGTCTGTCAGGTATTGATGGGAGATGGCGAGTTGTGCGTAGTCAGAGTTTGCATCTAATTTGATACTGCAAAGTCTGGTTGCGCTGGCCTGCATCGTCATGCCTCGGTTCGGGGCCATTTTTGTTGGACTTGACCCGGCTGATGCACTGTATTCCTGCCGATATGGGGAGGGATCGTGGCATCGGCATTGCAGATTTTCGCGTATCTTGACCCCATCAACCAACGCTTTCAGGTGGCAATCGCGATGTTTGGGCGGTTGTTGATGGTTGTGATCTATCTGTGTCTGGGCGGGGTTTTTGGCGGTTTGCAGCCTTTGACGCGTTTTTCGCTCTGATCCTGTCGCACCTGTTCTATCGTGCGCTGATCGGAGAGCTGCAAATGCGCCCCTAGAGTTTCTTTCCCATGCTATCGAGGGATGCGCAGCGCAGCTTTTCCGTGCCGCTCAGGTCCGCCCAAAGAGCGAGCAATTCATCGCGCATTGAGGCGTGTTGTGGCTGGTCAAAGACTTTAGCCTGTAGCTCGTCAACGATTTGAGACACGCGAATCCCTTCATTTGCTCGCCAACGCACCTGTGCATTTTCCTCAGTAAACCGTACCTCTGAAATCTTTTTGCCTTTGATACCCCCTGAGAATGCGGCAATCAAAGGAACGGCATCAAGCTGCGACACGACCGCTCCTGACTTTGTAAAGACACGGCAAGAACGGCACTATTCTTGATGACTGGGCGCGCTTTTCCGCTGTATTCTAATTTAAACTGTCTTAAAAAGAAGATAGCTATATGGGGATGGCATCGTGGGGCGGATCATTTTTGACCCAGTTTTGGGCTGGCGACGCAGTGTTGGTACCGTTGAGGAACGAAATCAGACGCTCTATCGCAACTTAATCATTGGGCCGAATGGGTATCGGGCGTTGCCCAACCAACGCAAAACCGGTGAGCGTACCGTGGCGATCTTTGGCTGTTCGGTAACCGAAGGGCAGTGGCTGCCCGATGAAGAGACATATCCCTACCTTTTACAAGAGCAGTTTCCTGATTGGCGTATCGAGCCATATGGCATTGGTGCTTACTCGACCTTTCAAAATTTGCTGCAATTGGAAGCCTATTTGGTGACACGAAAACCAGACGTTGTGTTGTTTTCATTCATCGCATCCCATCTACACCGGAATGTAGCTGATCCGCATCTTTGGATTTCGCATCAGCAAAGTGCTGGTGAGAAATGGATCATTGGCGTTGGTGCCCAGATGAATACCTTCCGCCCGGCTGCTGAATTTACACCACAGGGAACACTGAAATACATCCGCCGGTATCCGCCCAAGACCCGTGGAGAGTTGGACGCAATGATGCAGTACAGACCGGATGATCGCTATCAGGCCGACATCGGGGTCGCCATTCTCAATCGGGCCAAATTTCTTTGCACTCAGGCAGGGGCCCAGTTTCACTTCGCGGTTTTGCGAAGCGAAATGTCCAAGAGCTTGGGAGGGGCAGCAACACCAGATCACCTCGAAAAAGATCTGTTTATCCAACGGCTGCGTTCAGACGACATTTCTGTGATCGACGCCGACCCAAGGTTGCCGTTTTCGGAATCGACTTTCGCCCCGATCGACCTACACCCAAATGCCCAGGCGAACGTACACTTCGCCCGAGAAATAGGCGCCGGCCTTGCGGCATCAATGGAGCGCAACACAGCATGAATATTATTGGCCTTTCCGCCATGTACCATGATGCCGCTGCAGCTTTGTGCGCTGACGGCGAGATCATCACAGCCGTTCAGGAAGAACGGTTCACCCGGAAAAAGCATGATCCTGCGTTTCCTATACATGCTCTGGAACACTGTATTGGGCAAATTCACAGTGGTGGTGCGCTTCACGCAATTGTTCTTTATGAAAACCCAGTTCTCTCGCTTGATCGTGTTTTGAAGAATGCGCTTCATGTTGCCCCACAGGGTGGCGGGATATGGGAACAATCGATGCGCTCTATGCTAGGCTCTAAAATTGAGCTGGGCGAACGGGCCCGAGAGTATGTCGATTCCGACGACAAGGTTTTGGTGGGCGAGCACCATCTGAGCCACGCGGCGTCAGCATTTTATCCTGCGCCTTTTGATGAGGCCGCGATTCTTGTCGTGGACGGCGTCGGCGAATGGGCTACAACTACCATTGCCGCAGGCAATGGAAACGATATCACGCCTCTTGCCGAGTTGCGTTATCCGAACTCCTTGGGACTGCTGTACAGTGCGTTTACGGAATACTGTGGCCTGCGGGTGAATTCGGGCGAATACAAACTGATGGGGCTTGCCCCCTACGGTCTGCCACGCTTTGCCGGTCTGATACGAGATGAGCTGATTGACATCAAACCTGATGGCTCCTTTCGTTTGAATACTGACTATTTTGGCTTTCTGGACCGTCGGCGGGCGACGGGCGAAAAGTTTCATCAATTGTTCGGTGGACCGGCCTTGGCGCCGGATGCTGATCTCTCGTTGAAACACATGGACATCGCAGCATCAATCCAGGCTGTGGTGAATGATGTGGTTGAGAAACTGGCGCGCACCGCCTTGGCGCGTACCGGATCTAAAAACCTGTGTATGGCCGGTGGCGTGGCGCTGAACTGTGTCGCCAACGGGCGACTGCACGCCACGATACCCGATCTGGAGGGCCTGTGGATTCAACCTGCAAGCGGTGACGCTGGCGGCGCATTGGGAGCTGCTCTTCATACGGCACACAGCCATTTCAACATCCCACGCCGCACTCAAAAACCAGATGCCCAGCGAGGCAGCTTGATCGGATCCTCATTCGGCGCGCCCCGGATCTGCTCGGATCTGAAAAAGGCCGGTCTAGTGTATCAATCTGTCGAGGACGACGATGAACGCAACAGGACCCTTGCGAAAGCCCTTGCCGATGGCGCAATCGTCGGGCGGTTCGAAGGAGCGATGGAATTTGGCCCGCGCGCTTTGGGCAACCGATCGATCCTGGCTGATCCGCGCCGCGCCGACGCCCAACAGAGGATCAATCTCAAGATCAAGTTCCGCGAGAGCTGGCGACCGTTTGCGGTTGCAGTATTGGCCGAGCAAGCGAGCAATTTTTTCGACCTAAAGGACGAAAGCCCTTACATGCTGATTGTTGCCAAAATCAAAGAGGCACATCGCAAGCCTGTGAATTGGGATGAATTCCGCATCATGGGTGGCAACATGCTCGAATTCGTCAACCAGGAGCGTTCGGACTATCCGGGCATAACCCATGTTGATTATTCAGCACGTATCCAAACCGTCGAAGAAGCCCGCAATGCGTCTTTCACAAGTCTTATACGCGCTTTCGAAGCAGAGACCGGGTGCCCAATGCTTATCAACACGTCATTCAACGTGCGGGGCGAGCCATTGGTTTGTACCCCTGACGATGCAATCGCATGTTTTTTGAATACTGGATTGGACGTGCTGGCCATTGGCGATTGTTTGGTCTGGAAAAATCAGCAATCCCAAGACATTATCGATATGGAAGGGAAAACCGCCTATGAACTTGATTGACCCCACGACGCCCGCCGGGTTTTTCCATATGCGTCTTGTTCCCTACGCGGATCAGCTTCGCTCGGACGAAATGCCCTGCTTGACTACAAAGTGGTCACCGGACACAGACAGCTATTTCGAAACACCGAGAAGCCTCGCTGGAGCCGCCCAAATTCTTTGCGATTCCAATTTGTTGAGTGGCGATGGAGTGGTTGATAGCCTGCTTGCGCTATGGAAAGAGCAGAGTGCCGATCTTGTAGCCTTAGGTGCTGACCTTAAAGGGTTGCGCGCCTCAGTCGCGGCTCCGGAGCAAAAGCAGAACACATACGAATTGACGGACTTCGTTTATCCGTTGTTCTGATCGCATCTCCCCAACACTAGGAAGCCCCAATGCCCCAAGACACAGCCACAAATCTGTACGCCAGCCCGGTAAGCGTCAAAGGACAAGAAGATTGCCGGTTTTATCACAGTATTGATTTGCCCGAATTGGGCCCAGTCACCGGTGACTGGGACCTACGCCATTGTGCTGCCGAGTATCTGGGAAACGTAGATTTTGCGGGGAAGCGGGCGTTAGACATGGGTGCCGCGTCAGGATTTCTGAGTTTTGAAATGGAAAAACGCGGTGCAGATGTTGTATCGTTTGACATGGTGAGTGGGCGCCAATGGAATTTTGTGCCCTACCCAGATTTCATGGCCGATATAGATGCCCAGCTTGATCGGCTGGAAGCGGGCGCTACGAAAATTCGCAACAGCTATTGGCTATCGCACCAACTACTTAAATCCAAAGCGCGGGCGTATTATGGCGACATATACCAACCGCTTCCCGCAGAGCTTGGGCAATTTGATATTGCCATTTTTGGTATGATTTTCTCACATCTGCGGGATCCTTTCGGAGCCATGGCCGCCATTTTGCCATCGGTTCGGGAAAAGGTAATTGTTACAAACACCTACCTGAACAACCCCCAGCCCATCGCTGCTTTCATTCCATCCAAGGAAAACTTGGCGCAGCAGGCGTTTTGGGTGCCGACCAAGACCTGCGTTGAAAAAATGCTAAGTGTCTTTGGGTTCCAGGTCGTAGACATGGTTGACAGTAAACCTTTGTGCACAGTTCCGGGACACAACGATACCGATTGCACGGCCATAGTGGCCGAGCGCATCGAAGGTTAGAGAGAACTTACCTGCGATGACGTCCTATTTCATAACAGGCGGCGCCGGCTTCATAGGTACTGCTTTGTCAAAAAGCCTAGTATCCGAAGGGAACCGGGTGACCGTCTATGACAACTTTCTGCCGCAAGTGCACGGATCGGCGGACGCGAAACTGCAAGAGCTTCGTGCCTTTGGCATCTCTGTCGTGAAGGGAGACGTCGTTGACGGCGAGAAGTTGAGGGCCGCAGTTCGCGGTGCAAATCCTGACGTGATTTTTCATCTGGCTGCAGAAACCGGAACCGGCCAATCCTATCTAGAACCGGCGCATTATACGAAGGTCAACACAACGGGCACTGCCAATCTGATCGAGGCGATCCGGAAAGCGGGCCCACCAGTGCTAAAGGTCATTTTATCGGGCACCCGTGCCGTTTATGGCGAGGGAGGTTGTGTCTATCAGGACGGGCGGCCCGCTGCTCCTGCTCCGCGATCTGCAGAAGACCTGGAGCGTGGCGATTTTCAGGTCAAGGACATCCACGGCACCATCCTGAGGCCAATCAGCTCTTGCGCGCTCACCTGCCCACCACGACCAAAATCAATCTACGCTTCAAGTAAACTGATGCAGGAGCACTTGTTGACCCAAGGGTTCTGGGGAACGGAAACAAGTGTGAGCATCCTGAGGCTGCAGAACGTCTATGGGCCTGGTCAGTCTACTTCCAACCCATATACTGGCGTATTGTCGATATTTGCCAATCTGATGGCACAGGGTCAAACGCCGGATATCTATGAAGATGGCATCATTACGCGGGATTTTGTTTTCATCGATGATGTTGTCCGCGCCTTTATCCAGGCTGCAAATGTCCACCAAGATCAACAAACCATACTTGATATTGGATCAGGTGAGGGCATTACAATCATGAAAGTTGCGCAACAAATGATGCGACAGAACGGTTTAAATGAATCGACCTTACGCTGTGGGGGACAGTACCGCCCGGGTGACATTCGCCATGCCGTTGCAAATATTGAGAGCTCCGCTAAGATTCTCGGGTGGCGACCGCAGGTAAAACTTGTTGATGGGCTAAGCCAAATCAATCTGTCGGTCAGCGGCGACGAAAGAAGTTGACACTCAAACCGAAGATACCAAAGCTTCCGAACACTCTCATTCACAGGAAAGCACCCTTAAGGCTTTTGGGACGATACCTGACGCTGAAAAGGAGCTGGCAGTGAAATTGATAGTTCACGCAGGACCGCACAAAACCGGGACTACCTTCATTCAAGACAGTTTCGCCAACAATCGTAGCGACTTGCTCAAATCTGGCTGGGCCTACCCGATAGCAGGCACCTACGGATCTACAGGGCATCATCACCTGGCGCATAATTTCGTCGAGTATATTGAAGCTGATGGCGCAGATAACCGGGCTTTGCGAGCCGAAGCACAGGATATCCGTGAGAACCATCTCAACATGGTGTTATCGGCCGAAGGTTTCTGTCGATGGGCGCCACGAAAATACATCGCCCTGGCTGAAGTTGTGGGCGCAAACAGCATCGAGGTGATCTATACGGTGCGCGATCCGATGACCGTTTTCCATTCCTACTGGGGAGAAGAGGTAAAGCAAGGTTTCACGGCGTCTTTTGCGGACCGTTTCCTGGAATCGCTTTGCACACCCATCACTGACCGAGTGCTGAACCCAATGCAGGATATCGCTCCCTTGCTACGCAGCCCAGAGATAGATCTGCATGCCGTTCCATACGACGAACTTGCGCGGCGCGACGAGAACCTCTTTTTGCATCTTCTTTCCGCAGTCCTACGGATAAAGGATGTTCCTCCGTCAACAAACTCTAAAGCAAACTCGTCCTTGCCAATTGAGTTGACAGAACTTTTGCGTCTGGCAAATCTTATTCATGGCGAAGGCGCCCCGCGGACATCGCCTGATCTGCGACTTGCATTTATGGGGACGACATCGCGCGACGAAAGAAAATCCCTGACAGATTTGGTTCGTGAGGATGCAGCGCGTGCACGACGCCAGATTGTGGTGCCTGCCGATGATATCCATACCAAACGGATGGAGACCATTCTCGAGTCCCGCCTTGATGGATACTGGACCCGCCCTCTTGCGCCAGAGGGACTGTTCCCGCTTTTGGACAGGAATTTAACCTACTATGATACCTTCTTTCTTTGGCAAACCCCCAGCGTTCGACAGGCCGCTGAGGCAATCGTCAACCGCTGCGCCGCCACCTAGTTTCAAAGCCATCGAGAGTAGGATTTCGGGTAATGTCTAACGTCGTCGCAATTTATAGCGTTTCCCAAAAAATGCTGGCCAAGCCACATGTCAGGTTTGCGCTTGAGGCACTCAGCATTGAATGTGATCGCCTGATTTTGGTAACCTCGGCCGAGGAAGACGAAGTCCAAACGCAGCATCCAGACATTGCTATCGAAACCGTCCTTACAAATCCCTCGGTCGATCGGGCGGCTATCTCTGGAATTGGGCTGGCGTTGAAATGGCTTACTGACAACAGCCCCGACGTTTCCAGCCGCATTGTGACGATGACGGCTGATGTATTAGGACCAATTGGAGGATTGCGCGCGCACTTGGACATCGCGCAGGCCGATGGTGCAGATGTCTATTGCGCATACTGGCGCGCCACAGATTTGGACCCGGCGCTAAAGAACAAGCAGTGGCCGGACCGGATTCCCTACCTCGATTTTATGATCCTTTCCGCTGAGTTCGTTCCCGCCCAGACCGCATGCGCCTTGTGGGCCAGTGTCCTTGAGGCTGAGGTTGATCTGAACGGCGTCTCTCCCTACCAAGTTGATCTTGCAAAAGCCGCTGACGTTTCCGACACCAAGATTTCTTATCCACCTAACAGTACGCAATGGCGGTCATCCGATCCAAGATACTTTGAAATTGGATCGATTGTGCGTGATGGCTCACCGGTCATCCCATTGTCGGTGTTTTTCGTTGATCCGCTTTTGCATGATATGCATACGATCGATATCAAGGTCGGGCTTGACCACCTGCGGCAAGCGGATCCCAGTGCATATGAATGTGCGATATCCTACGCCCTCGAGATGGTACCCTTGCGCGATTTTTCGATGATCGCCGACGAATATGCGATACACGCAGACGTCCCGGAACATCCGGAAAAAACAGCGTGGAGCTTTGGAACGGTCGCCGTATTTTTGCACGCCTACTATACTGACATGTTGCCTAACTTTGTCGAGTTACTTGACCGTATTCCTGCGCCAACTCATCTGTTTATCTCAACCGCAACTTCTGAAGCGGCTGACGAAATCCGGCTGTTTTTGAAATCAACTAAGATCAAAGAGGAAAATGCCACAATACGCGTTGTCGAGCACAATCGTGGGCGAGACATGTCGTCGTTGTTCATCACCTGGCGCGACATTGTAATCTCTGGAAAGTACGAGATTGCACTACGGCTTCATTCGAAGCGCACGCCTCAAGTGCCTGCACAGATTGGTGAGAGTTTTAAGGCGCATTTGTTCGACAACCTGATTGGTTCTCGTGGGTATGTCAGTAACGTGCTGGATCAATTGGAAACCCAGCGAGACATCGGTCTGATCACTCCCCCACTTATTCATATCGGGTTTGCCACGCTTGGTCATAGTTGGTTCAACAACAAACACAATGTCTCCAGCCTTGCCAACGACATAGGGCTGGACGTTCCAATGGATAAAGCCTGCCCGGTCGCCCCCTATGGCACAATGTTCTGGTTTAGGACCTCCGCCCTCAAGCCGATGTTTGCGCATGACTGGAAGTGGGAAGATTATAACAAAGAGCCGCATCATATTGACGGCGGATTGGCTCACGCGCAGGAACGGCTGATTGGATACTGTGCGCAAGCGCAGGGCTTTCGGGTCCTTCAGGTGATGTCTACAGAGCAGGCCGCCCGGAACTACGCTAAAATCGAATACAAACTACAGCGCCTCGCGTCTCACTTGCCACTTGGCAATGTGGTCGAGCAGGATCGACTTCTGAGTTCGAACCGAGGAGGTGCAGGCGACTGGCTATTTGTGCGTTTGCGCAAGGTTTATGGCGAAATGCTGGTTCGCTGGCCCTCGTCACGCCAATATCTGCGCCCTTTCGCTCACTGGATTGCAAAACAATTTGCCCCTGCACCGCGATTCAAAAAACACCGGGATTCACCAGACTAAAATGCTGGACGGGCGCCTTAGACCGCTGCGCCTGACACTTTCCAATGCGAACGCCAGTTCCGGCGCACCCACCAATACATACGCAGGTCTGCCACGTTTCTCTCATAGAACTCCGAAGTAACATCGGGATCGATAACCAGCTTATCCCTGGTCTGGCCGCCAACATTCTTCGGCACCACAGGCGCCTGTGGTAGCTTCAGATCCTGCATGAGACGCGCTGAAAATTCATCAATCTCATCAAGAGGGGCAATACAGGCGAACTCCTCTTCTATGACCTGCAGAGCAGGCACGAATAGATCTGACTGGGTCATAAATTTGCACTGGATGTTATTGACGTGCAGTTCAAGCAGATACTCATCCAATGTCATTTGTTGCACTTTTGCATGCAGATCGTGGGTAGGGAACTGGCTGATATAGTTGTATTCGGAAACCGCGCGAGTGAGCGGTTCCCGCACAACAGCCACCGGCGAAAATGCGGGCGCATTTAGGCGGTTGGCTAGATCTTTGAAAGCCGGCCAGAAAAAATGACCATAGGCTAAACGCACCCCATCCAATGCGGAACGCCAGGTTTCGAAATCAGACGCCATCTCAATTTGTGCACCATGTTTAAGCGCACCTATGGCCAAGCTTCGGTCTTTGCCGATCCGATCCACAAGGTGTGCCTGCATCGCTGTTCCGCCACACTTAGGAATATGAATATACGCGATACGCACCGGGATCACTCCTCAACACTTTGCCTTCGGAAGTTCTGACTACTCTGAATACACTGAACGAATTAAATGCAGAGAATGTTGTTGCCGCAAATGTGTTGCAGATCAGCGCTTTGTAAGCAACACCTCTTCGGCCATGATAGCCCGATCTGCCCACTGTCGCTTTTTCGCCTCAAGTATCTCGATCATGTTGTGAAATCCACTCCCATGAGGCATCAGCGTCGCCCACGGCATCGGTTGCGCCAGTTCAACATCATGGTAAAAACCGACAGCGTACTGTCTGGCGATATCGGCAAGAAAGCTCGATTGTTGGCCGCTCCCGGGCTTATCATCAAAGGCTCTGACCAAGGAGGGGTCGAAATGCTCAAGGAAATGGCGGCCATAGTGTAGCCAGATCGATTGCGGGTAATTTGTTGTATGCCGCTTATGGTAGAATGGAATCGGGCGTGGATAAAACACGTTTTTGCTCTTCTGGCACAGATACATCACCATAAAATAGTCCCACCAGGGTGCCCCAATCGCAAAATCTGTTTCCATTGGGAAATCGGCAATAATGTCTGGTGTGAAGAAGAAGGCATCGACACCGCCGGAAAAAATCTGACCCTCACGGTCCCAATAGTCATCCAAGTCCACTCGCGACGAGACCAAACTGGAACCGCCGGAACAGGTGCGTTGCACGAACCCAGCAAGGTCAACGTGTGCGTCGATCTGGATGTCAGAGTTAATAATCCCGATGCAGGTGTTTTGGTCCAGATCCCTGCAATGACGGACGATGTCACGCAGCAAGACTAGGTCTTTGCCGGTCACGTCCCGGGCGGTCTCTGTCACCTCAACAAATTCCACCTCCGCGAGGAGATCATACTTTTCAGTGGCAATTTTTTCTATCTCCGCCGCGGTATTGAACGACAGGATACGCGCGCCTTGCACGCGCCAAGTCTCCATACAAAACACTTGTTTTTCAACACCCACCGGCGCGATCGACGTCACCAGACAAAGGGCGTCTCGATTCAATCGCTTTATGTGCGTTGGAGCAACAGGGTCGGTTTTCTCATCGACCTGACCGTCGGACTCTTGAATAACATGACGGTTTGCGGCCTTGAACATACTCGCGATACTGCGCGCTTCAGCTTGGTAGTCTGCCCAATGCTCAGAGCTACGTTGCCATGGAGATTGTCTAAAACTGCCAAAGGGGCGGTCAACCAATGTCAGTGGGGATAGGCTTAGAAACTCAAGCCAAAGCCAATAGTCACCTGCCAGACTATACCGATGATCAAACCCGCCAACTTTTTCCCACAAGTCGCGTCGCCAAAACGTGCTTTCTTGCTGAAGAAAATAGCCACCTTCCGGGGACTCATCCAGAATATAGTCGTATGTCAAGTCAATCCGGTCGATACCCCGGTATTGCTGAACAGCATATCTCATGTCATCGCTTGTGAAGAAATCGCTACGGGGATAGCCCCTCTCGCGCAGGGTTTGCAAACTGAGGAAGGTCGAATGGATGCCCGAGACCCATGACATTTCCGGATCCGCAGCAAACAGATTGACAACTTCGGCCAGTGCCCCCGGCAACATGATGTCATCCGAATTGAGCCAACACAGAATATCTCCTGTAGACTTTGCGAACCCTTTTTCAATGGCATGATAAGGACCTGCGTCCGGCGTTGATTCCCAGTGTGCAAGCTGGCCTTCAAAGCGTCGGATGATACTGAGAGATGTGTCGACGCTTCCGCCGTCTATCACAATGATTTCACTGTCGACGCCTGTCTGGCCGACGACGGACTCAAGGCATTCCTGCAGAAAGTCACCACCGTTCTGATTTGGGATAACGACAGTGATCTTCATGAAGTGATCTCCAAAATCTGCGACCAATACTGTCGTGACAGGTCCTTTTGACCGGTCATTGCAGCATAGCAAGCTAGACGGTGATACTGTGGAATGCACTGTGCAACTGGCATCCCATGGATGTATTGCTGTAAATACGTGATCGCACGTTCGTACAGCTCCAACTGTTCTAGCGATGCTATGATCTTGGCCAAAACAAGCCTCGCCTCGTCCCATTCTTGACTATGTGAGCGACTTTCGAAGGCCTCCTCAAAACGGCCTATCGCATCGAATTTATTTCCATTTCGATACAGAATATCACCCTGAACTTCGAACATTGCTGCCGTACCTGCCTTTCGCACGACCTTGTCCACAATCGTAGCGGCCTCGGCAACATACTCGTCGTCTAGAGCGCGTTCTGGATCCGTTAAATTTTTGGCAAGCACGCAGAATTTGGAAACGATACTTTCCGACGGTTTTTTGTTGGCCTTTTTTGCAGTCAGAATGTGGAAGGCCAGACGATCCAAGCGGTCCAGACGGTCCAGTACACTCCAAAAGGAAGCGACCTTGG
>NZ_JBDWPJ010000076.1:0-17335 GCF_039971195.1 Pseudophaeobacter sp.
TGGACCCTGACCCAAACCGCAGCCCAGGCGCTGGCACCAAAGATCCGGATCAATGCGATTGGGCCGGGACCGACCCTGGCCAATGTGCACCAAAGCCCAGAGGATTTTGCCCAACAGCGCGCCACGACCCCCTTGCAGCGCGGGGTGAACCCGGCGGATATCACGGCGGCGCTTGGCTATCTTTTGTCGGCGCAGGCGGTGACCGGTCAGCTGATCTGCGTCGATGGCGGCGAGCATCTGGGCTGGGCAGAACCCGGGTGAACCAACGTGCGGATGACGCGCCATAAGGGTGACCCAGGGGAAAGTTGTGCACCTCTCACGCTACCGTCACAGATCCGTTACAAAAGAGTCTTTGTTTTCAGAAACTTGACAGGTGTGCAAAAAGTTATTATTTTAATTCAGCACCTTACCAATCTGCCTAAATATTAAGCAAAAGTGAAAATCCGTCGTGAAATAAGGGAAATCCGGGGATAGCCCAAAGATATCTTCAGGCTTATCCACAGGGGTCGTGGATTTGTTCGGGGCTTGAACCTTGGCCGCGGTCATTGCAGCCGGGCGCAGGGAATCATATCACTGAGGGCATGACAGATCAGATGCCCGAACAGCCCCAGACCTCCCCTACCGATTCCCCTGCAGCCGAGCCCAAAGCGCCCCGGACCGGCTATGGGGTGATCCAGGATTATGTCAAAACCCTGGATGCCTCGCCGGGGGTTTACCGGATGCTCGATAGCGAGAGCCGGGTGCTCTATGTGGGCAAGGCGCGCAATCTCAAGGCGCGGGTGTCGAACTATACCCGGCCCGGCAATTCGCCCCGGATCGAGCGGATGATCGCGCTGACCGCAAGCATGATGTTCCTGACCACCCGGACCGAGACCGAGGCGCTGCTGCTGGAACAGAACCTGATCAAGCAGCTCAAGCCCAAATACAACGTGCTGCTGCGCGATGACAAAAGCTTCCCGAGCATTCTGGTGGCCAAGGATCATGCCTTTGCCCAGCTGAAAAAGCACCGCGGCGCGCGCAAGCAGAAGGGCAGCTACTTTGGCCCCTTTGCCGGGGCTGGCGCGGTGAACCGGACGCTCAATCAGCTGCAAAAGGCCTTTTTGCTGCGGGATTGTTCCAATGCAATGTTTGAAAGCCGCAGCCGGCCCTGTCTGCAATATCAGATCAAACGCTGTTCAGCGCCCTGCACCGGGGAGATCTCGGAAGAGGAATATGGCCTCGCGGTGCGCGACGCCGAACGCTTTCTGGCCGGACGGTCGACCAAGATCCAGGAGGAGCTGGCGGCTGAAATGATGAAGGCCTCGGAGGCGATGGAGTTTGAACGCGCTGCGGCGTTGCGCGATCGGATCAAAGCGCTGACCCAGGTGCAGTCGAGCCAGGGCATCAACCCGCGTGGCGTGGCCGAGGCCGATATTATCGGCTTGCATATGGATGGCGGTCAGGCCTGCGTGCAGGTGTTCTTTATTCGCGCCAACCAGAACTGGGGCAATCAGGATTTCTACCCCCGTGTCGATGCCGACATGAGCCCGGCAGAGGTGATGGAGGCCTTCCTGGGGCAGTTCTACGACAATAAGGAACCGCCAAAGCAGCTGATCCTGTCGGATGCGATTGAAAACACCGATCTGATGGAGGGGGCGCTGAGTGGCAAAGCGGAGCGCAAGGTGGAAATCCTTGTGCCGCTACGCGGCGAAAAGACCGAGTTGGTGGCTGGTGCGGTGCGCAATGCCCGCGAAAGTCTGGCCCGGCGCATGGCCGAAAGCGCCACCCAGGCCAAGCTGCTCAAAGGGTTGGCAGAGGCCTTTGGTCTGGCGGGACCGCCGCAGCGGATCGAGGTCTATGACAACTCGCATATCCAGGGCACCAATGCGGTGGGGGGCATGATTGTGGCCGGCCCCGAGGGCTTTATGAAAAACGCCTATCGCAAGTTCAACATCAAGGGCGATGATCTGGTGCCCGGCGATGACTTTGGCATGATGAAGGAGGTGCTGAACCGGCGCTTTTCACGGCTGAAGAAAGAAGATCCCGACCGCGACAAGGGGCTCTGGCCGGATCTGCTGCTGATCGATGGCGGCGCCGGGCAGGTCTCGGCGGTGGCGGAAATCATGGCGGAACATGGCGTCGAGGACATTCCCATGGTGGGGGTCGCCAAGGGCGTGGACCGGGATCATGGCAAGGAAGAGTTCCACCGGTTGGGCGAGAGTGCCTTTGCGCTGCAACGCAATGACCCGGTGCTGTATTTTGTCCAGCGCATGCGCGATGAGGCCCATAGGTTTGCCATCGGTACCCATCGCGCCAAGAGGGCCAAGGCGGTCGGGGCCACGCCGCTGGATGAGGTGCCGGGCGTTGGTGCGGGGCGCAAACGCGCCCTGCTGAAACATTTTGGCAGCGCCAAGGCCGTCAGCCGCGCCGATCTGCTGGACCTCAAGGCGGTGGACGGGATCTCCAATGCGCTGGCGGAGACGATTTATGATTTCTTCCATGGGCAAAATTGAAAATGAAACCTACATGGAAGCGTGAACCGGAGTGTATTCAGCGCTTCAGGACGGCTTAAAAGGGTGCTTACCCCATTGGATCGCCCGGCCATACTGACGTCTGGGTTTCACCAGGTGGCGGGCGAAAGCATGCAACGATTTCGAAATATGATCACTAGGAAGGCCCTTGACGGAAAAATTCCCTTTTCTGACCAGATCCTGAAATGGGAAACGCGTCGTTTCATGAATGCCGCTGAGCCCAGTTCTTCCTTGCGCTATGAATTGAAGATCCCCGATTCCACGCGCCCATTTGGACCCGAAATTGCGACAGGCCTAGGGCCAAAACATGAGCTGATTCCTCTGGTTCCCGTACCGCTCACTCTTGATATTCTTGCGGGAAAACCCGTTGAGGAGATTTCGACGGAGCTCGGATCCTACGGCATGGGTGGCGAAGGCTTCTTTGGGCTTCGGCTTGGGCAGGATTGGTTCGTTATTGCACTTAGCGGCGCCGCAGCCTGGCTTCGTTTTGACGGTGTCCTAATTGAGGGCTGGTTCTGTGAGGAACACGGCAGGCCCAAACCCTGGATTGATGATGAGGGTGATCGCTTAAGCCCCCAGATTCTGGGAGCACAGATTGTGCGTCTTGACGTGCAGCCCCATTCTTTGCACCTGGGGTTTGATAATGGCAGTGAGCTCTCGCTTGATGCCACTTTGGATCTACCTGTTTTTGAAGGCAGAAAGGCGCCGCGGAGGTTCCTGGAGGAGGATGATCTGAATCACGCGCTGTTCCTCGCGCCAACCCGTGAAATTTGGGTTTTGTAACGCTCATCGGGACCATTTCTGGGAGAGAGCCCGGGCGATCCAGGTTTCGTCATCACCCTTTGAATGGGAAAATGTTGCAAGCGCCTTTTATGTTTTGGATGTGCATTGTAGGGTCCGGCGCATGAAATGGACTCTGCCCAATATCCTGACCGTGGTGCGCCTGCTGGCGGCACCGGGTCTCGCCATTATGTTTCTCTATTTTGCACGCCCCCTGGCGGATTGGTTTGCGCTGATCCTCTTTGTTGGCGCCGCCATTACTGATTGGTTTGACGGCTATCTGGCACGCGCCTGGCAGCAGGAAACCAAAATGGGGGCAATGCTGGATCCGATTGCGGATAAGGCCATGGTGGTGATCGCGCTGATGATCCTGGTGGGCTATGCCGATGAACATTGGACCCCCTGGCTGGTGCTGCCCGCCACGGTGATCCTGTTCCGCGAGGTCTTTGTCTCTGGGCTGCGCGAATTCCTGGGCGACACCGCTGGCACCCTGAAGGTGACAAATCTGGCCAAGTGGAAAACCACGGCCCAGATGGTGGCCATCGCCACGCTGTTCTCTCAGGGTGTGTTTGAACACTATCTGGTGATGTCTTCCATTGGCATGGACCAGGCACTGGTGGAGGCTATTCTTTCCGGTCAGGAAGAGGATGTGAACGGGCTGCGCTGGAAATTGCAGGGAATGTTCTGGACCGGGCGGATCGGGCTCTGGCTGTTGTGGATCGCGGCGGCTCTGACCCTGATCACCGGCGCGGATTACATGCGCAAGGCCTGGCCACACCTGAAGGAGAGCAACTGATGGATGTTGTCTATTTTGCCTGGGTGCGCGAACGCATCGGTGTGCCGCGCGAAGAGGTGGAAACCAAGGCAGCCACTGTGGCGGATCTGGTGGCAGAGCTTGTCGCGCGCGAAGAGCGCTATGCTGCGGCCTTTGCCGATCTTTCCGCCCTGCGGGTGGCGCTGGACCAGGAGCTTTCAGATTTTGACGCCCCGCTTGCGGGCGTGCGCGAAGTGGCCTTTTTCCCGCCGATGACCGGAGGCTAGGCGGATGCAGGTTCGGGTACAGGAGGCAGGCTTTGACCTGGGTGCAGAAAGCGACGCCTTTGCCGCCGGAGTTGCGGGATCCGGGGCGATTGTCACCTTTACCGGCGTGGTACGGGACGCCGATGCTGGCGGGCTTGTGGCGATGGAGATCGAGCATTACCCGGCAATGACCGAAAAGGCGTTGGAAGCTATTGCAATCGAGGCCAAGGCGCGCTGGTCGCTGGAGGATGCGCTGGTGATCCACCGATATGGCCGGTTGGCGCCGGGAGAGCGGATCATGATGGTGGCCACGGCGGCACGTCATCGCAAAGACGCCTTTGAGGCGGCTGAGTTTCTGATGGACTATCTAAAATCCCGCGCGCCCTTTTGGAAAAAAGAAATCCTCACAGATGGCGGCGCCGATTGGGTGGCCGCCAAGCCCGAGGATGAAGACGCGCTGACCCGCTGGTAGCCCTGCCTCGCTGGTAGCCTGGCCTGCTGTTCAAGCGGCGAGAGGGGGGATGTCCTCACCAAGGGGATCATCCAGCAACAGGGAGCGCTCCCGCCTGTTTTGGCAACATTCAAAGAATGTTACCGCTCAGTTGGGCCGGGCAGCGCGCCGAGGGCGCGCTGCGGTTTCACCTGCGGGTGGGGGTCTGGCAGAACAATGACCATCACCTCGATTTGAGAAAACCTGTCGGTTCGCGGTGCAGCGCCGCGCCGCAGGTGCGGCGCTGGGCCCAAGGCCTTTCGGACTGGCTGTGCCAGGCTGAGGGCGCGGGAGCCCCCCCCCCTTGCGCGTGACGAGACCAGAGGGCCGCGGCTGGGTTTATTCTTGCTGCAGGTAGCTGCGCAATTCTTCCGCTTCGCGGCGGGCATCACGCAGTCCGTCCATGGCAGCGCGCAGCTCTGCCTCGGTCTGGGTCAACTGGTTTGACAGCTCGGCCTCGCGTTGCTGCAGATAGGTGATCGCCTGATCACGGGTTTCCTCCGCTTCGTGCAACTCCTGGCTCATCCGGTCCAGATCGGCCACGTCGCTTTGCCGGACGCGGGTAAAGCGGTGCACCAGCCAATTGGCAAACCAGCCCATGGCAAAGGCGGCAAACAGGATGATTGCGGTGGTGAGGATGAACTCAGCTCTGTTCATTGTCCTGTGGTCTCCTGTTCTGTGGTCTCTGCGGCACCTTGCGCACCTGTATCATTCTCTTCTGCATCGTCACTGGCATTGGCACCGTCACTGGCTTCTGCACTAGTCTGCGCCGCAGCGGTGGCGGCCTCTTCCAGGGTGGTTTCACCCTCAGATGTGGTTTCGGGCAGGATCAGGCGGAACTCGATCCGCCGGTTGGCCTCGCGGCCCTCTTCGCTGTCATTGGAGGCGATGGGCTGACTTTCACCATAGCCGGTGGCGATGAATGCGGCGGTGCGAATGCGCCGGGCGCGCAGCTCGTTGAGGATCGACTGCGCCCGTGACTGGCTTAGCGTCTGGTTCATGCCCTCACGACCCTGACTGTCGGTATGGCCTTGGATCTCCAACCGCACCGGGCCGCATTTTTCCAAAATCGTCGCGACGTGATCCAAGACCGCACTGCTGCCTGCTGCCACGGTGGCAGAGCCTGGCTCAAAGCTGATCTTGCCAGTGTTTTCCTGGGCGCCTGCCAGCTGTGTGGCGCAGAGCTCGGCGCTCAGCGGTTGGTCCTTTGGCGCCGGTGGTTCCTCATAGGTGATGGCCAGCTCATAGCTTTCTGCCTCGCCAAGTTTGGCGGCCAGAAACCCAGAGACCACCGACAGAGTGTCCTCTTGGTGGCTCATGCCGCGCAGCTGCAGATTGTCCGGGGTCACAGTGACCGAACCGCGCTGCAGATGCGACAGCGCCTCGAGCCCGGCGAGAACCCGCACCGGCCAGTCGCTGGGCAGATCGGCAACCACGCGGGTGGCGGTATGGACCTGATCGGCGCCAAACCGTGCCTTGGCGTAGCTGCTGGTGATATCGCGCGACACGTCATCACTGATCCGACCGCGCAACTGCACCTGGCCTTCGGGGCTGAGGGTGGCGGTGAATTCTGGCGGCCCGGCGCTGGCGTCGCTGGCTGGAACCGGCAGTACCGCATGCAGGGCAAAGACCTCTGGCAGAGTGTTCTCCAGCTCGCCCACCACCTTGTCAAACAGCGCCGGGGCGGTGCCTTCGGCTGCGACCAGGGTGATATCGGCATTGGCGATGGTGACCGTGCCCTGACCCAGAGCGGCAAGGCTGGCAATGCTCAGGGCGCTGGCGCGGGACCAATTGGGAGAGGGCACACCCATGCCGATCACACAGTCGGCCTGACCTTCAAGTCCGGCGGCGCGGGCGGCGCTGAGGATATAGGCGCGGCTTTCGGCGCTTTCCGCAGAACAGGCATCAAAGCGTGCGCCGCTTTCGCCAATCAGAAATCGCAGGGTAAAGGGAGTGATTACCGGACGCGCGGCGACAATATCCAGCACCAGATGCAATTCCGGCGGCGCCATACGGGCAAGCCGGTCCTGCAGCACATCCTTTGCCGCTGCAGACTCCGCCATGGTGGTGATCTTGACGGTGCTGGCATCGACCGAGATTTTGGCCCGCGGCAGCAGCTCCAGCGCCGAAATCGCATAGCGCAGAGCCGTGGCCCAGCCTTTCGGGGCCGGATAGCGCGCGGTTTCCAGCAGATCGGCCACCTGGCCTGCATCGCTCAACCCGTTCAGCTCTTTCACCAGATCGGCGCGGGGCGAAGTAGCCGGGATCAGCCCGATGATGGAGATGCCGCTGTTGTTGCGCAGGATTTCAGCCGAGAACCGGGGCGGCGCGATGCCCTTGGAGGGGGTGACGGACATATCGTCGATCACCCGCGTGGCATCTACCACGCCGCCTGCCAATGACAGCGCGGCAAAGCGGGTGGCCTCATCCGGGGCGGTGCCCTGCAGGGTCACTCGCAGCCCATCCGAGGTGACCTCAGCCCAGCCCATATCGCCGTCGTCCAGGGCGCGGCGCAGCGCAGTCTCGCTGTTTTGCTCGACCGCAGTCACGGCAAAACTGGCCGCAACCAGGCTGATGCCGGCGGCGGCTGCAAAGGTCAGGGTTGGGATCAAGAGCGTTGACAGGCGCATAAAGTGGTTATTCCCCGGAAAAACTGCGTCTTGTGTATAGGTCTGCGCCGCGCGTTTCAATCAAAGGAAGGCCGCCAGAATGAAGAAAATAAGCGGAATCAAGCCGGTATCTCGGTTGAGCCGGAACAGCTGAAGCAGGCGTTGGTTGTTTTCGGCGTCAAAGATCCGCAATTGCCAGGTCATATGCCAGCCCATGGCCCAGGGGCCGATCAGGGCCACACCCAGGGCCCAGTAGTTCTCTTCCAGATCCAGCGCCAGAATGATGGCAAAGGCCATCAGGCTGACGGTGCTGACAATAAAGCGGCGCAGCCAGGCCGGGGTATTGCTGCCAAACAGCCGGGCGGTGGATTTCACCCCGATCAGCGCGTCATCTTCGGTGTCCTGATGGGCATAGATGGTGTCGTAATACAGCGTCCAGCTAATGCCGGCAAAATAGAGCGCTACAGCCGGCCAGTGCAGCGCCCCGGTATGGGCGGTCCAGGCCCACAGCGCCCCCCAGTTGAAAGCCAGCCCCAGAAACACCTGCGGCCACCAAGTAAAGCGTTTGGCAAAGGGGTAGATCGCCACCGGAAACAGCGCCAGGATCCCCATCGAAATGGCCATTGGGTTAAAGGTGAGCAAGATGCCAAAGGAGATCAGCGCCTGCAGCACCATCCAGACCAAGGCGCCGCGCACGGTGACCTGTCCCGAAGGAATGGGCCGCGAGCGGGTGCGTTCTACCGCCCCGTCAAAATTGCGATCGGTGATATCATTCCAGGTGCAACCAGCGCCGCGCATCAGCCAGGCGCCCAGGGCGCAGGCCACTGCAATCCAGGCATCCTCCCAGCGCGGGGAGCCATCCCAGAGGATTGCCAGCGCCAGCCCCCACCAGCAGGGGATCAGCAAGAGCCAGGTGCCAATCGGCCGGTCCGCCCGGCTGAGGCGCAGATAGGGGCGGCTCCAGGCTGGTGCATATTGATCAACCCAGTTGTCTTTGACCGCATCCGCGACCTGACCATCTGGCTTTGGCGCATCACCTTGCATATGTAGGGCCTCATGAGTGCAAAAATCAGACTGTATGTAGATCACCCCTTGGGGGCAGGGCAATCCATTCCTCTGGAGAAGGATCAGGCGCATTACCTCTTTGGGGTGATGCGGCAGCGCCTGGGCGGGACGGTGGCGCTGTTCAACGGTGTCGATGGCGAATGGCAGGCCGAGGTGACCGAGGCCGGCAAGCGCGGCGGCACCCTGACATGTCGAGAGCAAAGCAAGCCCCTGCAGATGCCGCCTGATCTGTGGCTGATCTTTGCGCCGATCAAAAAGGCCCGCACTGATTTTATCGTTGAAAAAGCCGCCGAGATGGGCGCCGCCCGCATTCTGCCGGTGGGCACGGAGTACACCAATTCCGAACGCATCCGGCAGGACCGGCTGCAGGCCCATGCGGTTGAGGCCGCCGAGCAATGCGGCGGCACCTATGTGCCCGAGGTTTCGGATCTGCAAAAGCTCTCGCAAATGCTGGATCACTGGCCCGCCGAGCGCCAGCTGATGTTCTGCGACGAGGCCGAGGTTGGCCAGCGGTTGTTTCTGGATGTAGCACAGGGCAACGCCCTGGGGGGCGGGACCGGCGCTGACCGGTCCGCAGGCGAACTGGTCGATCCTCTATCATCACAGCCCTGGGCCATTCTCATCGGCCCCGAAGGCGGGTTCTCCGACAAGGAACGCAAACGCTTGCACGCGATGGAGCAGGCCCATGTGGTCAGCCTTGGGCCGCGTATCCTGCGGGCGGATACCGCCGCCGTGGCAGCCATGACCCTGTGGCAACAGACACTGGGAGATTGGTGATACTTGGGAGGTATTGAAGTGCGAAATGAGTACAATTGCTGGTTGGCAGCTCAGGGGTACAATGAGAACACTTGCAACACGCAGGTGTCTCATGTTCGTCAGATCGAAAAATACTATGGCGAGTTAGATGCTTTGGTTGAAGCAAGTGGCTTGGAGCCGCTTGTTGAAAAGTTCACATATACCCTTGCTGACGAAAGAAATGGGCGTGCTAACCCTACGAAGTCGATTTCACCGGGCGGACGTATACAAGGCTTCAGTCTCTAAAAGGGGCTATCAAGCGTTATGCTCGTTTCTTGCAAGATGGATATGCTCCTGAAAATGACAGCGGGCTTTCCTCAAATTCTACTATTTCAGATGAGGGTCAACAAGACAGGCAGCGTTTTGCATTGGAGCGGGATATGCAGGCAGCTTTGCGTGCAAAGATCAGTGATCTAGAGGAGGGTTTGAGGATAGCAGACGAAGGCGTCGAGCGTTCTGTCGAATCTGGTTTTATTGATATTTTGTGTGTGGATCGGGCCGGGCAGGCCGTTGTGATTGAGTTGAAATCCGGAAAAACCGATGCGCGTGTGGTTGGCCAAACCTTGGGTTATATGGGTGACATCATAGAGGAAGGTGAATTTGAGGACGTGCGTGGAGTTATTGTGGCAAACGCATTTGATAAGCGCACGATCGCAGCATCACGCGCTGTGCCCAACTTGAAGTTGGTGACCTATGGGATAAATTTTTATTTTGAGCCAGTCTCGCTGTAACCATATTGTAAAACTGGTTCTAGGCCTCACCTTAGGAAAGAGCGAACTGGGAGAGAGATCATGAGCTTCATTCGTCCCGAGGCCCGCGATGCGCTTTGGCGCTGGCGCGAGCTAATTGTTGCTGCGTTGATGCTGCTGGTGGGGCTGAAATGGGCCTTTACCTCCCATGGGGTGACCGAGGTCACTGGCTGGGCCTTGATCATGGTCAGCCTGATCATTGCCGTCGTCGGCGCCCAGCGGCTGCGGTTTCGCCTTGGCACTGATGGTCCCGGTGTGGTGCGGGTGGATGAGGGGCAGATTGCCTATTTTGGTCCGCTGACCGGTGGCGCCGTGGCGGCCTCGGAATTGCAGCGCCTGCGTCTGGATCACACCGCCAAACCCCCTCATTGGGTGCTGGAGCAGGAGGGGCAGGGGCCCTTGGAGATCCCGGTAAATGCGACAGGCCATGAGGCGCTGTTTGATGTCTTTGCCGCATTGCCCGGCCTCAGGACCGAGCGGATGCTTGCAGAGCTGCGCCGTCAGGGGCCTCACCAGGTCGTGATCTGGGAACGCAGCCCTTCGCGCCCGGCGCATCACAGGCTGCATTGACACTGGTGGCGATTCCGCTCACCACTGATCTCCCAAGACAACCCAACAGGTACGGAGTGCCCGGCATGTCCATTCCCCAGTCCGGCGGCGGACCCATTGAGCGCCACGAACAATTGGCCGAATATCTGGCCAGCGGCTGCAAGCCCCGCGCGGATTGGCGCATCGGGACCGAGCATGAAAAGTTCGGCTATTGCAAAGACACTCTGAAACCGCTGCCCTTTGAAGGCACGCGCTCGATTGTGGCGGTGCTGGAAGGTCTGCGCGACAGCTATGGCTGGTCACTTATCACCGAGGGCGGCAATCTGATCGGGCTGGAAAAAGACGGCGCCAATGTCAGTCTTGAACCCGGCGGCGCGGTAGAGCTGTCTGGCGCCCCGCTGGAGACCATTCACGAGACCTGCGACGAGGTGAATACCCATCTGCGCGAGGTGAAAGAGATCGCCGATAAGATCGGCGTGGGCTTTATTGGCCTGGGCGCGGCGCCCATTTGGTCCCATGACCAGATGCCCTTGATGCCCAAGGGGCGCTACCGGCTGATGAATGACTATATGACCAAGGTCGGAACCATGGGGCGCGATATGATGCGGCGCACCACCACGGTGCAGGTCAATATTGACTTTGGCTCCGAGGCCGACATGGTGCAGAAACTGCGCGTCGCCCTGGCGCTGCAGCCGGTGGCCACGGCGCTTTTTGCCAATTCACCCTTCTTTGAGGGCAAGCCCAATGGCCACAAGAGCTGGCGCAGCAAGATCTGGCGGCATCTGGATGACAGCCGCACCGGTATGTTGCCCTTTGTCTTTGACGAGGGCTTTGGCTTTGAAGCCTATGTGCAATATGCGCTCGATGTGCCGATGTATTTTGTCTACCGGGATGGCGAATATATCAACGCGCTGGGCATGTCCTTTCGCGACTTCCTGAAGGGAAAACTGCCGGCCCTGCCTGGGGAAACCCCAACCCTGTCGGATTGGGCGGATCATCTGACCACCGCCTTCCCGGAGGCGCGGATCAAGAAATACATGGAGATGCGCGGCGCCGATGGGGGCCCCTGGCGTCGGCTTTGTGCGCTGCCCGCTTTCTGGGTTGGGCTGACCTATGATCAGACCGCGCTGGATGCTGCCTGGGATCTGGTCAAGCATTGGGACGCCGAAACCCGCGAGGGGCTGCGCGTTGCTGCCTCGCGCGAGGGGCTGCAGGCCGAGGTCAATGGTATCAAGATGCAGGAGCTGGCCCGCGAAGTGGTGGCGATTTCGGACGCAGGTTTGAAAAACCGCGCCCGTCCCGGTGCTGGTGGGCTGGTGCCGGATGAGACCCATTTCCTCAATGCGCTGAAAGACAGTCTGGACAGTGGCAAAGTGCCGGCCGATGAGCTGCTGGAGCGCTATCACGGCGATTGGGGTGGGGATCTCACCCGGATCTACGGCGATTACAGCTACTGATTTTTCGTTGCTGAAGCTTTGGATCTGACAGGTAAAAGGGGGCGCCGCTTAGGTGCCCCTTTTTCTTGCCTCCGTTCTTCTTGCGGCGCCTACAAACGTTTTGCGGGTGGCTAGGCCTCCTGGTGGGTCAGTGTGCGCGGTCTAGCCAGGGCACGACCGGTTGGCGTGCCTGCGAGTAGCCGGGGACTTGCGTATCCAGCCGCGCCGCCAGATCCGGCAATCGGCTAACCGGAACCTTGGGAAAAAGGTGGTGTTCGCGATGGTAGAACATCAGATAGGCCAGCCGCGCCAGCACACCGCGCTGACTGCGCCCTGCAAGACCACTATGCGCGGTGCCCTGATGGGTGATCCAGACGGCAAAGAATGCGGTGAGGCATTGCGCCAATGCCATGGCAGACAGATGCAGGAGAAGGAAACTCCAACCACTCAAAAGGATCAGCCCAAGAGCCAGCACGACACCGAGCCCATCACCCAGCATACGCAACCGCCACTTGCGCCCGCCATCGCGCCAGCAATGTTGGATCAGATCCAAAGGAAACCGGGGACCGTAGAGCAATACCTCTGCCGCACTCATATGGCCGCAGTGCCCCTCTAGATCACCGGGGCCCATGGCGTGGCGGTGGTGCTGCATGTGACTCCAGGCGATGGAGCTGTTGCAGCCCACCATAACTGCGCTGAGCAGGTGCAACAGACCAATGTCGGCGCGCCTTGGCAGGCCGAGATTGCCATGAATTGCCTCATGGTTCAGCCGCAGGGCGCAAAGAAAAAACATGAAGCTTGCCAGCGCCCCCAGGGGCCAGAAGGGGGAGGCATAAAGAAGCCAAGAGAGGATAAGCCATGGCACAGGCAGGCTGAATTCCACGATTTTTTGCCAACCGGAAAGAGGTAGTAGGTCGGTCCAGAGAACCAGGGTTGGCGCAGTTTCACATTTAGTCGGCTTCAACGAGTGAGGAAGGTAGGGGTTTTCTGATACTTCTGTCATTTGAGAAATCTCCTGTCAAAAAAATACCTGAGCCTAGCCTCTGGTTTGTCCGCTGCGGTGATAGAGCCAGGCACAGGCTGCGCCCCAAAGGGGGGCGTAAAGGGAGCCATAGGTGAGGCAGAGCAGGGCAAACTGCTGGTCGCCTGTCCAATAGAGGAAGCCCGCCACACTCAGGTTCACCGCGAAGAGAAGTAGCGCAGAGATCAGGGGGCTGAGAGGGGAGTTGCGCGCCAGAAGCCACAGAGCAGCGCCCCCAAACACGAAATACTGTACAAAGCCAAAGAACACCGCAAAACCCGATACAAAGGTCAAAACAAGGGCGGCTGTTTTGACGCCTTCGAGGCTCGCGCTGGTGGCGGGGAACAGGGAGATCACGGAACTCACAAGCAGCCCGGCTCCGCCGCCAAGAAGGATGAGGAAGACATTGGTCAGCACTGGCGCCAAGGCCAGGCAGAGGAAGAAGCGTTTGTGGGTCAGATTGTGTTTTGTTATTTCTGTCATTTGAGAAACTCACTCGCAAAAAATTTAGCTACAGGCGCGGTTCAAATCAGCTCAAGCCTATTCTGAGGCTTTGCCGCCGGGCAGGAACCGCACCAGCCTGGTGCCAAGTTTCAGCACCGCCATATGCACCGACCGGGGCAGGCGGGCAAAATCCACATACCAGTCATCAAACATCTGCATCACCCGCAGGGTCTCCCCCATGCGCTCCTTGATCACGGCGGGGGTCTTGTCGGATTCCGCCTCCTGCATCACCGCGTCCAGCGCCCGCAGGGTGGGGGCAAATTCGCGCTCGCGCCGGGCCTTGATCACCGTATCCACCAGATCAAACATATCGCGGATTGAGGTGAAGTGATCGCGCCGGTCGCCCAGCTGCCGAGAAGCTTTCACCAGGCCTTGCGCTTGCAGCTCTTTCAGCCCGGTAGAGACATTGGAGCGCGCCAGATTGAGCGTCTCGCAGATCTCATCCGCCGTCATGGCATCGGGGGAGATGTGTAGCAGCGCATGGATCTGTGCCACGGATCGGTTGACCCCCCATTTGGAGCCCATCTCTCCCCAGTGGAGAATGAAGTTCTGCATCGCGGGGGTGAGGTTCATCTCAAAAATCCTGTTATTTCTGTAATGACAGAAATTCATGAATGGCGAGTCGTGTCAAGTTTTTCTCTTGCCAGATCGGTTTTTTGAGCGTGACAAATAGGGGGCGTAAAAAAGGGAGATTGAAATGCGCGATATATTTATTGGACTTTTTGACAAGCTGGTGGGTGTTTTTGTGATCTTCCTCTGCCTCGGTGTATTGGTCGGGACTGGGGTGGCTTTTGTCGCGCCTGCCCCCAACGGTGGCCTCTTGCCTGCGCTGGGCATTCTAATTGGCGGCTCGATATATGCCATCATGGTCGGAGGGATGATGTATCTTTTCCTGGGCGTGTACCACAACACCAAACGCACGGCTGAGGCCATCGAAGAGCTGGCTAAACGGTAGCCGAGGCAAAGATAAGAAAACCCGGCGACGCCAAGGGGCTCCGCCGGGTCTTGTTTTACAAGCTCAGGTCAGTCCTGCGCTGTGCTTACTGCTGCAGGGCCGCAGGCTCTACATCAGCGATGTTTTCCCAGTGGCCGTTGGCGTCCTGGACAAAACCGGGGATATTGCCTTCCCAGCGTTCCTGAATGTCCTTGGACAGGTTCAGGTAGAGTGTGTTGTCGACGATTTTCCAGTATGTTGGGTCGCCGTCGAACTTGAAGCCCATGGCGGTGCCAAAGGCGCAGTAGCCGCCATAGGCGGGCAGGTATGCTTCGGGGTTGGCCTCAAACTGCGCTTTGTGCTCTTCCGAAGCAAAGCGGTAGGTCGCGTCATTAAAAACAGTTGTGATCTTATAGCTGCCCTTGGCGGGGGCGCCGTCGGTGAAATAGGCGACGGGGTCATAGCCCTGCATTGCGAGGCCGGTGGAGGAGGCGTTGAGTTCGACGCCAGCCGCCAGGGCCGAAGTTGCCATTGCAACCGAAAGCGCCACACCGCTCAGCAGAGTTTTGAATGTGTTCATGGGTCTAGTCCTTTTCCTATCCGGCCAGGGAGGTATTGACGGCTGGCCGGTGCGTTTTCGAGTTTGAGCGAGGCCTGTCTGGCCATCACGAAATCGATGTGGAGACGGGGGCGATCACGTTCAATCAAACTGTTTTTGATTGCGCAGTTGCCCAGAGCCTCTGTGCGCAGATGCGCAGAGCTACGCCATCACAATCAGGGGAGGCGTTGATTTGGGCTGACAGGCTGGCCGGGACGGGGCACAGTGGGCCATTGTTTAGGAGGAATTCAGATGGGTAAATTATTAACCCGCCGTAGCCTGATTGCAGGGCTGACAGCTGGTCTGGCGGCATCTTTTATCTCAGTGGCGACTGTGGCCAGCGCCCAGGGTGTCGCGGGCAGCTACCGCGCCGAAGGCCGTAACCCCGATGGCAGCGCCTATAAGGGCAGCGTGCAGATCTTTGAAAGCAAAGGCGTGCTTTTGGTCAAATGGCAGGTTGGCAATCAAAACTATTCCGGCAGCGGCACCCGCAGCGGCGATGTGATCTGGGTGAACTGGGGCGACACCTATCCGGTGGTCTATATCCGCATGCCCAGCGGTGAGCTGCACGGCACCTGGGCCAATGGCAAGGCGCTGGAACGGCTCATTCCCTAGGGGATCATTCGCAAAACGCTCTTGCGGCGCGCGCCCTGTTTACCCGGCTGTTGTCGCCGGGGCTGGGCGGGGCCGTTATTTTTGCCCGATACGGGGCTCGGTCCCAGCCAGAAGGCGGCTGATATTGGCGCTGTGGCGCCAGAACACGATTGCTCCCAACAAAATGGCAAGCGCAATGGTGGCGGGCGCATTCAGCAAATAGGCCCAAAGCGGTGCTGCCAGCGCCGCAACCAGGGCGCTGAGTGATGAGATCCGGCCAATGGCAGCCGTGGCCACCCAGGTGAGGCAGCAGGCAATGCCAACCGGCCAGGCCAGCGCCAGCATCAGCCCAAGGAAGGTCGCGACCCCCTTGCCTCCCTGGAACTTCAACCAGACCGGAAAGCAATGACCGAGGAAAGCTGTGAGACCTGCCAGCTGCGCGGCATCTTCGCCGGCCAGAAAACGCGCCAGAAGCACCGCCGCCGCGCCCTTACCGCCATCCAGGATCAATGTCGCTGCCGCGGCGGCCTTGCTGCCGGTGCGCAGCACATTGGTGGTGCCGATATTGCCAGACCCAATTTCGCGCAGGTTGCCCAGGCCCATCACCCTGGTCAGCACCAGACCAAAGGGGATCGAGCCCAACAGATAGCCAATCACGGCCCAGAGCATCAGAATGGCGGCGGTATTTTCAATCAGGGGCATCAATCTCTCCGGTAAACGGCTGCGCCGGTAACATAGGTTGCCAGCACTCTGCCCTGCATGCGCTGGGTGTCATAGGGCGTATTTTGCGATTTGGACTTCAGCTGGAACCGATCCATCACAAAGGGCATATCCGGATCAAACAGCACCAGATCGGCTGGCGCGCCGGCGCTCAGCCGGCCAGATTGCAGCCCCAGCCGTTTTGCCGGATTCAGCGCCATGGCCCGGAACAGCGTCGGCAGATCCAAAAGCTCAGCATGATAGAGCCGCATGGCGGCAGGCAGCAGGGTCTCCAGCGCCACCGCACCGGCGGCGGCTTCTTCAAAGGGCAGGCGCTTGCTCTCTTCGTCCTGCGGCGTATGCATCGAAGAAATGATATCAATCAGCCCAGAGCGCACCGCTTCGGCCACCGCCAGACGGTCCTCTTCTGAGCGCAGCGGCGGTTTTACCTTAAAGAAGGTCCGGTAGTCGGCCACGTCCAGCTCATTCAGGGTCAGATGGTGGATCGAGGTGCCGGCAGTAATATCCAGGCCATTCTTCTTGGCCCGTTCCAGCGCGGGCAGGGCGCGGGCCGTGGTGATCTGATCGGCGTGATATTTGGCACCGGTCATTTCCAACAGCGCAATGTCGCGATCCAGCCCCATGCGTTCCGCCATGGGAGAGACCGCAGGCAGCCCCCGCAGGGCGGCAAACTTGCCGGATGTGGCAGCAGCTCCGGCGCTCAGCAGGGGTTCCTGCGGATGGGCAATCACCAGCGCTCCGCAAGAGCGCGCATAGGTAAGCGCGCGGGAGAACACCTTGGTATTGCTGACCACATGATCGCAATCGGAAAAGGCTACGGCGCCGGCATCCTGCAAAAAGCCGATTTCTGTCATCTCGCGCCCGGCGCGCTCTTTGGTCAGGGCCGCCATGGGCAGAACATGCACAGGCGCGTCGGCCTGGGCGCGGCGGGTGACAAATTCCAGCGCCTCGGGGCTGTCGA
>NZ_JBDWPJ010000077.1:0-29623 GCF_039971195.1 Pseudophaeobacter sp.
GCTTGCCGTGGGACTTGGGGAAAAAGGGTTCCAGCTTGGCCATCTGCGTGTCGCTCAACCAGTATAGATCGCTCATGTCACCGCCCCGTTTCAGAGCCGTGAATCACGCAGCGAAGCGGAAATCAATGCATCCTGACCCTAGACTATGGCTGCTTTCAGCATGACCTTGGACCCACAAGGACAACGACCGCTCAAAGCTTTGGGGCTTGAGCTGTCGTTGTCTGTTCCAATAGGTCACTAGCAGGTCGAAAGACCTGGCTGGTATCAGATCTGAAAGGCACCCGACGCTGTGGCGGGGATGCTGGCTGTGACCATCAGGGTCTCTGCCATGGTCATTGCCTCGATCAGGGCGAGGGCCTCGGTGATGGGCAGGACCCGGTAGGTGTCTTCATTCAGGTCGACGCCGATAGTCAACAGATCCCGCGGTGCGGGGCAAAATCCAAGCAATCCAGCCTCGGCATAGATCACCTCGTCCTGTTCAAAGCGCGGCGTCACCAGTTGCAGGGATTCCATAGGGTTGAGGCGGCAGATGCCACGGTAGCCATCCAGCACAGAAGCGGGCACCACGGCAAAGGGATCGCCCTGGTGGTCCTCGATCAGGTCGCTCTCCATCAGCACGCCCTGGTCCGGCATCAGCCAGATCGGCACGCGGTTGTTCAGCGCATCACGGGGCACATGCATCGGGCAGCGGGTAGGATCAATGCCACCGTCATCCGGAGAAACGGTTTCGCGCACCATTTCCACCACGGTCTGCATGCCATGATCAAAGGTCAGAACCTTGTCGCCAGCACAAAGCGCTTCGACCGGGCGCCAGCCCAGATTGGATGCCACCTGAGTGCCGCTGAGGAAACCGCCCTGGCCCACAGAGACCGGCGAAATGGTCAGCTTTGATCCCGAACTCTTACGCTTATGAAACCAATCCAGCATTTCGATCTCTCCTCTGCGGCAGCGCTGAAACAGAGGGAATTCCCGGCTGCTCCGTACTGCATTCCTGTCTGCGCGGCGCCTGCTGGGCAGAGGATCAAAGGGGAGATCTCAGCCCGCTGGTCTGCGCGGTTGGTCCAAGGCTAGATCGAAATCGTTAAAAGAATATTCAAATCGTGTTATTTCTTCGCGGCAGGCTTGGGCAATTGCCGCCTGGGTTTCGCCATCATAATAGCCGCGCCAGTCCCGCCGCCGATCCGAGGCATTTTCTAAAGGCAGATCCAGGGAAAACCCGAGGTGTTCAAACAGCGGCGCGGCGTCGCTTTGGAAGTGTTCAAGCCGGATATAGAGCTGGCATTGTTCAGTCCCATCGGCATGGCGCATATAGCTGGGGGCTTGGTTCTGCTCAAAGCTGCGCAGAACCTGCAGGTGCAGGATAAATGCATTGAAATCCAGTGACTTGGACAGATGCACCGCCGGGTGGTCAAAGCTTTGGACCCGCAGCCAGTGATAGTAGCTCACCGCCCGATCCCAGGGGTTGCGCACCAGAGTGAAGGAAAAGAGTTCCCGCATCTCCGCCTCGGGGACCAATCCACTGAGATCCGCCAGCGTTGAGTGTTTCCACAAACGACCTGCGGTCTTGACCCCTTGCAGGCGGCGGCGGCGTTTTTTTGCCTTAGGGGTGTCGCCCAGCATCATGTCATCCCGCATCGCCCGCGCCTCCAGCGCCAGGGCCAGGGCGGTGCCGCCGGTTTTGGGGATATGTATGAACAGATATTTACGGCCGCGCGACAAGATCATGAGGTGAAACTACGCCATTGATCCACAGAAGGAAACGCTTGGCGAAGGGCGTCCAAGCGGTGTTTGCTACCTTTGAACCGTTTCAAAAGATTACCGCGTCCGAACCGAGGCGTGGGAAGCGAAGCGCCCGCCCCGTGGGGGCGGTTCGGGCGCTGCCAAAGCGTTGCTTTGGCATTGGGAGAAACACTTGAACAGTTCAATCTTTGATTGTCAGATGAGCGAACTTTGCAGCCGTTTTCCAGTCGTCAACTGCGATGCGTTCAATGTAGTTTCGCATAGCAAGATCACTCGACTCCAATTCGGCCGTAGCGACTGAAGACTGTTTTGTAGTCCTCTGTTGTTCTGTCAAATATAGCCCAAGATGGCTGGCCTTTTTCCGTCATAAATGAAGTGCAAGACGCCCCATTTGCGAAGTCGATTTGGATTTCTGGAAGCTTACCAAGCAATGAAATGCTCGATACAGGTTGCCCCTTAATCACCGAAAACCCACGCTGCCAATCTTCCTCATCGGACCAGCTCCCGCAGATTATGCTTTTCTTACCGTCAATTCGCCAACTCCATTCAATCATGACTCCCACAACACCACGAGGGTTCTTGAAGGAACCGTCCGGACGTTGTCCAGCGTGAGCAAGGTTCCCAAACTCTAGAAAAAGAGCAGCCCCCTGCCCCATCCAAATGTGGCTTAGACTTGTTCCGACCATTCTATTCGCCACCGTTTGAAAAGCATTGTGGGTCAATTGCGCCTCAAGGATAGATTGAGTTGAGATATACTATCTCCATCGCACATCAGTAGCGTTTTGCCAATTCTCAGAATGACAACTCAGGGCTTCAAGAGGATCTTCGTTCCGCCCCCAAGCGGCCAATCCAAGCCAGGATCTCAAGCTCCCTTGGCCGACCGCAGGGCCAGGGTTGAGCCCGCAAGAACGATAAGGGCGATCCCCAACATCTGCCAAAAATTCAGCACCTGACCATAGACCATCCAGGCAATGGCCGGGCCGACCAGCAGCACCGAATACTCAAAGACCGCCACAAAAGATGCCTCGCCCAGTTGATAGGCCTTGGTGATCAGAAACACGCCCCCCACGGCGGCAAACCCCTGCAGCAGGATCAAATGCGACATCTCCCAGACCGGCCAGATCCAGCCGCGGGTGACAAAGCCATCGGCGCCCTCAGCCACCGGCAGCGGCCAGATCGCCACCACCAGCAAAAACGCTGCACCAATCAGCCCCTGGGCCAGCAGGTAGATGAACAGCATCGACACCGTGCTTTCCTCCTTGCACATGGTGCCGGTCACAATGGACCCCAGCGCATAGAAAAACCCGCCGGCAACCGGCAGCAGGATCATCCAGTCAAAGGCCGAAACATCCGGTTGCAACACAAACAGCACCCCGACAAAGCCGCCAATCACGGCCGCGATCCGCACCAGGCCAATGCGCAGCCGCATGAACAGAACTGAAACCACAACGATGATAATGGGCGAGGTGAACAGCCCGGCCAGGGCCTGGGCAATCGGCATCAAGGCCACAGCAGAGAAGTAAAACACCATAGAGGTAGCCACCAGCATGGCCCGCAGCGTAACCGCGCCAAATCGGCGCGGTATCATGGCGCCAAAGCCCATTTTCGACATTGCCCAAAGGATCGGCAGCGCCACCAGAGTGCGCAGAAAATAGAACTGGCCCAGGCCAATGCTCTCGGCCATCAGCGGCACCGCATTGTCGGTGACGCCAATAATGGCCATAGCCGCCAGCATGGCCTGCGCCGCCGTGGTTTGATTTCCCGCATGGGACGGAAGAGTACTTACGTATTTCATCGCTCTTCCAATGCCAGCAAGTTTCCTCATTATCTGTTCTCAAACCGACATCGCAAAAGAATCATGGGAGGAAAGCTGATGGGATGGATGGCTGATGAAGCGGGTCTGGAGAAGACCGCCGCAAACTATGTGCCTCTGACACCACTGTCGCATCTGCGCCGCGCCGCGCATGTCTTTGGCGACATCCCGGCGGTGATCTATGGCTCCCATCGCAAGACCTATGCCGCCTATTATGATCGCTGCACCCGGCTGGCCTCGGCGCTGGCCGGTATGGGGGTGAAACCCGGCGATGTGGTGGCCACGCTCATTCCCAACCTGCCCGCCCAGGCCGAGGCGCATTTTGGCGTGCCCGCCTGCGGTGCGGTGCTCAATACCATCAACACCCGGCTGGATGAGGATACCGTCGCCTATATCTTTGATCACGGCGGCGCCAAGGTGGCGTTGGTAGACACCGAATTTCTGCCCCTGGCCGAAGCGGCTGCCAAACGGATGGAAGGCAAGGCCCCACTGCTGATTGAGGTGCCAGACCCGCAGGCGGGATTTGCCGCCACCGGTCGTCACCCTGCCTATGAGGATGTGCTGGACGCAGCTGAGCATGATTTTGAATGGGTGATGCCGCAGGATGAGTGGGAAAGCCTGGCGCTGAACTATACCTCGGGCACCACCGGCCGCCCCAAGGGCGTGGTCTATCATCACCGTGGCGCCTATCTGATGACCATGGGCACGGTGATTTCCTGGCGCATGGTGATGAACCCCGTGTATCTCGCCATTGTGCCGCTGTTTCACTGTAATGGCTGGAACCATACCTGGATGATGCCTGTCTTGGGTGGCACCCTGGTCTGCTGCCGCAACATCACGCCCGAGGCGATCTACAATGCCATCGGCGATCATGGCGTCACCCATTTTGGCGGCGCACCCATCGTGCTCAACCTGCTGGTCAACGCCAAGGAGGAGGAACGCCGCGCCTTTGACCACACGGTTGAGGTCTTTACCGCCGGCGCCCCCCCTGCGCCCGCCACGCTGCAAAAGATCGAAACGCTCGGCTTCCATGTCACCCAGGTCTATGGCCTCACCGAGACCTATGGCCATGTCACCGAATGCCTGTGGAAGGGCGACAAATGGGACGGGCTGGACCATCAGGGCCGCGCCGCCATCAAGGCGCGTCAGGGCGTAGCCTTCCCGATGATGGACCATATCACCGTGCTCGACGATAATATGAAACAGATCGCCAAAAACGGCGCCGATCAGGGCGAGATCGTCATGCGCGGCAATTCAGTGATGAAGGGCTATCTGAAGAACCCCGAGGCCACGGCGGAGGCCTTTCAGGGTGGCTATTTCCACTCTGGCGATATCGCGGTGCAGCACCCCGATGGCTATATCCAGATCGCGGATCGCGCCAAGGATATCATCATCTCCGGCGGCGAGAATATCTCCTCCGTCGAGGTCGAAGGCGTGTTGATGGGGCATCCTGCGGTGAACCTAGCCGCAGTGGTTGCAAAACCCGATGACAAATGGGGCGAAGTGCCCTGTGCTTTTGTGGAGCTGAAAGAGGGCGAGGAGATTGACGCGGCAGCATTGATCTCCTTTGCCCGTGAAACCCTGGCTGGCTTCAAAGCGCCAAAGCGCGTGGTGTTCCAGGAACTCCCCAAAACCTCCACCGGGAAGATCCAGAAATTCGAGCTGCGCGAGATTGCCAAGGCTCTTTAAGGGACCGCGCCTGGGGTTTACGCCTGACCTGCGAGGGAAAATCGACAAAAATCACTGCCAGACACGGCATTTGGCCTTCAATGCCATTTGCCGCCCGCCTCTGCCCCTGCTAGGCTCGGGGCAGAGGAAAACAGGCAAGACAGGCAGGCTGAATGACCGTTCTCAGGGAATTCGAACGACTTGAGGCCGCAGGCCTTTGGCGTGCAGGCCCTGATGCGCAGCGGCGCGACGTGATCATTTCGGTGGGCGATGCCACCCTGACCATCACCGATCTGCAGGATCGGGTGCTGGCGCATTGGTCACTGGCCGCGGTGGAACGCGCCAATCCCGGCACCTTTCCGGCCTTGTTTCACCCCGATGGCGACCCCGGAGAAGTGTTGGAAATCCCCGAGGATGAGGCCACCATGTTGGAGGCCATCGACAAGGTGCGCAATGCCATTGAACGCGCCCGCCCCCATCCGGGCCGTCTGCGGGTGATGAGTATCTTTGGCAGCCTTGCCTTGATGGCCCTCTTGGTGGTTTTTGGCCTGCCCGGTGTGATGCAGAGCCACGCGGTCAAAGTGGTCCCCGAGATCAAAACCAAAGCCATTGGACAGGCGCTACTGGGACGCATTGAACGGGTCTCTGGCCAGGCCTGCGCCACCCCTGAAGCCATGCCGATCCTGGCCAAACTGGCCCTGCGCACCGATGTGCGCCAATTGGTGATCATGCGGTCTGGTGTGGCCAGCAGTCTGCATCTGCCCGGCGGTATTGTGCTGCTCAACCGCAGCCTGGTGGAAGACCACGAAGACCCGGCTGTGGCAGCTGGGGCGGTGCTGGCGGAACGGGCGCGTGCGACGCAGCGCGAGCCCCTGGCAGAATTGCTCGAGTCCGGCGGCTTTCCTGCCTCTTTCAGGCTGCTCACCACCGGTGAGCTGACCCGCGAGACCCTGGACAGCTATTCCGAGACAGTACTGGCAGCCCCCCGCCCTGCCTTGCCGGATGTTCTGTTGCTGGCGGAATTTGCCCCCGCCGCAATTCCCTCAACCCCCTATGCCTATGCGCTGGACATCACCGGCGAGACCACCCTGGGCCTGATCGAGGCCGACCCCATGGCCGGTCGCGCGCTTGAACCGGTGCTGAATGACCGCGACTGGGTGCAATTACAAAACATCTGTGGCTGATCCAGGCCGCTGACCCTGTCTGCTGACCCAGTGGCCTTTCTGTAGGGAACTGTAGATTTCCCAGGATGCGGGCCGCTGCTCCAACCGCCTATTCCAGAACGAGAAAACGCCAGGGTCTCCCCTGACGTCTTTGGTACTATAGTTGATGCTCTTGGGGGGATGCCTTGAGCCAGCGTAGCCCCGGCTTTTCCCTGTCGCGCTCAGGTTAACGGCTGATGCGGGCGCCACCATAGCCTGCGGCGCGGACCCTGGGCAGCGCCTGCTTGGCTTCGCTCAGATCGGCAAAGGGCCCGGCCAGAACCACCCGGTGCGGCACGCCTTTGCGCGACACAGCTCCCAAACGCACCGGCACGCCAGTGGCAGCCAGCGCCTGGGCAGCGCGCTTGGCCTCAGAGGCATCGGCAAAGGTAGCAGCGCGAATATAGCGGGACTGGGAGGCCGCAGGTGCCTCTTGCAGGGTGGCACCAGGGGCGGAGCGGCTTGACAGGCGCAGGGCCAAAGGAGAGCTGGAATGGCCCTCAAAAGCGTCGTGGCGGGTGTTTTGAATGGTCACAGTGGGGCGATCCAGTGGCAACTGTCGCAGGGTGCGCGGCGGGCCCGCCTCCCAGATCTGCGCCATCTGCGCATCGCCTTCCGGGGTGCGCACACCGCGCATCGGGTTCATCCGGTCATCGGCCCGTTCGACCAACACATAGCCCGCCGGAACATCAGATTGGTTGGTCAAAATCGCCGGGCGCAGATCGCGTTCGGCGCGGCGCAGGTTCAGGCGATCATCATCCCAAGCTACTTTGTAACCCTCAGGAGTCTCGAGACCCAGGCTGTTGCGCCGCTGCTGATAGACATGCACCGGCATCACCCGCGTATTGGGGGTCAGCCGCAGGGAAGACTGCGGACCAATTCCGCTTCCATTCCCATAGGTCACGGGGGCTTGTGCCTGCGGGCCACAGCGTACTCCGCTTTGATTGCTGTATTGCTGGCTGATCGCCGAAGCACCGGAACAGCCAGCCTGAGAGCCGGAGCTGGTTGCAGCCGTGGCGGCAGCAGGTGGCACCGGGGCGCGCGCTGATGGTGCCGCCTGAAGCGTCACCGGGGCCGCTGCGGTCTGCGTGGGCGTTGGCGCTGGGGTGACCCGCGCCGTGGTTGTCTGCGGGGTGCGCTGACGGCGGGTTGTGGTCACCACGGTTGGCGCAGCGGCAGCCGTGGGCGCAGCTGCTGCGGCCCGGCGCGGCTTGGGCGCAGGTGTGGCGGCAGCCGGGGCAGTGGAGCTGCCATTCAGAGTGATCTGTTCAGGTGCGGCGCTTTGGGTGGGACGCGATGTGGTGCCAGCCACAGCCGTGGGCTGATAGCCACAGAGCTGTTTGCGGTTGCGCGCCACCCGCGGCACCCAGTTCACATTGCCATCGATACCGGCACGAATATAGACGCAGCCACGGCTGTCGACATATTGCTTGCCCCTGTAGGAGGCTGGCGGGAATTCTTTGGGAGGGCTGGCAGAGCGCAGGGTCTGCGCCTGAAGCGCCGTGGTCTCCACCGTTACAACAGCAGAAGCCGCTATGATGGCAAGCGCGACAATTCTTGTTAGTTTCATACCTAGGCCCCACAATATATGGGGTCAGGATGCCTCATATCGGCAAGTGAGTAAAGCCGCCTTTGGCAACAATGTGGCAGCAACCGGGCAAATAGTTGCCCGATCACCGCATCTGGCTAACCCACCAGAAAGCCAAACCTATTTGGTGCCAAACATCCGGTCACCCGCATCGCCAAGACCTGGCATGATGTAGCCTTTGTCGTTCAATTCACGATCCAGTGAAGCGGTGACAATTGGCACATCCGGATGGGCTTCTTTCATCCGGGCGACACCTTCGGGGGCTGCCAGCAGGCAAAGGAAACGAATATTTGTGGCGCCAGCCTCTTTCAGCAGATCAATCGCCGCTGCCGAGGAATTGCCAGTGGCCAGCATTGGATCCACGGCAATCACCATACGATCGCCCAGCTCTTTGGGGGCTTTAAAGTAATACTGAACCGGCTGCAGGGTTTCTTCATCGCGGTAGAGACCAACAAAACCAACCCGCGCCGAAGGCACCAGTTCCAGAACCCCGTCCAGCATGCCGTTGCCAGCGCGCAGGATCGAAACCAGCGCCAGTTTCTTCCCGGCCAGAATGGGCGAGTCCATGGTTTCCATCGGGGTTTCGATGGATTTATGCGTTACCGGCAGTTCGCGGGTAATCTCATAGGCCAAAAGCTGGGTGATTTCGTGCAGCAGGCGGCGGAACTCAGAGGTCGACGTGCCCTTGTCGCGCATCAATGTGAGCTTGTGCTGTACCAGCGGGTGATCAACAACGGTCAGATGGTCGCTCATTTGGGCTGTCTCCTACTATGAAATTCGACGTGTACGCGGGTCATAAGCGGGCTGCCCCCTCAGGGGCAAGCGGGTTTTTGATCTGGTGGTCAAAGAAAGCTCTGTCCCGGCCCCTGTTTCACCACCCTGAGATGCACCGCAACCGAGGCCGCAACATCCACAAAAGCCCGCGCGCCAAGACAGCCCTGCCCACATCCCGCCACCAGAACCGGCACCTGTTCACGGGTGTGGTCGGTGCCGGGCCAGCTGGGGTCATTGCCATGGTCCGCCGTCAGCAACAGCATATCCCCATCCCGCAGGCGCGGCAGCAGCTTGCCCAGTTCGACGTCAAACCACTCCAAGGCGCGAGCATAGCCCGAAATATCGCGGCGATGCCCATAGAGACTGTCGAATTCGACAAAATTTGCGAAGGTCAGGCTGCCGTCTTCGGCTGTATCAATCCCCTGTGACAGATGCTCCATCAGTGCGACATCGGGGCCTTTTTTCAGCGTATCAATGCCGGACATGGTGAAGATATCGCCAATCTTGCCAATGGCATGCACCGCCCGTCCGGCATCCTGCACCCAATTGGTCAGCACCGGTGCCGGAGGTTTGATGGCAAAATCGCGCCGGTTGGCCGTGCGGGTAAACCCTGCCTCCGGCGTGCCCACAAAGGGACGGGCGATGACGCGCCCGACCTTCATCGCATGCAGACGTGGCGCGACGGCGCGGCAAAGCTCCAGCAGGCGTTCCAGGCCAAATGTGCCTTCGTGGGCGGCGATCTGGAACACGCTGTCGGCGGAGGTATAGCAGATCGGCTGGCCGCTCTGCATATGCTCTACCCCGTGGCGGGCAATGATATCCGTGCCAGAGGCATGGCAATTGCCCAAGATCCCACTGGCCCCTGCCGCATGCCCCACAAAGGCGCTGAGATCGGCGGGAAAGGCTGGAATTTCATCCGGGAAATAGCACCAGTCCCAGGGCACCGGCAGTCCGGCCAGCTCCCAATGGCCTGAGGGCGTGTCCTTGCCCTGGCTCACCTCGGCCGCGCAACCCCAGAGCCCCGTTGGGGGAGCGTCAAACCCGGGCAGCGGCACCGAAGAGGCCAACCGTGCGGCGGCCCCCAGCCCAAGGCTCTCCAGATTGGGCAGATGCAGCGAGCCAGAGCGGCCCTCTGTCGCGCGGCCAGCGGCGCAGGCCTGGGCAATATGGGCTAGAGTATTGGCTCCAAGATCCGGCAGGTCGCCGTTATAGAAATCACTGGCATCCGGTGCGCCGCCAATGCCAAGGGAATCCATCACCACCAGAAAGGCACGGGCCATCAGCTGATCCTTTCATGCACGAGCGGCGGCAGATCGGGGCATTCATCCGTCAGCCTCAGCGCTTGCAAAACGGCAGCCTCGGCCTCCTGCGCGGCGCTTTCGCGGGCGGCATGTACCCGCACCAGAGTCTCGCCTGTCTCAACCCATTGGCCGAGGCGCAGCAGGTCCGACAGGCCAACGGCAGGATCAACCAGATCCTCCTCGACCATGCGCCCACCGCCCAGTTGCACCACCGCAAGACCAAGCGCCTCCCCATCCATGGCGGCAATATAGCCCGCGCGCGGAGCTTTGACCTCGTGGATGACCGGCGCCACCGGCAAGTAGCGCTCCCAATGCTCGGCAAAATCATCCGGTCCGCCCTGGGCAGCCACCATGCGGCCAAAACGTTTTGCCACACGCCCGTTCAGCAGCACCTCTTTGATCTGTTGCGCGCCCTCATCCTCATGCGCTGCCAGCCCCGCAAGCACCAGCAAGACGCCACAAAGCGCTGCGGTGATCTCAATCAGCGGGCCATCCTTGCCGCTGGTGAGCGCCTTCATCACCTCTGCCACCTCCAGCCCATTGCCAAGCGCCGTGGCTATCGGCTGGTTCATATCGGTGATCAGCGCTGTGGTCTTGCAACCTGCCGCGTTAGAGGTCTCCACCAGAGAGAGCGCCAGGGAGCGGGCTTCCTCGGTAGTTTTCATGAAAGCCCCAGAGCCGATTTTGACGTCGAGCACCAGCGCCTGCGGGCTAGCCGCAAGTTTTTTAGACAGAATCGACGCAGTAATCAGATCAAGGCTTTCGACCGTGGCGGTGACATCGCGAATGGCATAAAGCCGCTTGTCCGCAGGTGCTATGCGCCCGGTGGCACCGACAATGGCGCAGCCGATTTCTGCGGTGATCCGGTGCAGGCGGCGTTCGGAGATCTGGGTGGAGACGCCGGGAATGGCCTCCATCTTGTCCAGGGTGCCGCCGGTATGGCCAAGACCGCGTCCCGAAATCATTGGCACAAAGGCCCCGCATTCGGCCAGCGCGGGCGCCAGCAGCAGCGAAACACAATCGCCAACGCCACCAGTGGAATGTTTGTCGATCACCGGCCCTGGCAGATCCCAGCTCAGCACATCGCCGCTGTCGCGCATGGCGAGCGTCAGCGCGCGGCGGGCGGGCTGATCCAGCCCCTGCAGGCAGACCGCCATAGCAAAGGCCCCGGCCTGGGCATCGCTGACCTCCCCATTGGCCAGACCCTTGGCAAACCAGCTGAGCTCCGCCTCACTGGGCTGACCGCCCCGGCGCAGGGCAGCAATGATCGCGCGTGCATCCATGCTTAGCTCCGCGCCATATGACCAGCGTCAAAGGCTCCCGGCAGCAGGTCCCCAATGGTGGTTTCCTGCTCCACACCGTCCAGCGTGCCCATGGTCACCTTCACATCGCCAGCGCCAAACTCCTTGAGCTTTTGACGGCAGCCGCCACAGGGCGGAACCGGGGCTGGGCTGTCGGCCACCACATAGACCTCAGCCAATTCGCGCTCGCCAGCGGCGACCATGGCGGCAATTGCGCCAGCCTCGGCGCAGGTGCCTTCGGGATAGGCGACATTTTCAACATTGCAGCCCACATAGACATTGCCCGCAGGGGTGCGCAGCGCCGCGCCAACCAAGAAGTTGGAATAGGGCGCATGGGCGTTTTTACGCACGGCGAGGGCAGCATCTTTCAGGCTCATCGGGGTCTCCCATATTTTTGATCAACTGGTCAGAAGGTCGCAGAATAGGGGAAAGTCGCCAGAAAGGTGAAGCCCTTCTTTGCGCTGGTTTCGAACAAAGAAGCGCCAAGACCTAAAAGGCCCGTGTTACCCCTCTGCCAGGCTGGTCTTGAACACACCCGGCAGGCTGACCTCCAGCAGCTCCAGATCGGCGCTGGCATTGCTGAGCCGGGTTTTCATCGCTGGCGGAATGACAAAGGCGTCGCCCTCTTCAAGCGGATAGGGATCCCGCCCCTCGCCTTCGAGCGTCACCGTGCCATTCATCACAAAGGTGAAGTGAATATCGGTGTCATGGCTGGCCCAGACCGGATCGGCACTTTGAGAGGCAGGGCGTACCACCTGCACACCGGCGACGCCTTTGGTGTTTTCGGCAATTGTGGTGTCGCGGGCGTCGAATCCCGGCAGGCGGAAGCTCTTCCAGGGGGCGCCTTCTGCCTTGTTGTAGACAAAACGCTGCTCCTGCCATTCGCGGTCCGGGCGCAGATGCGGGGTTGGCAGGGTCATTTCATGATCGATCTCGGTCACATGTTCGGCCGGCACACCAATTTCGATCACCTGTACATTGTCGCTGGCCTCCAGTACCCGGTGGCGGATCTCTGGCGGCTGGATAAAGCAATCCCCAGCCGTAAGGCGCATCTTTTCACCCTGATCCTCGTAGACCACATCAACCCAGCCGTGGATGCAAAAGATCAGCTGAAAGCCAACCCGGTGGAAATGCACCATATCCGGCACCGGCCCACCGTCAGGAATGCGGATATGGCTGGCGATAATCGACCCGCCCAAACGATCCGGCACCAGATCGCGGTAGTGCATGCCAGCCCGGCCAATGATCCAGGGGGCCTGATCCTTGAGGCGGCGCACCACAAAGCTGTGCACTGTTTTGGGCATCACCATCGGCGGATGGCGTTCTTCAATCTCGACCCTTGTGCCATTGGGGGCGGTCAAAACCCGCTGCCCTTCGGCAAAAGCATCAGGTTCATCACAAAGAATTCGCAGGGTGCCGGGGGATTCAGTGGCGTCCTTGTCGATGCGCAGCCGCAGCCCGTGGCCGGAAAACACCGCAACCGAGGGGTCATCCGCCGGATAAATCATATCCATCTTCATCCCCAAGACCTTGGTGAAAAACGGAATATCATTGCGTAACTCCTGTGTTGGCAGGCGCATCTCGGCCACAATCTGGCTCATCTCTATCTCCCTAACTGATCTGCCCTTTTCGCAACCCTAGCTGGCAACCCTGGGCAGTTTGCGACACAGTGCGGCGAAGTTTTCCATTGCGCAAGAGACCACAGATCACGTTAGGTTAGGAAAACCCTGTTCACCCGACGTCACAATTGGTTTAACGTTAAACTATATGTTTTTTGGAGCCCCTCATGTCTGACACCCCTTCCCTGCGCGACGCCGCCCTGCGCTACCACGAATTCCCCCGCCCCGGAAAACTGGAAATCCGCGCCACCAAACCCATGGCCAATGGCCGGGATCTGGCGCGGGCCTATTCTCCGGGCGTGGCCGAGGCCTGCCTGGAGATCAAGGCAGATGCCTCCAATGCGGCGCGCTATACGGCGCGGGGCAACCTGGTGGCGGTGGTCAGCAATGGCTCGGCTGTGCTTGGACTGGGCAATATCGGGGCGCTGGCGTCAAAGCCAGTGATGGAGGGCAAGGCGGTCCTGTTCAAAAACTTTGCCGGCATTGATTGTTTTGACATCGAAGTCGACGAGAGCGACCCGGAGAAGCTGGCTGATATTGTCTGCGCGCTGGAGCCCAGCTTTGGCGCCATCAACCTGGAAGACATCAAGGCACCTGACTGTTTTATCGTCGAAAAGCTTTGCCGCGAACGGATGGGCATTCCGGTGTTTCACGATGACCAGCACGGCACCGCCATTGTGGTTGGCGCGGCGGCCAAAAACGCGCTGCATGTGGCGGGCAAAAGCTTTGACGAGATCAAGATTGTCTCCACCGGCGGCGGCGCTGCCGGGATTGCCTGCCTCAATATGCTGGTAAAACTGGGAGTTAAGCGGGAAAACATCTGGCTTTGTGATATTCACGGGCTGGTCTATGAGGGCCGCGCTGAGGAAATGAACCCGGAAAAAGCTGCCTTTGCCCAGGCTTCGGATCTGCGCAGGCTGGACGAGGTGATCGGAGACGCAGATCTCTTCCTGGGTCTGTCCGGCCCCAATGTGCTGAAGCCCGAGATGGTGGCCAAGATGGCCAAGCAACCGATCATTTTTGCCCTGGCCAACCCAAACCCGGAAATCATGCCAGAAGCCGCCCGCGCTGTGGCGCCAGATGCGATCATTGCCACGGGCCGCAGTGATTTTCCCAATCAGGTCAACAACGTGCTTTGCTTCCCCTTCATCTTTCGCGGTGCCCTGGACGTGGGCGCCAGCGAGATCAACGACGAAATGCAGATCGCCTGTGTTGAGGGCATTGCCGAGCTGGCCCGCGCCACCACCAGTGCCGAAGCCGCTGCAGCCTACAAGGGCGAGCAGCTGACCTTTGGCTGTGATTACCTGATCCCCAAACCCTTTGATCCGCGTCTTGTTGCCGTGGTCTCATCAGCCGTGGCAGAGGCGGCGATGAAAAGCGGCGTTGCTGCCCGGCCTATTGAAGATCTGGAGGCCTACAAACAGCGGCTCAATCAGACGGTGTTCAAATCCGCCCTGTTGATGCGCCCGGTTTTCGAGGCCGCCCGCGCCGCCGCCCGTCGCATTGTGTTTTCCGAGGGCGAGGACGAGCGGGTGCTGCGTGCCGCGCAGGAAGTGCTGGAAGAGACCACCGAGACGCCGGTCCTGATTGGCCGCCCCGAAGTGATCGAGGCCCGCTGTGAAAAGCTGGGGCTGCGCATCCGTCCGGGTTCTGATTTTCAGATCGTCAATCCGGAAAACGATCCGCGCTACTATGACTATTGGAACAGCTATCACCAGCTGATGCAGCGCCAGGGGGTCACCCCGGATCTGGCCAAGGCCATCATGCGCACCAATACCACCGCCATCGGCGCCATCATGGTACACCACGGCGAGGCCGACAGCCTGATCTGCGGCACCTTTGGCGAGTATCGCTGGCATCTGAACTACGTGAACCAAGTGCTTGGTGGCGGCAGCTATGAACCGCATGGGGCGCTGTCGATGATGATCCTCGAAGACGGGCCCTTGTTCATTGCCGACACCCAGGTGCGGATCGAGCCAACGCCGGAACAGATCGCACAAACCGTGATGGGCGCCGCCCGTCATGCCCGCCGTTTTGGCATCGAACCAAAGGTGGCGCTGTGCTCGCAATCGCAGTTTGGCAATATCACCTGCGATGCCGGGGCGCGGCTGCGCGCTGCCATCGAAATCCTCGACGCCAATCACTGCGATTTCACCTATGAGGGTGAAATGAACATCGACACTGCCCTGGATGCAGAGCTGCGCGGGCGGATCTTTCCCAACTCGCGCCTGCAGGGCGCCGCCAATGTTTTGGTCTTTGCCCATGCCGATGCGGCCTCTGGGGTGCGCAACATCCTGAAAATGCGCTCGGATGGGCTGGAGGTTGGCCCCATCCTGATGGGCATGGGCAATCGCGCCCATATCGTCAGCCCGTCTATTACTGCGCGCGGATTGTTGAACATGGCGGCCATTGCCGGCACGCCTGTGGCCCATTACAGCTAGTCCAGTACAGCTAGTCCAGCCAGCCCAAGGAGCCCGAGACCCTGATGACCGACGCCTCTCAAACAGTGGTCTTGGTGTCTCATGGCCAGCCCTCAGCGCCGCAACCGCCTGAGCTGGCACTGGCAAAGCTCGCCAATGAGGTGGCACAGCACCTGCCAGCAGGCTGGCACTTGCGCTCGGCCACCCTGGCGCAGCCAGGACGGCTCGAGGAAGTCATGGCTGAAGGCGCGCTGGTCTATCCGTTCTTCATGGCCTCAGGCCTTTTCACCACCCAGATCCTCCCCCGTCGCCTGGCCGGTATCGCTCACCGGATCCTGCCTCCCTTTGGTGCCGACCCCGCCCTGCCCCAGCTGACCTGCGAGATCCTGCGCCAGGAATTCAAGAACCTGCCCGCCACTGCCAGCAAAGCCAAACCAGCCGTTTTGCTGGCCGCACATGGATCGGCCCGCGGCCCTAAGGCGCGGCAAGCAACCGAGCGCTTTGCTCAAACCCTGCGCCCCCTGCTGCCCGAGGCAGAGCTGATGACCGGCTTTATCGAAGAAGCGCCTTACCTGGAGGATGCCGCCCGCTCCCTGCCCGCTTGCAGCCTCTGCCTGCCGTTTTTTGCCCAGGCTGGCGATCACGTCATCTCCGACATCCCCACAGCCCTGGCTGAGGCGGGCCTCGCAACCCAGTGCCTCCCCGCCCTCGGCACCTACCCGCAGATCGCCAAGCTCATCGCGCGGGCTATCCTGCGCGATTGCGCCAGGGTCTAGCCCAGACAGCCCTTGAACCGCCCCGGACCTTTGGTGTCTGAATTCATGAGACAAGACGTTCAGGTCATGCCCTTTTTCACGGCTCTCGGGATCGGGTTGTCAAAAACCTCAGGTCTACTCTTGGGACAGGTTCAGAGACCACTGGTCGCGCCTACACTTTCTGGTCAAAAAGACAAAGGTTTGTCATTTGGCGAGACCGGACGGAGTTGTAACAGACGCTTTAGCCCAAAGAACCCAACGGTTGGTTCCACCACGATGGGCTGGGTCTGTGCCAGCATCTGGCAGAGGAATTCAAACACAGAAAGCATACCAAAAGGCAAAACTCAGGAGCCGGGCTCTCAATCGCCTGACACATAGGCCTATGTGTGAACCAATACGAGGTCTTCAGGACCAATCGCGCGAATGGGGCGATGGATCACGTAGCTCCGGCGCACCAGATCCGACCCCAGCACTGTGATAGCCGTCGCAGGGCCTGGGCAGCTTGGGTCTTTACAGTTGGTCTCAACAACCGTCACAAGATGGAATTGTTCCATTCCCAGCCTGCTGCGGACAAGGCGTTTGACCCGCTGTAAGTGCCAGAGGTCGCTTGCCTTTACTTTGATTTGACTTGCGAGGCTCACAACTGGGTCGGGTTTGGGGCCTCCCCGTAAACCGCCACCGGATCGAAGCTTTTCTCGTCTTGGACGAAGGTTAAAGGCGCTCCTGCCGCCTCCTGAGTGGGGATGGCGCGATAAAAGCAGGACCGGTATCCGACATGGCAGGATGCCCCTGATCCGGCAACCTGTACGCGCAGCCAAATGGCATCCTGGTCATCATCGATGCGGATTTCGACCACGCGCTGCACCAGGCCAGAGGTCGCCCCTTTGTGCCAGAGAGTTTGACGTGCCCGGCTAAAGTAATGCGCCTCCTCTGTTTCTACGGTCAAACGAAGGGCTTCGGCAGTCATCCAACCCAGCATCAAAACTTCGCCAGTATGAGCATCCGTCGTGACACAGGGCATCAGCCCGTTTTGGTCGAATTTGGGCGCGAGCAGCCGCCCTTCCTCGACTTCTTCGACCGATTGGCGCGGGTAGAATTTGACTTTTTCCACGTGGGCTCCTTGTGAAGTGTTATGGTATCACATAACTAGTCAGCATTAGCCCCACGACGCAACCCGAAAGCCTTCCTTGAGATGGAAAATCTAATCCCCGTTACCTTGCTCACCGGTTTTTTGGGAGCTGGCAAGACAACGGTCTTGAACCATCTGCTGAATGATCCGAGCTCGGGCCGCGTGGCGGTCATTGTTAATGAGTTTGGCGAGGCTGGACTGGACCATGACTTGATCGAGGCCGCTGCCGAGGACGTCGTATTGATGGCGGCGGGTTGTATCTGCTGTTCGATCCGGGGGGATTTGTCGCGGACATTGTTGTCCTTGCTGTCCCGTCGTGACAGTGGTGATCTGAAGTTTGATCGGGTTGTCATTGAAACCACTGGATTGGCGGATCCAGGGCCAGTGCATCACACTTTGCTGATTGACCGCGATGTCGCTGCGCGATTTGCATTGGACGGTATCCTTACTGTTGTTGATATGGTTCTTGGTGTTGAAACCCTTGCCAGGCATGCGGAGGCGCAGGCTCAGGTGGCAATGGCTGACAAGATTGTTTTAACCAAAAAGGATCTGTGCTCTTCTCGCGAGATCCGATCGCTTCATCACCGGCTCGACCGGTTGAACCCCGGCGCGCTCCGCATAGAAACCGATCACGGGGCGGTGCCTGCAAGTACTTTCTTTGGGCTGGGCATCATGCGAAAAAAGGTCTCGCAAGAAAACGCCCTCGGCTGGCTCTCACAACCGCAGTTGACGTCACCTCAGGACCCTTTGGCAGGCCTGTCCGGCATTCGCCTGCCACAGGAAAATCCACTATCGGAGTTTGGCACGCAATCTCATCATGCCGAAGATGATAGGATTGCCGCGGCCTCGATTTCAATCGACCGCCCCATTCCTGCCAGTGTTTTTGATTTTTGGCTGGACATGCTGATCGCGCTGCGCGGGCCGGACATTTTGCGCCTGAAGGGCATCGTCCACATTGAAGGCGTCGCCATGCCTTTCGTCTTTCATGGGGTGCAACATATTTTTGAGCCACCCGTGCCCCTGAAGGACTGGCCTGCCGCGGATTGTACCAGTCGGGTCGTATTGATCGCGCGGGATTTCACAAAAGCCGATCTGCAGCAAAGCCTCGAAACCCTGCTTCTGCGTCCAGAAGAAGGCGGAGATACACAGGGTATCACGGTCCACACTTTGAAAGAGATGCCCCTGTAAGGCTAGTAGTTCTGGCACCATCGATGCAGGGCGAGGTTTCTGGCCATAGTGAAAACCGCCGAAGCTAATTCGAGATGCACTTAGCAACCCAAGTTAACCTGCTTAATCGATAGCCTGCGCCAGCGCATAAATCATAGACTGGAGGGCCCAGTCATCTGAGGGCACAACACTTCCAGCACTTGGCACAAAGCTCACCCCCACCCTCTTCGAACTGTCGGCTGACGGTGCCGAAAGTACAGTGTCGAAAATCCCGTTTGATCATGCAAAGGGTATGGCCCTGCCCACCAAGCAAATGGAAAGCCCTGGAAAGGGAGTGCGAGCCATCAAGTAAAATGTAGGACCGCAAACCCTGTCTCAAGGCCAAAATCAATACCCATCGCAGAACCGCCACTGGCCGATCTTTACCGGTGTTTGAATTCTGCATCGCTACCCGGCAACGAGTTGCAGATCTAAAAAGAACAGGGCGATATCGAAGATGGCAGAACCGTTCTGTGCCAGAACAAGACGCAGAGAGGCCATTGGAGGCCCCTCCTCTACACCGCAACGCCGCGCTTGTAACCACTTAAAAACCGCGGCGTTTCATTCTTGCAACCCACCCCAGCTGCTGGCCCCTGGCAGCACCGTGGAACCTCGGATGCGGTAGTTAAGATCCGGCAGCTGATCGATGCCGTTGACAATGGCATACACGCGCTCCGGCATGCTACCTCGTTTGAGTTTTACCTGGCAGACGCTGATGAGAAATCCCTTGCTACAGCGACTGCCCAAAGCGCCAAAATGGCGCAGCGCTGCCCCCTTACCGCTCACCAAAAAGTGCCGACGTTGAGGCCGAAGGATTTTCGAGATTAATTGTCGTTTTGTCTCTTGCGAACAAAAGAGAACATAAATAGAAGGTGTGACAGACTGTGTGGCAGGACACCACCCGCCACAGCTAAGTTGTTGAAAAGGCGAGTTGGCGGAGTGGTGACGCAGCGGATTGCAAATCCGTGTACACCGGTTCGATTCCGGTACTCGCCTCCAAACAAAATCAAACACTTATGAGAAAATGAGCAAGCCCAGCAGCGGATTTAGTCTCTTTTTAGTCTCATAAATCGCTGAGTTTCGAAGCGAGTACCTATGTTCAGGTATGAGCGGCAATTGATCTACCGTGACAACAAGTACTGAAGAGCGCCATAGAACTGGCTCTTGTCATAGTTACACAGCTTTGCTGCCGCCTTGCATAATTCCCGCTCGTCTTCATTTGGGATTGTTGCAAATATTTTGCTATCCAGACAGCTCTTGTACTTTATCTCAAGTTCCATAGCCTTCAGCATAGGGTCCATTGGTTTAACTCCTGTCATTTCTGCAGTTTAAGTCAATCACGTCCTGTTATTTTCACTTCAAGGTTGGGGATGCCCCAGTGAGCCTTGAACGCTTGCGCTTGAATCGCCGCAGCGTAGGCGGCTTGCTTCTTCCTGGTGCTGGATGTGGCGGTACCTGAACGAAATGCCGGGCTCGTGCGTTCGCATTCCAGAGCATAGAAACGGTAGCGGCCTTCTCCGTCGATTTGATGTTCAATGCCGTAGAGTGCGTCAGGGATCAGTTGTGTCTGCCTCCCGTCGATTCTGACAGGTAACGCTAGAGGATTCCTGGCCTTCCGTGTGGCTTCTGGTGCCCTCGCCAAAATTTCCTCCACAGGTACAAAGCGTTTCTCAGGCTTAGACCGCGTGGCTAGCTCAGCCTCTAGCAGATTTTCAATGATCATAATCGTGTGCAGCATCTGCGGGTTGAAGCTGTCTCTAGGACGGCGAGAGAAGGTTACGGTTCGAGGTGGAAGTGCACTCATTGCCTCCAAATAGGCAACGCCCTTATTGCTGATTTCATACATCATTGGCGTGGCCCGGGCATCAAACAGAGGCGCTTGAAGTAGAGGTCGGTTTATGAAGCCCGTCTCATGAAACAAATCGCCCAGCCGCTCAGCAAAGCGCTTAGGTGACTTGGGCATGAAGATGCGGATCAGGTGATCATGGCGCAGGTATCGATAGCGATATAGCCAAGATAAAATCTCCTGATCGCGAGGTGTCAAACGCATCCTTTTGCCTGTAGGGCTTCGCTCAAAGCGGCTGCGGCGGCCCAGAGTATCCAGTTTCACCATGCCATGGGGCTGCCATCATCGGGGAGAGACTCGCTGGCGGGAGGCGGCGCAGCCGTCTCATTCAGGTTGCGATAATGACGAAGCTGCTGTTGTTTGATTGCAGCCCATTGATCTGGCGTCATGCTGACGTCATCGCCAACCAGATCACTGTTGGCTTCAAGCTTGAACGTACTGCCGTTGCCGACTTTCATCCAGAAATGACCGGTTTGAAGCGCCTGCACATCTGCTTGGGTCTTTCCGAGAATTTTGGCCAGCTTGTCATCTTCAGGTGTTCGGCCTGCTGCTTTGACGTTGGTATTATTGAGTACCACGGTCTGCATTTCAGAAGACATGCCCCGGCCTACCACTTGCTGCGCGAGCGTCAGGCTGACGCCGTATTTACGGGCTTCCTCCAAAATCTGCATCGTGGCAGGCGCGATGTAGTTTTGGCATTCGTCAATGAAGAGGTTGATAGGTGTGCGCTGATCTTCGGGAATGTCTGCACGACGCAAGGCCAGTCCCTGAACTGCTGCTACAACCAAGCGCCCAAAGGCTTCACTGGCTTCATCACCCATTCTCCCTTTGGAGAGATTGAACAGGATAACTTTACCTTGGTTGATCGCCGCTTCAAGATCAAGACTTACGGGACTGTTGACCACTTCATCAAAGGCGAATGTGTTGAAGAGGCTTTGCAGCTTTCTTGAGATGGCACTTTTCGATGGGCGCAATGTTGGATCACCCGAGAAGTCATACTTAAAGAAATCCCGGATGGCGCGCCGGTTCGACTGCTCTCCCAGCGCTATCAGGTCTTCATTGAGGCGGTCGTTCATAAATCGTTGAAGATCAGCAAGGGTAGAGCCCTGTTGATCCAGCAGCGTCAGAATGCAGGGCATCAAAACCGTCCGCATGTTCACGGTCAGACTATCACCGCTGGAGCCTTTCAGAAGTTGCTCAAAGGCATTGACGAGTTGCTGGGCGATGACCTCCCGTTGTTGCATGGATGTATCTTCTGGCACGATCAGTGGGTTGAAGGCAGGCACATGCTCTTCTTCAAAGTAGGGGTCGATGTAAATCAGCCGGTCATCATCCACGAACATCTCCCAATGAGCGACTTGCTCAGCCAGATCTCCGTGGGGATCAATGACAATCGTCGCTTCATCGAAGCGATGATAGGCAGCGTGGATCAGTTGTTTCAGAAGTTCTGTTTTGCCGGAGCCTGAGCCGCCCGTAATGTATGCGTGGCGGCGGATTTCTGAGATCAAGGGTGTGACAGGCAGCGCTTCTTTGAGCGCAGAGATAAAGGCAGCGTCCTGCCCCTCTATGAAGTAAAGGTAGCCCGTGCGATCAGGCGTATGGACATGAGGACTAAAGTTGCGTGCCAGGTGCAAGGTAGTGGCATCGTACTGGGAATAAAGCTTGCGACGGGCCTCATTGGTTTTATCGGCCTGTTTCCAGTTCTCAGTCGGGTTATAGCCTGTCTTCTTCTCAATGATCTTTGCTGCGATTTTGTCTTCTGCGGGGTTTCCCATCCGCCTGCCTTGGTAGGGTATATCTCGCTCGGCATCGGCTAGCTTTGAGCGAATACTGTCTATGCCCTTGACCGTGCTCAGGTACTGGTCAAAGGTCAGGAGCTGGCGGCTCTGCTCAGCGCTCAACCCCATATCATCGCCATGCTCGTGGTAGATGTTGTCAATGGCACTGGCGACGACCTGCAAGCGATGTTGAATGCAATGCTCCACCACCTCGTCGCTTTCTGACACGCGGATACGGCCAATGCTGTCAGCTCCAGCGAGCTCAAGGTTGAGCTCTCGCAGACCAAAGTCTTGATAGTCTTTCAAGCGCATGAGTCGTCTCCCAATGGTCAAACCGGTGCACCCTCATGTGGTGCATGAATCACGAAATCAGCAATTCAGAGTAGTAAGACTCATATCGACACATAAGAAAACAGGGTTGAACAAGTGGGTGAAAGCAGATGAGGGTTCGGTATCCCCCTTGCTATCCCCATCTATCTGGACACGCCGAGCGATCTGGTCGGGCGGCTAAAATGTGGAAGTGCACTGTAGCTTTTCTGACAAGACGGCATGAAAATTGGGGGGATTATCCCCCCAGCCGTTCTCGTGCCTGTTGGCCTCGGAATGATGCTTCCGTGACAACCAGGCCCGTTTGCTCTTCGCCTTCAGGCGCAACGTCAACGCGATCCTCAATCTGGCGGACGGCTTCAACGTGTGTATCACATTCGAGTGCGACTTCTGCGACATCAACGTCAGACAGTTTTTTCATGGCAAATGCTCCGATGGGTCAAGCGGGACAATCCCTCTTTTTATGGAGTTTTATGATCAGGCGCGAAAGAAGCTCCTGACCTTGCCGCCGTCCGCAACAGCACACGTGATTGTATTTCCGGCATGTTTCCTTGGTCGTTGAACTCCCGGTTTGTTCCCAAATCAGTAGATCGTGACGTCAAGCTATGTTAGTCTAAAGGTATGAAAAGAATTGATTTAATGAAGTGTGGGGAGCGGTCATTTGCAGTGTCAAGCCTGAACGTCTGATAGAGTCACTATCTGATAACTCCTGGCGAGCTGACTTTGGTAGAATTGTCCTTGAAAAATTTGCGGTCGTGTTATGGAGTGCGCAAGGGATTTAGGAAGCCTTGACCAACAAGGCGTTAATAACAACGAGCTGCGGCGAAAAGCCGACTAGAGGAAAAATTATGATCCATGAACATGAGCAGCTATTTTTATCTGATCTAGAGAAAAAACTCTGGATTGCTGCTGACAAGCTACGCTCCACACTGGATGCTGCTCAGTATAAACACACCGTTCTTGGCCTTGTGTTCCTCAAATACATTTCTGACTCTTTCAAGATCCGCCGAGATGAGCTTATGAAACAGTTCATTGACGAAGAGCATGAGTACTATCTAGACCCATCCGACTACGGCGGCGCCGGATCCGATGAATACGCCGCAGAAATTGCCCGAGAGCTTGAACAGCGCGACTACTATGCCGAAGTCAACGTTTTTTGGGTGCCTACCACTGCCCGTTGGAAATTCCTGCAAGACAACAACAAAACTGTCATCGGTGGTGCTGAAATTACGCTTCCTGGCGGCAGTACAAAGAAATTCAGCTCCGTTGGCCACTTGATCGACAACGCTCTCGAACAGATTGAAGTAGACAATCCAAAGTTAAAAGGTGTTCTCAACAGACTCTACACCCGCCTGCAGATCGATCAATCTAAACTCGGCGAGTTGATCGACCTTGTCGCTACAATCCCCTTCACGCACGCCAGCTTGAATTCTCAGGATATTCTCGGCCATGTCTACGAATACATGCTGGGGCAGTTCGCGTTGGCAGAGGGCAAGAAGGGTGGGCAGTTCTACACGCCCAAATCCATCGTCAGCTTGATTGTGCAGATGCTCGAACCCTTCAAAGGTCGCGTTTACGACCCTGCGATGGGTTCTGGTGGCTTTTTCGTTCAGTCAGAGCATTTCATCAATGCCCACAAAGGCCGCATTGACGACGTCTCGATCTATGGGCAGGAATACAACCACACCACTTGGCAACTTGCTGCTATGAACATGGCCATTCGTGGGATTGATTTTAACTTTGGGAAAGAACCCGCCAGCACCTACACCAACAACCAACACCCCGATCTGCGCGCCGATTACGTTATGGCCAACCCGCCCTTCAACATGAAGGAATGGGACACAGGGGTTAGCGAGAATGACCCGCGCTGGAAATATGGCACGCCGCCCTCGGGCAATGCCAACTTTGCTTGGTTGCAACATATGCTCTACCACCTCGCCCCGAATGGCTCGATGGGCTTGTTGCTGGCCAATGGCTCGATGAGTTCCAACACCAATAACGAAGGGGCCATTCGTAAAAAGCTAATCGAAGAAGATCTGGTGGAATGCATGGTCGCCTTGCCGGGACAGCTATTCACCAACACACAAATCCCCGCCTGTATTTGGTTTCTAACCAAGAACAAAGGCGCGCGCACGACGGCCGCTGGCCGCAAACTGCGGGACCGCAAGGGCGAGGTACTATTCATAGATGCGCGTGGGCTTGGCTACATGAAAGACCGCGTTTTGCGTGACTTTACCACGGATGACCTAAGCCAAGTCACCGATGCCTTCCACAATTGGCAAATGGGCGAAGGCTATGCTGATGTCGCAGGCTTTGTGAAATCTGCCACGCTGGTGGACATCAAAAAACATGATCACGTACTTACCCCCGGTCGTTATGTCGGCGCGGCGGATGTTGAAGAAGACAACGAACCTTTCATGGAGAAAATGGCGCGTCTGACAACACAGTTGAAAGGTCAGTTTGAAGAAAGCGATCGGTTGGAAGCGGAGATCAAGCAGAACCTATTTGGCATGGGGTATGACGTATGACCCCCAGTTCACACCCAGATTTAGGAGAGATGCCAGAAAATTGGAATGTAGTTGAACTGGGGTTGGTTTCAGACATTACGAAACTCGCTGGTTATGAGTTCACAAAGCATTTTAAGTATATCGAAGAAGGAGAAATAATTGCGCTTCGTTCTCTTAACGTCGTCGATGGGCAATTAGATACTACAAACGTAAAGAGAATAGCCAAGTCGGTTTCTGAAGCGTTGCCTAGATCGCAGTTGTTTCGCAACGACATATTGCTCACCTATACGGGTTCTAAGTTAGGTGATACAGCGCTTGTGGATTCAGACGACAAATATCACCTTGCACCAAATGTCTGCCGCCTGCGTGCCAATGATGATGATGACGCTTACTTTCTCTATGTATTCCTGAGGAGTAAGGCTTTCGCGGCTTTATTGGATGGGTACAAAGTTGGCAGTGGTCAACCGACCGTCCCAATGAAGAATATTAGAAAAATCCCTTTGCCTTGGCCTCCTAAGCAGGAAAGAGATGAAATTGGACAGGCCTTTCGAAGCTTGAATGATAAAATCGAAATCAACCGCCAGACCAACCAAACATTGGAAGAGATGGCGCAAGCAGTGTTTAAGAGCTGGTTTGTGGATTTTGATCCCACCCGCGCCAAGATCAAAGCCCGCGACAACGGCCAAGACCCCAACCTCGCCGCCATGGCCGCCATCGCCGGAAAACCCCTCGACCAACTCGACACGCTCTCCCCCGAACAGATCACATCCCTAACCGCGACCGCCGACCTTTTCCCAGATAAGCTCGTCCCGTCCGAACCCGGCGAGATACCGGAGGGATGGTGTTGGAGTGAGATTGGCAATGAGGTAACCGTCGCCGGTGGCGGGACACCCAGCACAAAAAATGAAGCATTTTGGGAAGGTGGCCATATCCACTGGACATCCCCGAAAGACATGTCGAACCTAACGGACAAGATTCTGTTGGAGACTGCGCGGAAAATCACACAGGCCGGATTGGATAAAATTAGCTCCGGAGTATTGCCTAAAAATACCGTATTAATGTCTTCTCGAGCCCCTGTGGGCTACTTGGCTATTTCTAAAATTCCAGTTGCGATCAATCAAGGTTATATCGCAATGAAGTGCGAAGGAGTTTTGACCTCAGAATTTGTTGTCCAATGGGCCGAATCTATAATGGACGACATCAAGCAACGAGCAAGCGGTACGACGTTTGCCGAGATCAGCAAGAAGAATTTTAAAGTAATTCCAGTGATCGTTCCTGATGCTGAATTGGTTGGTGAATATTCGACGATAGTAGGGAGTCTCTATGATAAAATCACCGGAAATTTGCGCGAGAAAAAATCTTTAACTGAAGTGCGAGATACGTTGCTGCCAAAACTGATTTCCGGTGAAATTATTTTGAGCGAGGCAGTCTGAAGCCATGAGCGATACAGCTTTTATTTTACAGAATTGCACTAAGGCAATTGGTGGTGCTGACAGTGCAATCCACCTGATAGAGCAAAAAAGTCGCCTTGAGCAAGCAGTAAGTTCCAATGATCCCGCGCTGACTTTGGATACTGCAAAATCTCTATTAGAGAGCATTTTCAAAACGATTTTGACAGATAGGCAGGCTGAACCAAACTTTTCAGGTACGTTTTCCGCGCTTTATAGTGAAGTGCGAAAAGAAATCATCCTGAATAATGAGAGTGCCGCCAACGAGATCCTCAAAAGGCTGACCAGCTCGATTGTCCACAATGTGGGTGAATTGAGGAACGCTTACGGAGCGGCATCGCACGGGGACGATGGGTACTATGAGAACCCGATACAAATGCCTGAAGCAGAAATGATCGCTCATATCGTTGATGGAATGGGAGGTTTCCTGTTCCGAAAGCATAAGAACCTTAGCGACCCAGAGCAGGCACAAAGAATTTTCTACAGCGACTACGCTGTTTTTAACGATTGGCTAGATAGTCAAAACGATCCGATAGAAATTCCTGTGAACCAGGCCGAAGATATTCCATTTAGTGTTTTTCTGTTTACTTATGACGTCGACACCTATCGGGCGATGTTGCTGCAGTATGTGCAAACTGAAGAAGAAGACGCTGGCGTGGAGGTGCCAGAAGTGACTTTGGTGGCAGAACCAGAAACCACTGAAGCTGAGCTACCTTTAGAAAAATTGACCGCCGAACCCGATGTGGATCCTGTTTCAGAGATCGCCGCTGCATTGGTGATCAATGAAGAGGTTGGAAATGCGATTTCAGATGATGACAGAGTTGAGATTGCTGAGTTCGCTCAAGACTATGCTTTGAATCGAGCAGGGTTAGATTGGCAGAGTCGAGACTCTTTGATCGCAAAGTTCAGGATTCAAATAAAACGCACACTTATTAAAAAGGCATTTACTGAGCATTGTATCGATGAGGCAATCGAAGTTGTCATCGAAAAGGCCATGAAATATTTCCCAAGTGAGGTGGCATAGTTTTGATAACAGAAGATCAACTAGAACAGCTTTGCCTCAATTGGTTTAAATCCATCGGGTATGACTATATCTGTGGGTACGATATTGCTCCGGACGGGCCTGCACCAGAGCGCGCCGATTATCGACAGATTATCCTGCATGATCGATTGTTGAACCGTCTTGAGGTCATCAATCCGCATATTCCGCCGGAGACTTTGGAACAAGTCGCGCTACAATTGGCGAAGCCAGAAACGCCAATCCTAGTCAAGAACAACAAAGCATTTCATCAGTTCTTGTTGGAAGGTGTGAAGATCACATTTAAGGATGCCTCCGGAGAAGAAAAAACCGATTACGTGCGTTTAATCGATTTTGAGACCGTCGGGAAAAATCAGTTCCTTGTGATCAATCAGTACACGATCGCAGGCACCAAGGGGAACCGTCGCCCCGATATAATTGTGTTTATCAATGGCTTGCCGATCTCAGTTTTAGAGTTGAAAAATCCTGCCGATAGCAACGCGGATATTTGGACAGCATACCAACAGCTACGGACCTACAAAGAAGAAATCCCTGACCTATTCACCTTTAACGAGGCTTTGGTCATTAGTGATGGTGTGCATGCGCGTGTTGGGTCGTTGACGGCGAACAAAGAGCGCTTCATGGCGTGGCGCACGATTGCCCAAGAACAGGATAGACCGCCGTTTGAATATGCCCTGGAAACGCTTGTCAAAGGCTTTTTCCAGCCTGAGTTGCTGCTGGACTACATTCGCCACTTTGTTTTGTTTGAGCAAGACAATGGCGTTACAATCAAGAAAATTGCCGGATATCATCAGTTCCACGCAGTCCGCGCTGCGGTTGATGCAACTATCTCGGCAACCAAGGCTCAGGGCGACAAGGCTGGTAAAGCCGGGGTGGTTTGGCACACTCAGGGATCGGGAAAATCGATCTCTATGGTGTGCTATGCAGGGAAGCTGCTGGCGCAGCCGAGCATGAATAACCCGACGATTGTCGTGGTGACAGATCGCAATGATCTGGACGGACAGCTTCATGATACGTTTGGCATGGCCGCCGAGACGCTGAAGCAATCACCCGTGCAAGCTGGTGACCGCGACGAGCTACGAGAGATGCTTGCGTCGCGCCAATCTGGCGGAATCATTTTCACGACGGTTCAGAAGTTTGCGCTAGAGGAGAAAGAAACGGCGCATCCCGTCTTGAGTGAGCGCAAAAATATCGTCGTGGTGAGTGATGAAGCTCACCGCAGCCAATACGGAGACAAGGCCAAACTTAACCCTAAGACTGGCAAATATACGTTCGGTTATTCGAAGCATATGCGGGACGCTTTGCCGGGGGCTTCGTTCATTGGATTTACTGGCACGCCTATTGATACGGGTGACAAAGACACGCGTGCGGTATTTGGCGACTATGTTTCTGTATATGATATCCAAGACGCTGTGGATGATGGGGCAACGGTACCCATTTATTATGAATCCCGTTTGGCCAAATTGAATATCAATGAGGCAGAGATCGAAGCACTTAATGATGACGTGGATGAACTCATCGAAGATGAGGAAGATGTTTCAACGCGTGAAAAGACCAAATCTCAGTGGTCTGCACTGGAAAAGCTTGTTGGTAGCGAGCCAAGAGTTGCTGAAGTCGGAAAAGACCTAGTTCAACATTTCGAAGAACGCATTGCGAGTATGCCCGGAAAAGGTATGATTGTTTGTATGAGCCGCGAAATTTGCGTGGAGATGTACGATGAAATCGTTGCCCTTAAGCCAGATTGGCATGATGAGGATCCGACGAAGGGAGCCATCAAAATTGTAATGACAGGTTCAGCATCCGACAAAGACAAGCTGCGACCTCATATTTACAGTAAAGAAACAAAGAAGCTGTTTGAGAAGCGCTTTAAGGATGTAAGCGATCCCCTGCAGTTAGTGATCGTGCGGGATATGTGGTTAACAGGCTTTGACGCGCCAAACTGCCATACGATGTATATTGATAAGCCGATGAAGGGGCATAATTTGATGCAAGCCATTGCTCGCGTCAATCGAGTTTTCAAAGACAAGCCCGGCGGGCTCGTCGTTGACTACATTGGCATTGCCAACGAACTAAAGCAGGCTTTGAAAATATATACTGGATCAAACGGTAAGGGTAGGCCCACCCATGATACCCACGAAGCCTATTCTGTTCTGTTAGAGAAG
>NZ_JBDWPJ010000078.1:0-9756 GCF_039971195.1 Pseudophaeobacter sp.
GGGTCCGGGAAAAATAACCTCGGGCATGGGTGTCCCTGTCTGGGGGTTCAAAGATCGCCGCGAATAGTTGACGAATTCCATCAGTCATCTTAGAACAATTCTAATTGCTGGCGCAGGCCATTGCATTGCACCGTCACGCTGAGATACGCACTCAGGCGGTTGAGGTCAATGTTTTCGCGTCTTGACCAGATGTTTGGAGAGTTGGAAAGATGAAGCTTTCTACCAAAGGCCGTTATGCGATGGTCGCACTTGCCGATATTGCGCTGCAACCGGGTGATGCTCTGGTTGTGCTAGGGGATATCTCCAAACGGCAGAATATCTCACTGCCCTATCTGGAACAGCTCTTTGTGAAACTGCGTCGCGCGGAACTGGTTGCCTCGGTGCGCGGCCCGGGCGGCGGCTACCGTCTGGCACGTCCGGCCTCAGAGATCCGGGTGGTTGATATCCTGAGCGCCGTGGATGAAACCGTAGATGCCATGCATAAGGGCGCTGGCGCCTCAGGCGCCACCAGTGGCAGCCGGGCTCAATCCCTCACCAACCGTTTGTGGGAGAGCCTCAGCGCGCATGTCTATGTGTTTTTGCACCAGACCCGATTGTCGGATGTGATCCAGAACGACCTGGCCCCCTGTCCGGCGGTGCCGGGGCTGTTCTCGGTTGTCGACGCGGAATAATCCGGACATGACACAAAACACGCTTGCTATGACTGGCAGTCTCAAGATCCAAAAGGTGATTCCATGAAACGCGTTTACCTCGATCACAACGCGACCACACCGCTCTCGCGGCAATCCCGCGCGGCGATGATTGCCGCGATGGATCACTTTGGCAATCCATCCTCGGTTCATTCAGAGGGACGTTCCGCCAAGGCTGTGATCGAACGCGCCCGCGCTCAGGTGGCGTCTGCGCTTGGGGCGGATGGCGCCGATGTGATCTTCACCTCTGGCTCCACCGAGGGGGCAGCCCTGGCCCTTGCGGGTCGAGATCTGCAAGGCTCGATGATTGAACACAGTGCGGTAAAGGCCTGGGCGAATACAGACCTTCCGGTTTCTTTTGACGGGCAGGTGACAGTAGCGACCCCTGCAAAATCAACCCTGCAATTGGCCAATGCTGAGACCGGCATCATCCAGACCCTGCCACAGGGACTGGCGGTCAGCGATGTGACGCAGGCCTTTGGCAAACTTCCGATCGCCTTTAACTGGCTTGGCACGCAAATGGCCTTGGTCTCTGCTCACAAACTGGGTGGCCCCAAAGGCATTGGCGCCTTGGTGATGCCGCGCGGCACCGACCTTGAGGCAAGAATCCGCGGCGGTGGTCAGGAAATGGGGCGCCGTTCTGGCACTGAGAATGTTATCGGTATTGCTGGATTCGGCGCTGCTGCAGAGGCCGCTGCGGCAAGATTGGCAGATGGCACCTGGGAACGGGTGCAAAAGCTGCGCGACCTGATGGAAGAAGCCCTTGTGGCTGGCGCTCCAGAGCTTATTTTCGCGGGCAAAGATTCTGCGCGCCTGCCGAACACTTCCTGTTTCATGGTGCCTGGCTGGAAAGGAGAGACGCAAGTCATGCAAATGGACCTTTCCGGTTTTGCCGTCAGCTCTGGGTCAGCCTGTTCCAGTGGCAAGGTGCGCACCAGTTCGGTGCTGACCGCGATGGGAATTGACGAAGAAACCGCCCAAGGCGCCCTGCGCGTCTCGTTGGGGCCGGAGACAACCGAAGATCAAGTGCTGCGCTTTACCGAGACGTGGCTTCAAAAGCATAAGAAACACCGCGCCCGCGTGGCGTGACTGTAGGAGAAAATCATGGCCGCTTTGGACCAGACCCAAGTCAAGGAAGGTGTTGACCAGGAAACCGTGGATGCGGTGGCCGAAGTCAGCACATATAAATACGGCTGGGAAACCGAGATCGAGATGGAATATGCTCCCAAGGGGCTGACCACCGATATCGTTCGCCTGATCTCTGAAAAGAACGACGAACCCGAATGGATGCTGAACTGGCGCCTCGAGGCCTATGAGCGCTGGCTGCAAAAGGAAGAGCCCAGCTGGGCCATGGTCGACTACCCGGAAATCGATTTTCAGGACCAGTATTATTATGCCCGTCCCAAATCGATGGAAGTAAAGCCCAAATCGTTGGATGAGGTCGATCCCAAGCTGCTGGAAACCTACAAGAAGCTCGGCATCCCTTTGAAAGAGCAGATGATATTGGCCGGCGTTGAAGGTGCAGAGGATATGCCAGCCGAGGGCCGCAAGGTGGCTGTAGACGCGGTGTTTGACTCGGTGTCAGTTGGCACTACTTTCCAGGCCGAGCTGAAAAAGGCCGGCGTGATCTTCTGTTCGATCTCGGAAGCGATCAAGGAACATCCCGAGCTGGTCAAGAAATACCTCGGCACCGTGGTTCCGGTTTCCGACAACTTCTATGCCACCCTGAATTCGGCGGTGTTCTCAGATGGCTCTTTTGTCTATATCCCGCCAGGCGTGCGCTGCCCGATGGAGCTGTCGACCTATTTCCGCATCAACGCGGAAAACACCGGCCAGTTTGAACGCACTCTGATCATTGCCGACAAGGGCTCCTATGTGAGCTACCTTGAGGGCTGCACTGCACCTGCGCGTGATATTGCCCAGCTGCATGCCGCTGTGGTTGAGATCATCATCGAAGAAGATGCCGAAGTAAAATACTCTACCGTACAGAACTGGTATCCCGGTGATGAAAACGGCAAAGGCGGTATCTACAACTTTGTGACCAAACGTGCCGATTGCCGCGGGGATCGCGCCAAGATCATGTGGACCCAGGTGGAAACCGGCTCTGCCGTGACCTGGAAATACCCCTCCTGCATCCTGCGCGGTGCCGAAAGTCAGGGCGAGTTCTATTCCATCGCCATCGCCAACAACATGCAGCAGGCCGATACCGGTACCAAGATGGTGCATCTGGGAAAGAACACCAAGAGCCGGATCGTCTCCAAGGGTATCTCTGCCGGCAAGGCACAGAACACCTATCGCGGGTTGGTTTCGATGCACCCCAAGGCCAAGAACAGCCGTAACTACACCCAATGTGACAGTTTGTTGATCGGCGACAAATGTGGCGCCCACACGGTGCCCTATATCGAGGTCAAGAATAACTCGAGCCGGGTGGAGCATGAGGCGACAACCTCCAAGGTGGATGACGACCAGCTGTTCTATTGCCGTCAGCGCGGCATGGACGAGGAAGAGGCGGTGGCCCTGGTGGTCAATGGCTTCTGCAAGGACGTTTTGCAGGCGCTGCCCATGGAGTTTGCCATGGAAGCCCAGCAATTGGTCGCCATCTCCTTGGAAGGGTCGGTGGGCTGATCCACCCCCTGGATCGCTCTTTCCTAGAAACACCAAAGGTTTGTTTGACATGGATGACCAAAAGCCAGAACTGACACGCCACGGCAAAAAACTTGCCTTTGGCCGTGTTTTGGAAAGCGGCCCGCTGTCGCTGATCCACAGTGAAGTTTTGGGTCAGCCTGTCAGCTTTTGTGTGAACAAGGCAAAGGACCCGATTCAACGCAATCATCGCAAGGGTACCTTTTACGAGCTTGATGAACTGGAGGCTCTGATCCCGTTGTTTCCCGAAGGGGGCACCTTTGTCGACATTGGCGCAAACGTAGGAAACCACTCCCTATTTGCCGGCCTATTCCTGAAAGCGGGTCGGATCATTCCTTTTGAACCCAATCGGTTGGCCTATGATCTTCTGATCAACAATATGCTGGTGAATGGGCTGCGAGATCGGGTGGATTTCTCGATGCTGGGGATCGGCCTTTCGGATGAACTCTCTGGTGGGTTTGCCATGGAAAGGCGCCGTCGCAACCTGGGCGGCGCAAAGATGCTGGCCGGAGAGGGGGATCTCAAAGTTTATCGTGCGGATGCCCTGTTGGATGAGGTTGAACCCGACTTCATTAAGGTCGATGTGGAAGGTATGGAAATAAAAGTGATTTCTGGTCTTTCCGGCGTTTTGGGCCGCTGCCGCCCGATCATCATGATCGAGGTGGACAATGAAAACGAGGAGGCGTTTCAGGAGTGGGTCCAGGAGGTAGGCTATGCCACTTTGAATGTGTGCCAACAATATCGCAGCAACAAGAACCATCTGATTGTCGACAAAGACCAGTTGGAAGACCTTAAAGCGCGGTTCAAGGCCCCAACCTCTAAGCGGTATGCAGAAATGGCCTCCCGCCAAAAAGGCGCTTCGATGAGTGCTGAAGAGGAAGACAATACACTCGCAGGAACGGAAAACTAGAATGATTGTCACAACGACTCCCTCTGTCGAAGGCTACCAGATCGCTGAATATAAGGGCATCGTCGTGGGTGAGGCCATCATGGGTGCCAATGTGGTGCGCGATGTCTTTGCCTCGATCACCGATATCGTTGGCGGCCGCTCTGGCGCCTATGAGGGCAAACTGCAGGACGCGCGCGAAACCGCGCTGTCCGAATTGGAAGACCGCGCCCGCGAAAAAGGTGCCAATGCGGTGGTCGGCGTTGACCTTGACTATGAGGTCGTCGGTAATTCGATGTTGATGGTTTCGGCCAGCGGTACAGCGGTGGTGATCGGCTGAACATGACGCTCGCGAGTTCTCATAACGCGCCCCTGCGGCTGTTCTGGTGGAAGGCGGTGCCAAATTTTGGTGATGCGCTTTCGGCCAGCGTCGTTGCGCATCTGAGTGGCCGTGAGGTGGTGCATGTCGGGGCTGGCAAGGCGGATCTTTTTGCCATTGGCTCCATCCTTCAGATTGCCCGTCGTAAGCTTTCTGAAGCAAAGGTCTATGCCCATAGTCCCGTTGTCTGGGGCTCTGGGCTGCTGCATGCGATTTCGCGAGACTTTTTGAGCAATGTCGAGATCGCCTTGCTGCGTGGACCAATCAGCGCGGCCTTGCTCGGGCAAAAGACGGATCAATTTGGCGACCCTGGGCTGCTGGTTGCGGATGTCTTTGACCCCGCTCCGTCTAAGACCCATAAAATCGGGTTGGTGCCGCATCATAGCCAGATGGAAGATGCCCAAATTCAATCTCTTGCCAGTCAAAGTGAAGATTTCCTGCTGATTGATCCGCGCCAGGATGCGGCATCCGTCTGCCACCAGATCAGCGCCTGCGCCCATATCTTTGCGGCCTCGCTGCATGGGCTGATCTCGGCAGATGCCTATGGCGTTCCTTCGACCTGGGTGTCGCCCGGCGATCAGGGACATCTGAAGTATTACGATTACGCCGCCTCGGTAGGGCGCGCGCTCATTTCACCGCTGGCTTGGGAACAGATCCCAACCCAGGCGCGAAACCTCAAACAACCGGCAGAGCTGGCTTATGGCGCGGGCATTGCCCGGGCTCAGGCTGATCTGCGTAACAGCTTTCCTGCGCGCCTGCGCGCTGAACAAAACACAGGCACCAACTAGGTCGCCCAGACAATAGAGACGAGGAAAAAATGCTCGAAATCAAAAACCTGCACGTCAAACTTGAAGACGAGGACAAGGCAATCCTGAAGGGGCTGGACCTGACTGTCGAGGCCGGCAAGGTACATGCGATCATGGGGCCAAATGGCTCTGGCAAGTCGACACTGTCTTATGTTCTCTCTGGCCGCGATGGCTATGAGGTCACCGATGGCAGTGCCACTCTGGCGGGCGAAGATCTGCTGGAGCTGGAGCCCGAAGAGCGTGCCGCATTGGGCGTCTTCCTGGCCTTCCAATATCCGGTAGAAATCCCCGGCGTTGGCAATATGACCTTCCTGCGCACCGCGGTGAATTCGCAGCGCAAGGCCCGCGGCGAAGAGGAGCTTTCAGCGGCTGAATTCCTCAAAACCATCCGCGCCAAGGCCAAAGATCTGAAGATCGACGCCGATATGCTGAAGCGCCCGGTCAATGTTGGCTTCTCTGGTGGTGAGAAAAAGCGTAACGAAATCCTGCAGATGGCCATGCTAGAGCCCAAGATGTGCATCCTGGATGAAACCGATTCTGGCCTTGATGTTGATGCGATGAAACTGGTAGCCGAGGGCGTCAACGCCCTGCGCGACGAAGGTCGTGGTTTCCTGGTGATCACCCACTATCAGCGCCTGTTGGACCACATCAAACCCGATGTTGTTCACATTCTGGCCGATGGCAAGATCGTAAAAACCGGTGGTCCAGAGCTGGCGCTCGAAGTGGAAAACAACGGCTACGCCGGTATTCTGGCGGAGGTGTCCTGAGATGGCATTGGCTGAAGCGAAACAAAGTGCCACCGAGGCGCGGCTGGCGGCGCTGAGCCTGCCCGAGGGCGGCTGCCTTGCTCTGGCGCGTCAGGCGGCCTTGGCGCGGGTGCAGACCCTGGGCCTGCCTGGACGTCGTGACGAATATTGGAAATACACCCGTCCGGATAGCTTGACCGCCGTCGAGGCGAGCAAGGCCACGGTGTTTTCCACCGAAGAAGAGCCAATGTTCAATGAATTCGATCGTTTGCGGATCGTTTTTGTCGATGGCGTCTATGATGAAGCGGCTTCGGATGACCTCAGCCTTGAGGGGGTGCAGATCGACCGCATCGCTGATATCTGCAGTCGGGACATCCACTGGGCCAAGGATCTGTACGGTGTATTGGAAGCGCGCGGACAGTCGCCTGTAGCGCGTCCCCTGGCTGCCCTGAACACGGCCTTTGCCAGTGATGGCGTTGCCATCCATGTGACAGGTAAACCCAGCAAGCCGATCAATCTGATCTATGTGCATTCTGACGAGGTCTCTGACGCTATCCTGCATCACGTGATCCGGGTGGAAAAAGATGCCGAAGCCACCATTCTGGAAAATGGTCCCGCCGCCTCGCGCTTCAACAAATGCATGGAGATCGACATTGCCGATACCGGCAAGTTGCATCTGGTCCGGGCCCAGGGCCGCGATCACGAGCGCCGTGCCGCAACCCATATGTTTGCGCGTCTTGGCACTGAATCCCAGTTCAAGAGTTTCACGCTCACCGTCAATGGCGTGCTAACCCGCAACGAGGCAGTGCTCGAACTGCTGGGCGATGATGCTATTGCCCATATCGCGGGTGCCTGTGTTGGCGACGGTGATTTCCACCACGATGACACTGTGTTCATCACCCATGACGCGGTGAATTGCGAAAGTCGTCAAGTTTTCAAAAAAGTGCTGCGCAATGGCGCCACTGGCGTGTTTCAGGGCAAGATCCTGGTCAAGGAGGGCGCTCAGAAAACCGATGGTTATCAGATCAGCCAATCGTTGCTGCTGGACGATGACAGCCAGTTCCTGGCCAAACCTGAGCTGGAAATCTACGCCGATGACGTGATTTGCTCGCATGGCTCCACCACTGGTGCCATCGACGAGGAGGCTCTGTTTTACCTGCGTTCGCGCGGGGTTCCGACTGAGGAGGCCACCGATCTGCTGACTCTGGCTTTCCTGGCGGAAGCGGTGGAAGAGATCGAGGACGGTGAGATTGCCGAAGCCATCGTTGCCCGCCTCGAAGGCTGGCTGTCGCGGCGTCGCTAAATGGCGGTTACCAGCGATATCCTGGCGACCTATAGGGGGCCGCGCCGTGTTTTTGCGCGGCTCCTAGAGATGGGCCCGCGCGAGGACCGACTCTTAGCGATCCTGATGGCCGGCTGCGCCTTGATGTTCATCTCGCGTATGCCCAGCCTGGCCCGTGAGGCGCATCTGACCGGGCAAGAACAGACAATGTTGCTCAGCAACGCGTTGTTTGGCATCATTTTTGTGGCACCTCTGGCGCTCTATACCCTGGCACTGATGACCCATTTCATCGCCAGCGTCCTGCGTGGCAAAGGAGAGGCCTATGCCGCCCGTCTAGCTCTGTTCTGGTCCTTTCTCGCGGCCAGCCCACTGATGCTGCTGAACGGGTTGGTTGCGGGCATGATTGGTCCCGGAACCGAGCTGAACCTGATTGGCGGGCTGTGGTTCACCGCCTTCCTCTGGTTCTGGATCTCCGGTCTTTACCAGGGCTATTGGGCCAAAACACAGGTACAGCTATGAGCTTTCTGTGGTCTTTTATGGTCCTGACCTTGCGTCAGCCAGGGGTGGCAGCGCGTACGATCCTGCTGCGTCAATGGCCGCATGAGGCCATCTGGACCGGGCTATTCCTGGCCATTGTTCTGAACGAACTGTTCTTTGGAGCATTGGGGCTCTACGTCACCAAGTCCAGTGATTTGGCTATGTTCGGTCTGTCTCCCAAACATCCCGGACTGTCGCTGTTCCTGTCTGCGCTGCGCAGTGTCGGCTTTGCTGCGCTGCTGACCTATTGCGGACGTTTGATAGGAGGCACAGCGCGGTTCATGCCGATGTTGTCGCTGCTAGTCTGGGATCAACTGGTTCAGTTGGTGGTTATGGCAGGCGGTATAGCCGCGCTGCTGGCCTCGCCGACGTTTGGGAGTATTGTCTTCCTTGTGATTGGCCTTGTTATGTTTTTTGTGCTGTTGAACTTTGTAAACGAAGCCCATGGGTTTGCCTCCCTCTGGTATGCCTTTGCCGTGGTTTTGATGGCAACAATTGTGTTGTTCTTTTCCATGCTCTTTCTTGACGGCCTCTTTGGCCCTGCCAATACTGGACTGCCTACAAATGTATGATGTCGAAAAAATCCGCAGTGAATTTCCCATCCTGTCACGTGAGGTCAATGGCAAGCCACTGACCTATCTGGACAATGGGGCCTCCGCGCAGAAGCCTCAGGTGGTGATTGATGCGATCAATCAGGCGTACTCGCAGGAGTACTCCAATGTTCACAGGGGCTTGCACTACCTTTCCAATCTGGCCACGGAAAAATATGAAGGCGTGCGGGGCATCATTGCCAAGTTCCTCAATGCCGGACATGAGGACCATATCATACTGAACTCGGGCACCACAGAGGGCATCAATATGGTGGCCTATAGCTGGGCCATGCCACGGCTTGAGGCCGGGGATGAGATCATCCTGTCGGTGATGGAGCATCACGCAAATATCGTTCCCTGGCACTTCCTGCGTGAACGGCAAGGCGTGGTAATTAAATGGGTGGATACCGCTGCAGATGGCAGTCTGGACCCGCAGGCGGTGATCGATGCCATCACGCCCAAGACCAAACTGGTAGCCCTGACGCAATGTTCCAACGTGTTGGGAACCGTTGTGGATGTCAAAGCCGTGACGGAAGGCGCTCATGCCAAGGGCGTACCGGTTCTGGTCGATGGATCGCAGGGCGCGGTGCATATGCCAGTGGATGTTCAGGATCTGGGCTGTGACTTCTATGCTATCACCGGCCATAAACTATACGGTCCTTCAGGGTCTGGCGCGATCTATGTGCATCCCGACCGCATGGCAGAGATGCGTCCCTTCATGGGCGGTGGTGACATGATCCGCGAGGTCTCCAAAGACGCCGTGATCTACAATGATCCGCCGATGAAGTTCGAGGCGGGCACGCCTGGCATCGTGCAGACCATCGGGTTTGGCGTTGCGCTGGATTATATGATGGCATTGGGGATGGAGAGTATCGCCGCCCATGAGGCAGAATTGCGCGACTATGCCGTGACCAAGTTCAAAGGGTTAAACTGGCTGAACATTCAGGGGCAGGCGACTGATAAAGCTGCGATTTTTAGCTTCACCCTCGAGGGCGCAGCCCATGCGCATGATATCTCTACCATCCTTGACAAAAAAGGTGTTGCTGTACGCGCGGGACACCACTGTGCTGGCCCATTGATGGAGCATCTCGGTGTCACCGCCACCTGCCGAGCCTCCTTTGGTCTGTATAACACCAAGGCCGAGGTCGACACCCTGGTCGAGGCGCTGGAACTGGCTCATGAGCTGTTTGCCTGATCC
>NZ_JBDWPJ010000079.1:0-8693 GCF_039971195.1 Pseudophaeobacter sp.
AATCCTGAAGAGGAAGAAGACCCCACATTCGAGCCTATGGGGCTTGGAGGTCCAATGGATATCGGCGCGATCGATATTCCGGAAGTTGCGAGCGAGGAAACTTATCGCATCCACTTCCGTCCTCTGAAAGACATGTACAGCACCGGCAACGAGCCTATTTTCCTGTTCCAAGCTCTGCAAGAGATGGGAACCCTGGACATTGAGCTCGATGACTCTGAACTGCCTGGTTTTGACAGTATTGATCCAGAAGAAAGCTACCTGAGCTGGAACCTTACTCTCACCACCACAGAAGCACGATCCACTGTAGAAGCCGTCTTCGAATTTGTCGAAGGCCTCTGCGAACTTTCCATCGATGGTGATGGCGACGCTGAAGCTGATGCAAAAGCACTGGCTGCCTTGGAGGCTGCCTTCGGCACGGCTCCGGACATAGCCGAGCCCACTCCCGTAGCGGAGCCTACAGTTATGGTTGAAGAGACCCCTGCCGCCCCTTTTGAACAGCCGGCCCCTGCGCCAACCCCGGAGGTGAAACCGGAAGCAACCGGAACCAAGCCTGCGGCCCCCAAAGCTGAGACCACAAAATCAGAGCAGCGTGGTCCTAATCCAACCCTGCGCGTGGATCTTGAGCGGGTGGACCGGCTAATCAATGCTGTTGGGGAGCTGATCATCAACCATTCGATGCTGGCACAGCAAATTGCCAACCTCGATGTGGACGATGTCCGAGATGTTGAAACTGAACTGGAGGGCTTTAAGAACCTGGCCCGCGATATCCAGGAAGGTGTCATGTCCATTCGCGCCCAACCGGTTAAGCCGCTGTTCCAGCGCATGGCTCGGATTGTCCGCGAAGCCTCCAGCGCCACTGGTAAAACTTGTAAGCTGGTGACTGAGGGTGAAAATACCGAAGTCGATAAGACAGTGATTGAACGTCTGGCCGATCCCTTGACGCATATCCTGCGGAATGCGGTCGACCACGGCATCGAAAAGCCCGAAGATCGCGAAGGCGCCAACAAGGAACGAATTGGTGAAATTCGTCTCTCCGCGTCGCACCGTTCCGGTTCGGTCTGTATCGAAGTCAAAGACGATGGCGCTGGGGTGAACCGCCCCCGTGTGAAGCAGATCGCTATCGAAAAGGGTCTTATTCCAGAGAACGCTGAGCTCACCGATAGTGAGATCGATAACCTGCTGTTCGCTCCAGGCTTTTCCACCGCCAAAGAGGTCTCTAACCTCTCCGGTCGTGGGGTTGGCATGGATGTTGTGAAAAACGCAGTGACCGGTCTTGGCGGGCGGATCAATATCTCTTCCACCCCGGGCAAAGGCTCGACCTTTACGATCATTCTGCCTCTGACCCTTGCGGTTATGGACGGTATGGTTGTTTCGGTTGCGGACCAGACAATGGTGGTTCCGATCACCTCGATTGTCGAAACAATGCGCGGCAACGATGACATGATCAACAACCTGGGCGCCGATGGCACATTGCTATCGATCCGCGGCAGTTTTGTTCCGATCTGTGATGTCGCCGGAGCGCTTGGCCTGCGGAAAGAAGACAGCGATCAACCCCCTGGCGTCTACCTCCTGGTGGAGACCGAAACCGGACAACGCAGCGCCCTGGCAGTGGATGACATCCATGACCAACGCCAGGTCGTCATCAAAAGTCTGGACGGTGTCTGTGGAGAAATTGCCGGCGTCGCAGCCGCAACCATCCTTGGGGACGGCAAGATCGCGATGATCCTTGACCCAGAAAGTATCCTGGCGGCCTCGCCTGCGGCAGGCGCCTTTGATTCCGAGCGGAGAATGAGCAATGCAAGCTGAAGTAAAAAGTAACGATCAAGAGGTTAAGCACGCTCAGTTTAGCGAGTTTGTTAGCTTCACCGTCGCCGGACAGGCTTTCTGTCTGAAAATCACCCAGATCCGGGAAATCCGGCGCTGGTCCCCAGTGACCATCCTGCCCCATGCGCCTTCGGACGTTTTGGGTGTGATGAACCTGCGTGGCGCAGTGATCCCTATCTACGATCTCTCGGCCCGCTTTGGCCTGGAAACAACCGAAGCCAGCGAGCGGAACGTTGTGATCGTGGTCTCCTCTGCGGGTAAACCTGTTGGCCTGTTGGCTGAATCTGTCTCCGAGATCATCTCGATCAATCCGGAAGAGATTCAGGAAACTCCACCTGTCGATAGCCGCAATACCATGGAGTACATCCAGGGCATCATCTCGCATGATGAAACAATGGTGCGTATCATCAATCTGGATGCGGTCATCTCTGTTCCGGAGCAAGTGCTCTAATGTCTGTTGCGGGTCCCATAGAAACTCCTTCCGACGGGTTCACCCTGACGGATCAGGATTTCGAGGCAATCGCCGATTTTGCCTATAAACACTTCGGACTGGCGATGTCGAGCAGCAAGAAACCTCTGGTTTCTGCGCGGCTGGCCCGCCAGTTGAGACAGCAGAATGTTGTGAATTTCAAAGACTACCTGGCTGCTTTGAACGGCAAGAACAGTGACAAGGAACGCAGCAAACTGCTGTCGCTCCTGACCACCAATGTCACGCATTTCTTCCGTGAACCGCACCATTTTGAAACGCTGCGCAACGATGTTTTGCCGCCGCTGATCGAAAAGGCGCGCAACGGCGGACGGGTTCGGATTTGGTCTGCTGGCTGTTCAAAAGGGCCTGAACCCTTTACGATGGCGATGATCATTCACAGCATGTGTCCGGATATCGGCAAGTATGATTTCAAGATCCTGGGTACGGATATTGATCCCCAGGTTGTGGAATTTGCCAAGGCGGCCAAATACCCGCAGGACGAAATTGACCAGATCCCTTCTGAGTACCGTAGCCTGGTACCCAAGATGGATCCGGATGGGCGGATGCCCGAAAACTTGAGGTCGATGATCACCTTTGGGGTGCTGAATTTGATCGAACCCTTCCCCTTCAAGGGAAAGTTCGACGCGATTTTTTGCCGCAACGTGGCCATCTACTTTGACACGCCAACCCAGCAAAAAGTCTGGCTGGCTTTTCAGCAGAATTTGACCCCGGGTGGATATCTCTTCATCGGCCACTCCGAACGAATGTCCGGGCCTGCAGAGAAGAAGCTAAAGACATCTGGAATCACAACTTACATCAACACTCCGCCCGGAGGCGATGCTCAGTAAGCGAGCAGACAAGAGCAACACGAGGAAAAAAATCATGAGCTTAAAAGACTCTCTACGCGTAATGGTCGTCGATGATATGTCCACAAGCCGCGGGATTATTACCCAGTGTCTTGATGAGCTTGGCATCAAGAACTACATGGTGGAAAACAACGGCCAGTCTGCGTTTCAAAAGCTGACAACCACGCCGGTTCACCTGGTTTTGTCCGACTATAACATGCCGGGCATGGATGGTTTGGGTCTGCTGCAGGCAGTCCGGGGCAATCAGGCCACAGCGCGTCTTGGCTTTATTCTGGTGACGGGTAAACCCACACCAGAAATCATCGAAGTAGGCAAAAAGCTTGGGTTGAACAACATCATCCGTAAGCCTTTCACTGTCTCGACGATGCAGCAGGCCATCGAACAGGTCGTCGGGCGACTCTAAACATGGAAGAGCAACGCAACACAATTTCTGGACTCAGCGCGATTTCCGCAAGGGAAATGCGGCAGCTGTATTCCAAGGTGCAAGCCTTAGAAGACGTGGTGCACGATATTTTTGATCGCGGCACCAAGCCTAACCGCCAGGAAACGCAATCACTTCAGGATTTTGACCTGGTGATGCAGACACTGGCCGGTATGGCTGGCTTCTATGAGCGGATCGAGGCCCAGGTTCTGGACACGGGTGAGGCTGACCTTCACGCGGCGACAGACACGGTCACCTTGCAAAAACTGCGCGAGCGCCTGCGTGAAATCGGAAACTTTGTCCCCAGCTGAGGGTCCTGTTTCCAGCGGCGCACGCCGAATGCTTAAATCAAAGCCGCTTGAGCATCTGCTTTAGCGGCTTTTTTCCTTTCCTTGCCGCATCAGCGCGTTAGATTACCTTTAGTTTTGTTACTTGTATTCGTTGGTATTGATATGGCTGGTTTTCTAAAAACCTTGGCAATTGTTGCCTGTCTCACCCTCCCCCAGATGGCGGAGGCGGCGCGAGACAAAATCGCTTTGGTGATTGGCATGGCCAATTATCAGTTTCTGCCGCCTCTGCAGAACACCCTCAAAGATGCCAATGGCATGGCGCAAAGCCTTGAAAATATTGGTTTTGATGTCACCCTCTCCCTTGATTCCACGACCCAGGACATGACCCGGGTCTTGGAGGATTTTGCCTTTCGCTCCGAAGTGGCAGATCTCGCCTTGATCTATTTTGCCGGTCATGGGGTTGAGGTGCAGGGGGAGAATTTTCTGCTGCCAATTGATGTCAAGGCAAGCAACAACCGCGATATTCAACGCCAGTCAGCCTCGCTAAAGCAGCTCTTGGCGGCCGTCGACAATGCACGAAAGATGCGTATTGTCATTCTGGACAGTTGCCGGGACAACCCGCTGGGCGATGAGATCGATCTTGATACCGTTGCCGAAGCCCAGGCTGCCTCGGATCAGACCCGGGGTGGCGGTGGTGGCATGGCAGCAGTGGATCCTGATCGCGGAACGCTGGTCGCCTTTGCAGCGCGGGATGGTCAGGTCGCATTGGATGGAACCGGTGACAACAGCCCCTATGCCGAAGCCCTGATGAAAAAAATGGCGCAGCCCGGGCTGGAAATCAGCCTGATGTTCCGCCAGGTTCGCGATCTGGTTTTGGAAAAGACCGGAAATCTGCAAGAGCCCCACACCTATGGCTCTCTGACAGGTGTACCCTTTTATCTCTCACCAGCTGATGGAGGCGCAGATTCAGTTGGCACATCAGAGGCTTGGTCCTCGATGAAGCCAGATCAAGAAGAGCAACTGCTTGCCCTGGCGGACCTTGGGGATACCCGGTCTATGCTGGGTCTCGCCTATATGCGGCTCAATCCCAATGTCGGCCGGTTTGATCCCGTAGCAGCGGTCTCCTTTTTGCAGCGCGCGGCCGATGCCGGGGCACCCGAAGCACAGTTTGAACTCGCCAAACTCTACGAGCGGGGCACCGGCGTCGCTGCCGATCCACAAAAAGCGCTGGAGCTCTACCAGGCCGCCGCCTTGCAGAACTTTCCTGATGCAATAAATGATCTTGGGTTTTTGCACCATCAGGGCGGCCTTGGACTGTCTGCAAATCCCCAAAAAGCCTATACTTTCTTCCAACGGGCAGCGGAACTACGCCATCCGCAGGCCCAGTTTAACTTTGCTGCATTGATCGATGATGGTCTTGTCCCCGGCAAAGGCCCTGAAGAGGCCGCCGGGTTTCTCTATGCGGCGCTGCGCTCTGGTAGCACCGATGTTTTGAACCTGCTGAGCGAAAGGCCCAATATGTTCAAGCTGGAAACCCGCCGGGCGCTGCAAAACAAGCTGCAAGAACACAAGTTCTATCAAGGCAGCATTGACGGTGATTTTGGTCCTGGCACCCAGCGGGGCATTCGCAGGGCCTATGGGTTGGAAGACTGAAATTTAAGTAGCCAAAAGGGTCTAACATGAACAGCGTTTTAAGAATTGCCTTGGGAGCTGCCGGTTTTTTGGCCATAAGCCTACCCCTGCCTTTGCCCGCACAACCCACCGGTAGCTACAGCTATAGCTACGACGAAGAAGGCGACCCCGCATCCGGGTCTCCCACCACTCAGGTTTCCTCAATACCCGAGATTGCGACGCGGCTAGCGTCAATGAACTCCCTCTGCACTGGTAGTGGCGGCTATACAGTGGATTGTCTGGCTGAGCGGATCGAAGCCTTGGAACAGGACGCCGCCAATATTGGCGGCCATACAGAACTCAAACAAATCCTGCGCGACACCGCAGAAGAGCTGCGCAATCTGGCCCGTGAAAATCGTGATCCCGCAAAACCACGGGCACGCCTCATAGGACCGGACGGCCAGCAATCAACCCGCCCGTTGGTGGCTGTTGCTCCAGACCGACGTCGCGGCACCCATGAGCGGGCCATTGCTATCCTTGAGGAGGCAGAGACCAGATTGCTCAGGTCTTCTACGCAATCCGTTGAACGTGCCAATCAATACCAACAGGTGGCACAGGCATTGGGCTCCAACAAGGTGTTGCTGCGCTCTTAACCTCAGAGCAAACTTAACTCATCTCGCCTTCACAGGCGGCCTTCGCTGATCCAAGCGTCCAGCTGGCGGCGACTGATTTCAAAATGCATGCTGTCCTCGCGGCGAAATCCCGCCCCCCAGACCCAGCCTTCGTCAAAAAAGAAATCCGCCATAATGGTCAGGCCCAATTGGGTTTTCCCATCGGTGAAATTGTCCAACTGCCCGTCAATATTCAGATCCACCGCCAACCCGTAGCTATGAGTAGAGAGCGAATTTGTTGTCCCCCGGATGCGGCGTACACAAAGCGCTCCTGCGGTATTTATGCGGTTATAGAGATCCGGATCCGCCTGACGGATATTTTCAAAAACAACTTTCAGGCTTTCGATCGCCGGGCGCAGCATACTGACCCGGATTGGCCCGACCTGCTCGGTCACCAGCTTTGCCTTCAGCTCGGGGTTTGTCATTGGCTGACAGGTGTCATTCAGGGTTTCGCGCGGACGTCCCAGACGTTCGGTCAGGTATTTGCCACCGGTTACCTGTAACCCACGATTGACATTGACCCGATCCGCAATCAGCACAACCTGGGCGTAGTCCAAATCAGCCCCTTCGGTCTGGTCCCAAATCTCACGCTCGGCCTCAGCCGACGAGGGTTCTGCGTTCATTTGCCCGCCCGTGGCAAGCGGTAAGCGAGTCACCTCTGTCTGCAGATCTGTCAGCCGCAGCTGCAGATCTTCAATCTGCTGGCGCAGCATCTCAATTTCGATCCGGGCGGTAGAATCAACCGAAGCCCCCTGAAAATCCTCTTCGGACAGCATCCATTTTAGACCAATCCAGACCACAGGCGCCAACAGCAGCCCAAAAAACACAATAATCGCCGGTAAGACCCGCATAACACCCTCAACTCATTACCAGCCTATTCAAGGCCTAGGCGGCTGGCGAGTAAAGCCTTTTGTCGGCGCAACGGCTGTAAATACCAAAAGCCGTAACCACATCCTGCCCATTGGCAGAATGGATCCTGTGGTATAGAGTTTTTAGGTGATGTTTTTAAGTATAGGGGACACGTTATGGTCCGCGACAGTATTATTACCGCCTTCGTATGCTCTGCTCTGTTCTTTCCGGTCTCTCAGGCCCATGCCCAAGACAGCGATCAGGAATTAACCGTCGAAGAAATCACCAAGGCGTTCCAACAACAAAAGACCCGTGGTCTGGTCATTGCACCAAGTGGGGCTGCGACCGCTGGCCTCGCCGTTGACGATCAGGAAACTGCGACCGTCGCTGCCGCCACCGAAGAATACACTCCGGTTGAACGGCAGGCACAGATCAACGTCCAGATCTCCTTTGATTTCGACAGTGCAACCCTGCGACCAGATCAACAGCCCAAGCTGGCCAATATGTGTGCCTCCATGCAGGCTATGCAGGGTACGGTCTTCCAGATCATCGGTCATACGGACAGTTCTGGCTCCGCCTCTTATAACGAACGGCTTTCGCTGTTGCGTGCCCAGGAAGTGCGACGTCACCTGATCAGTTCCTGCGGGGTCGAAGAAAACATGCTCAAGGCGATAGGAATGGGTGAAACCGCGCCTTACGATGCCAATGATACGCGCGCCGATGAAAACCGTCGGGTAGAATTTCAGGCTCTGGGCTGACTTGGTGCCCCTTACCCTGGCCAAGGCCTGGCCTGACTGTGCAAAGCCCCATAGGTTTTGCGCAGTTCTTGTTGCGGGGCCTTCAGACAGCAAGAACACTATATCCCTGTACAAGGATTGGCAGCGATGATCAGCTCCCGGCCCAGTGACCTATTTCAGCCCGGTGATCTGCTGAACAATACCTATCGAATTGAGATGCTTTTGGGCCGGGGGGGCACCTCGGATGTCTACAAGGCGCGTTCGGAGATCTCTGGCAATCTGGTTGCTATCAAGGTTTTGAAACAGGAACTTTCGGGCAATGAGGACTTCACGGTCTTGATGGCCCGCGAAGAAAACATCCGTGAAATCCGCCACGACGCAGTTGTGCGCTATTCCGAAAATCACCGCACCCCAGATGGCCATATCTATCTGTTGATGGACTACATTGACGGTCCCGGCCTCGACAAGAAGCTCAAGCAGGGACCGATGTCCGCCGATGACCTTCTGGTCATTTGTCGTCGTGTGGCCGAGGGGCTGAAAGCCGCCCATAGCCGCAATATCGTGCACCGGGATCTCAGCCCGGATAATATCATTCTGCGGGATGGCGACCCCGCCCAGGCGGTCATTATTGATTTTGGCATCGCCAAAGATACCAACCCCGGCGCAGAAACCATTGTTGGCAACGAATTTGCTGGGAAATACTCCTATGCAGCACCAGAACAGATGTCAGGACAAACAGATGCCCGGGCGGATATCTATTCTCTGGGGGCGCTGCTGCTAGCCAATTTCCGTGGCGCGCCGCCTTCGCTTGGCGACAACCCCATGGAGGTGGTTGAGAACAAACAAAAACCGCTGGACACTGAAGGACTGCCGCCCCGGTTCAAACGTCTGGTGGAGCGGATGTGCGACCCGGATCCCAACTGCCGTCTGGCCAGTGCTGCGGATGTTCTGGTCT
>NZ_JBDWPJ010000080.1:0-5921 GCF_039971195.1 Pseudophaeobacter sp.
AGCGCGGGGGTGCGGTTCAAAGGTCATGACGCCCAGTGGGGCCTCTGGCGCGGCGGCGCGGGCCAGGTCGATGACGGATTGATGACCCCGGTGGACGCCGTCAAAATTGCCGATCGCAACGCTGGCGCCACGGTCTTGCTCTTCTACAAATTGATAGTCTCGGATGATGCGCATGGGCTCTGCCTAGCGCCCCAAACAGAGGCTTGCAAGCATGCGATTGCAGTTGGGCAAGAGGCCGTTGCGGAAAACAGCAGCTGTTCGAAACAGCCTGCTGCTGCGCCGGTTCCGGGGTCAGTCGAACTTGCGCGAGGGCGCCATGACCATGGCCTCTCCCACCAGGACCTTTTTGCCATCCACCATGCAGCGGCAATCCAGTTTGACCCGGCGTTTGTCGATGACAATATCGGTCACTTCCACCTCTGCCAGTACCAGATCACCCGGACGCACCGGGGCGAGGAACTTCAACGACTGGCTCATGTAGATGGTGCCATGGCCGGGCAGCTGTTCGCCAATCACGGCAGAGATCAGACCGGCGGTGAGCATGCCGTGGGCGATGCGACCCTGAAAGATGGTGTCCTGCGCATAGTCATCATCCAGATGCACCGGATTGCGGTCAGTGGAGACCTGGCTGAACATCTCGATATCCTCATCGGTGATCACTTTGCGGACAAAGCGCGTCATACCCATTTCGATATCTTCGATGCAGATGGTTCCGCGCGGCAGGTTGTCCAACATTTGACCCTCCATGAGATCGCCTCGACTGAGGTGGTCCTGTAATTATCAAACACCCAGTGCGGGCGTGTTGGCAACTTTATTACTTTGCAGGTGCAGAAAATCAAGAGGTTTTTAGCGGCATCCTGTCTGCTCGGAATTGTGGGGCAGGCGAAGTTTCAGGCCAGGTCACCGATGCAATTGGTATCGCAACAGTGACCTGTGATGGTCGTAACAATCTGTATTAGATGAATAATTGCATCAGCGCAGGAAGCCGATGCTGAACGTGGGCGCTGATTTCTCCTGCTCCAGATAGGCAGAAAGCGCCGCAGCATCGGGCTGGGTGGTTGTTTTTGTTTCCCGCGCGGCCAGCCCGCCGGTGATAAAGAGGGAATCGATACCCTCTCCCATACCGCCGGCAATATCCGTATGCGGGCCATCGCCAATCGCCAGAATATCGCCATCTGCGATATCCGTGCCCAGCTCGGCCAGGCGGCGGCGGGCCAGATCATAGATCGGCGGGTGGGGCTTGCCAAAATAGAGGCTTTCGCCGCCCATTTCGGTGTAAAGCCGCGCCAGGGCGCCGGCGCACCATTCGCGGCTCTCGCCGCGGTCCACGATGATATCGGGGTTGGCGCAGAGCAGTTTCAGCCCCTTTTGTTTGGCCAGCAGGAAATCAGCCCGGTTCACATCTGGGTCCGCCAGGGTGTCAAAGGGGCCACAACAAACGATGCCCTCGGCCTCGGCCAGAGGCACGCGGGTGATCTCCACTGGGTTATGGATGACGTTCAGCGGTTCAAAGAAACCGGCATCGCGCTGCCATTCGCCCATGAAATAGACCTTGTTGCCTACGGCGCCGGTGAACATGGCAGAGCGGGCGGAATCACCTGAGGTAGCGATGGTGTCATAGGCATCATCTGGCACGCCAAAATCGGCCAGCTGCAGCGCCACCCCGGCGCGGGGCTTGGGCGAGTTGGTCACCAGAACCACCTTACCGCCTCGGGCACGATAGGCCTGCAGCGCAGCAACGGCATCCGGGAAGGCGGTGATGCCATTGTGAACGCAGCCCCATAGGTCAACAAAAAGCGCCCGGTAAGGATCAGACACCTCAGCAAGGGTTTCAATGATGCGGGTCATGAGCAGGCCTTTCTGTCTGTGCCATCTGGTTTGGCGTTGCGTCGACAGATATGACCGAGTTCCCGGCGCGACGCCACCGTGAAACCACGCGGGGCGTTGGGGGAGAGTATGGACCCACGGCGCGAAGGCCGCGCCGTGGGTCAAAGGCATGAGGAAAAGCGCGGCTTAGGCGGCTTTCTTCAGGGCTTTCTTGGCAGCTTTCAGCTTTTTCAGCTGACGGGCGACTTTGTCTTTGCGCCGCTCAACGGCTTTTTTCAGCTCTTTGATTTTTGATTTCTTGGCGTCATTAGCTTTCTTGCCCATGTCGGTATTCCTGTTTTCAAGTGTCAGATGATTTGGTTACGTGCTCTTTCTGGAAGCCCCGGATAAAGCGCCGTATTTCGCGGGCGGCACTGGTATCCAGCGCGTCGCAGAGATCGACAAAGGCATCCCGCTCATCCTTCGAAATCCGAATGATCAGCTGCGCGTCTTTGCGTCCCTTTTTGGTCTTTTCGGCCTTGGCCATATCGGTTGGCTCCTTGTTGAGCACTTATTTGTTACTACAATGTAGATGCAATGTATATACGTTTTTCGCCTACATGTTCTCCGCCTGAATTGGGAGGTCCTAGGCAGAGGCCGCCAAGGGGCAAACAGCAAAAGGGCGCCCCTGGGGACGCCCTTTGTTTGTCGCTTACTTACCGATCTGCTGCAGCTAAGCCGCTGGGCCTCAGACTTTGAGGTTTGGAATGATCTGCTTTTTGCGGCTCATGACGCCGGGAAGCACAACGGCGTCGCCTGCGACTGTAGCGCCAAAGCTCTTCTCGGCCACGGATTTGACCAGATCGTTGGGCACCATGAGCGTGGCTTCTTCGTTGAGGATATCAACGACGAAAAGCAGTACTTGATCCACACCATCCTCAGCGGCAACAGCGGTCATGCTCTCCATGATCGAGGCTTTGCGGTCGAGCACAACGGCAGGCGCTGTGGTTTCCAGAACCGAGACGCGGAACTTTGTGCCTTCTACGGCGTATTCCTTGCTGTCCATGCGCAGCAGTTCCGCATCCGAGAAGGACGAGACGTCGGATTTGGCAGCAAACATATCGGCAGCATAGGCGGCGATGTCGATGCCCAGGTCAGTGGCCAGCTTTTCAGCCACGGCACGGTCGTGATCGGTGGTGGTGGGGGAGCGGAACTCCAGCGTGTCCGACAGGATGCAGGTGAGCGCGGCGCCTTTGACGGCCTCTGGCATCTTGGCCATGTCGTCACCAATCAGGTCGTTCATGATGGTGGCGGTGCAGGCGAGCGGACGGATGGTGATGTCGATGGGGCCTTTGGTTTCCAGTCCGCCGACCAGCTTGTGGTGGTCGATGATGGCCTGAACATCAGCGCCATTGATATTGGCGGGCAGTTCGGCCGGGTTGTTGGTGTCAACGATCACAACAGGCTGGTCATCGGCCACATCAGCGATGATCGCAGGTTTGTCCAGGCCCCAGCGCTGCAACATAAAGGCGGCTTCGGTATTGGGTTCACCCAGCAGTTTGGCCTCGGCAGCGACGCCTTTGATCTCGTTCAGGTACCAGGCCCAGATGATCGGGGAGCCGGTGGAATCGGTGTCGGGAGATTTATGGCCAAAAACTTGGACGGTCATGATGCTATCCTGTGAACAAAGGGGAGTTTGCGCGCCTTATAACAGGGAGAAATTCCTTGTCACCCCACCACGGCTGCAATGCGGCGCTTCGTCCCTCGCATGGCTCATTGAAAGGCGGCGCGCTCTAGCTTGTAGCCTTGCCGTTTCAACAGATTCAATATGCCGCCTTTGCCGGGCAGATGGGCGGCACCCACGGCAATCACCACGCTATCCCCCTTGAGATTGAGGATGGTCTTCATCCACTGCCTGTTCCGCCATCCCAGCATATTGCTATAGAAGGCGCGGTCCAAACGGGTGAGCTCTTTGGCAGAGGCCGGGATATATTGGCTGGCAATGCGCGGTTGCAGCAGGAAAGCCTGCCAAACGCTTTCGTCAAAATAGGCCTCGACCGAAGTGGATTCTTCCGGGGCGTTCGACTGCGCTAGCGCCACTTGGTTCTCCAGCATGCGGGCCTGATCGCGAAGTGGCATCCGCGCCAATGCGGCAAAACCAGTGCCCGAGGTCTCCAGCCCCCCAATCGGTATCCGTTTGCGAATGGCGAAACGTTCAATGCGGTCGTCCAATCCGCGTTTGGTGCCAAACCCAAAGGGGCGACAGCCACCGCCGGGTACCAGAAACAGGCTGACGGCCCAGGGTTGGGCATACTGAATGGTCTCAATATTGGAGCCAGTCATTGCCGCATAGGTTTTGATGTGTTGCCAGCCCGAGGGTGATATCAGCTGCTGCAGGTTGCGACCGCGGGGCAGCAAAAAATCCTCGGGATGTTTTGCAATCTGCGAGTCGATTGCTTCAATTTCAGCGCGGGTCACCTCGAGGTAGACCGCATCCGCAGTGGCGATAATGGGCCGCAGGTGCTGCATCACGCGCGCCATGCGACTGTCGCCCCCGTGCATGGTGCCGACCACATGCAGGCTTTGATTGCCCTTGCGGGCCACCCAGTGGTTGCCGGTGGAAAAGGGCGTTGCCACCATCTGGCGCTCCAGCCAGGCCTGTTCCGACGCGGGCAGATGGTTGCGGATATCCACCCCACGGCAGGCTGCAGTGACGCTTTGAGCCAGAGCCAAAAGCATAAAAATCGGGGGCAGAATTCGGATCATTGGGTTAGTCTCTGTGCGGTCTTTATGTGGCGTTTGGTTAGAGCTAGGCGTCGCGCGGGCAAAAAAGCAAGCGGGAAACACTCTCCTCACAGGAGAGTGTGGGACCAATACCGCAAAGTTCAGCGGCTTGAATTGCCGCTGCCAAACTGCCAAGCATCCCTGATGGAGCGCGAAGATCAACTATACCCGCCGGTAAAGGCCTTGCTGGAATCCCAGGGCTATCAGGTCAAGGGCGAGGTGGGCGCGGCGGATGTGATGGCACGGCGCGGCGGTGAAGACCCGGTGATTGTCGAGCTGAAGCTGCGGTTCTCGCTGTCGCTGTTCCATCAGGCCATCACCCGCCAATCGGTGACGGATCTGGTCTATATCGCGGTTCCCCGGCCCAAGGGGCGGCAGGCCAAACGCATGCTCAAGGATAATCTGGCGCTGTGTCGCCGCCTGAGCATCGGGCTGATCACGGTTCTGCCGGATGGGCGCTGCGAAGTGCAATGTGATCCAGGACCTTACGCCCCGCGCAAATCGAAAAAGCGCCAGCAGCGGTTACTGCGGGAGTTTGAAAAGCTGCAGGGCGATCCCAATGCCGGGGGGGCAACCCGCCATGGCATTGTCACTGCCTACCGACAGGACGCATTGCGTTGCGCTGCGTTTTTGGCCGAATCCGGCGCCACCAAGGGCTCAGATGTCGCTAAGGCCACCGGGGTGGGACGGGCGACCTCCCTGATGGCGGCCAATCACTATGGCTGGTTTGAGCGGGTCGAAAAGGGCATTTATCAGTTGACTGAGACTGGCAGCGAAGGGCTCAAACACTGGGCCTATAGCTGGGAGCCGCTGGAAAACCAGGGGGCAGCGGAGGCCTCAGAGTGAGCTGCCTTGGCTACCGTGCAGAGCGCTGCAATCACAATTGCTAAAATTTTCTTGCCCATTTTGGTTGACTCATCCGCAGGTGCTGCCTAGCTATTCCTCCGTTAGCACTCATCTGGTGTGAGTGATAACGCCCTCTGCGGGGAGCAGGGGGGATAGAGATAACAACCTTTGAGCCTTATGAAGGAGCTGCAAAGATGGCCTTGAAACCACTCCACGACCGCGTGCTGGTTCGTCGCACCGAAAGCGAAGAAAAAACAGCGGGTGGCTTGATCATCCCTGAATCCGCCAAAGAAAAGCCCAGCGAAGGCCAAGTCGTCGCAACCGGCGAAGGCGCCCGCAAAGACAATGGTGAGCTGATCGCAATGGCAGTGAAAGCCGGCGACACCATCCTGTTCGGCAAATGGTCCGGCACCGAAGTCACCGTCGACGGCGAAGAGCTGCTGATGATGAAAGAAAGCGACATCATGGGGATCATCGAGTAAGCC
>NZ_JBDWPJ010000081.1:0-26401 GCF_039971195.1 Pseudophaeobacter sp.
GGTTCTTCGGTTTCACCGTCTTCGTCCATCTGGTTGCCAAAGGTAGCCTCCAGATCGATGACGTCGCGCAGCAGAATATCCTCAGAGAGAAGTTCGTCATGCCAGATGGTGATCGCCTGGAAAGTCAGCGGGCTTTCGCAAAGCCCGGCGATCATGGTGTTGCGGCCGGCCTCGATGCGCTTGGCAATGGCGATCTCGCCTTCGCGGCTGAGCAGCTCAACGGTGCCCATTTCGCGCAGATACATGCGCACCGGATCATCGGTGCGGTCCAGTTTTTCGGAGGCAGCGCCTGCAACGGCAACTTCGCGCGGGCTATCGGCGGAAACCAGTTCAGTCGAGCCCTTCTGCTCTTCCTCTTCGACTTCCTCATCTTCGATAATATTGATGCCCATCTCTGAAAGCATCGACATCACATCTTCGATCTGCTCCGAGCTGACCTGATCGGGCGGCAGCACCTGGTTGAGCTGATCATAGGTAATGTAGCCCTTCTCACGGGCTTCGGCGATCATCTTCTTGACCGCAGCCTGGCTCATGTCCAGCGAGATTTCAGCGTCCTGATCGTCAGGCTTACGGTCGTCGTTATCTTTGGCGGCCATTCATTGCTCCCTAAGAGGCTGGGCGATTCGGATGCCGAATCATTAGCGCGATCATGTGATTCGTCACCCGGTTTAGCGAATTTTCTTTGGCTCTTCCTTAGCAAAACGACACTTTGGCCGTACGAATCACTTTTGGGAGAAGCCGATCCTGTCCAAAAGGGCGCCAAAAGCGTCGAGTTCCTCACGATCGAGGCGCGCGCCATTCTCGCCCACATCAAAGTTGGCCTTATCCTCATTCTCACTGCGCACGGCACGGTTTCGGGCTTCGGCGGCCTGTTTCAACCTCCATGTCAAAGCCTCATCCGCCAAGCCTGTCAGGTCTTCTTCGGCCTCAGCCAGTTCTGCGTCCAACCCTCGCAGAGCTTCCAGCTTGGCAAATTCTTCGGCCAGGGTCTGACGGGCCGCATCCAAATCGCTGGGTCTGCGCAGGCAGGGGATGATTGCCACATGGCGAAGCGCCATCAGGTTTTCAAGGGTCTGAGCCCCAAGGTTTTCCAAGATCCGGGTTTTCAGATCCAGCGGCGTATCGATGCCAAAACGCAACACTTGGTCGCGCAGCCGCGCCAAATTCGTGTCGACACAGCGCATCCGTTCCAGATTGCTCTCGAATTCGCCAATCACATCCGGGGTCGCAATGGCCACGGCCAGAACCACCGCCTCGCGCACCCGTGCCAGTTCCGCGTCATCTGCCGCTGCCACCAAAGAGCTGCGGGTGCTGGCCAGCGGCGCCGGGGTGACAGACCGCCCTTTCCAGGATCTGCGCCCGCCATCGCCAAAGCCTCTTTTCTGCCCCGGTTTCCAGGAGCCGCCCGTATCGCCGGTCTGGAATTCGCGGTCCCGCCCTTCCGGACGGTTGCCGCGAAACAGCTCCCAGCGCAGGTCCTTGATGTCTTCGCCATAATGTTTGCGAATAGAAGGATCGCGGATCAGTTTGATCTTTTCGCGCAGCGCCTTATCGAGGGAGGCCTTGCGTTCTGGGCTGTCAAAGATCTTGCCTTCGGTTTCGCGCTGCCACAGCAGCTTAACCATCGGCATCGCCTGATCCAGCACCGCCTGCACTGCCTCGGGGCCTTTGCTTTTGATCAGATCATCCGGGTCCTGCCCGTCAGGCATGATGGCAAAACGCAGGGACTTTCCGGCCTGCAACAGCGGCAGAGCCAGATCGATCAACCGCATGGCGGCGCGCAGGCCAGCAGTGTCGCCATCCAGCGCAATAATCGGCTCGTCGGCCATCCGCCACATCAGCTGTAACTGGTTTTCCGTCACCGCCGTACCCAGCGGCGCAACAGAGGATTGAAAGCCTCCTTCCGAGAGGGCAATCACATCCATGTAGCCTTCGGCTACGATCAGCGGCGTGCCGCGACCCGCAGCAGCGCGGGCGGGCGCGTGATTGTACAGGCTACGCCCCTTGTCAAACAGCTCGGTCTCGGGCGAGTTCAGATATTTGGCATTGTCGTTGGGATCCATCGCCCTGCCGCCAAAGGCAATGGCGCGCCCGCGCGCATCCCGGATCGGGAACATGATCCGATTGCGGAAGGTATCATAGGATCGCCCGCCCTTGGTCGAGGGCTTGGCCAGACCGGCGGCCATAATCAGGTCTTCGGGGACATTCTTGCCGCGCAGATGATCCCAGAGGTTCTGCCAGCCATCGGGTGCAAAGCCAATCTCCCAGCGGTCCAGCGCCGGCGGCGTCAGACCACGGCCTTGCAGATAACTGCGGGCCTGGCTTGCGGTGTTGGTCTTGAGCTGCAGACGGAAAAACTGCACCGCCTGCTCCATGACCTCAATCAAAAGCGTGCGACGGTCCTGTTTCTGCTGGGCCTTCGGGTCCCGGGCGGGCATCTCCATGCCTGCCTCGCGGGCCAGGATCTCCACCGCCTCCATAAAGCCGACGTTTTCGGTCTCCTGGACAAACTTCAGCGCATCGCCCTTGGCCTGACAGCCAAAGCAATAGTAATAGCCCTTGCGGTCATCCACATGAAACGACGCGCTTTTCTCGTGATGGAAGGGGCAAGGTGCCCAGAGGTCACCCTTGCCGACATTTGATTTGCGCTGGTCCCACATGACTTTGCGGCCGACAACATCAGCGATACTGACCCGGCTGCGCAATTCATCCATGAATCCAGGCGTCAAAGACATATCAGTTAGAGTTCAGCTGGCGTTTCATTTCCTGAATCTGCTCCCAGTTCTCCAGGCATTGCTGTTCCAGAATGGGTCCGAGCTCAGCGGCTTTCAGATCCCGGCGCTTCATCGCGTAGATATGCGAGACCAGCTGTGGGATGGCTTTGGAATACTGTTCCGGCCATTCCGGTTCGCTGTCCAGAATGCTCTGCTCGGCATCAGCCTCTTTGACACGGTCCAGACGCGCCGCCTGAACTGCGGCCATGACCTGGCCCTGGTATTTGCAGCTGTCTTCTTTGTTTTCAGCGGCATAGGCAGGTGCAGCCAAAAGAATGGCGGCAAGGGTGATGCGGATCATGGATCGCTCCCGGAATCAGTTGATGATCCGGGGAGATTACCCCCGCGCCGCCTGGGCTTCCATCGCTGTTTTGAGATCATGGTGCAAAGTTCGCGCCATGGATCGGAAAACCATGATCTGAAAGCAATCTTCTTTCAACCGTGTGACTGAGGCCATCATGTGTTTCGCCTCGGTGCGCAGGGAAGCGCCAATACCAAAACGCGAGAGGCGCAGATCAACAGGGCACAGCCGCGCCAGAACCTCTTCGGCCCCCGTCCCTTCCAGTTCCAGCACCGCCCAACCGTCGCTCTGATCCGTCAACGCTGCATGTTGTGCAAGCTCGGGATCTGGTTCAGGTCCGATCAGCAGGGCCATGTCACGACCAAACCAGATGGCCCGCGCCGCCTTTTTCTTGGTCGATTTGGTCGATCCCTGTGGACGAGGATAGCCCAATCCGTGGGCTGCCTTCAGCGCCTTGCCCAGCGTCTTTTCCTGCCCCCGAAAAGGCGCAAGCGTGGTCAGGATCTGAGCGGTGCTTTCGCTCAAGGACAGTGCTCCGATTGTGAGTGGAGCCAGCCCGTCACAGGCGGTTTTAGCAAGCAATTCAGCCACGGGTTCGTTCTCCTTCCGGATCAAAAAACACCGGCTCTACCACCTCGCACAGCGTGTCGATGCCGCGCATATGGTCGACCAAGCGGATCTCATCTCCAATGCGTCCCCTGCCTTGTTTCAAAAAGCCCAGCGCAATCATATGTCCCATCAGCGGTGAAAATCCCGCCGAAGTGACATAGCCTTGGTCGTGCACCCGCTCCACAGGGTCCAAGGGGTCAAACAGATGCGCGCCTGCGCTCAATTCCTTGACCGCCCCGATGGGTTTCAAACCAACCATCTGCATGCGGTCCTCCGCCACCAGACCGGGACGATGGGCCATGGCTTTGCCAATGAAGTCCTTCTTTTTCGACAGCATGCCCTGCATGCCGAGATCATGCGCCGTCACTGTGCCATTGATCTCGGCATGAGTGATAAATCCTTTTTCGATCCGCAACACATTCAGAGCTTCCATGCCATAGGCGCCACCGCCCAGCCCTTCGGCACGGGCCAGCAGGCTGCGGAACAGGCTGTCGCCATAACGCGCTGGCAGGGCCAACTCATAGGCCTCTTCGCCAGAGAAGGAGATCCGGAACAACCGGCCTTTGCCCCCCATGACCGAGACTTCACCGCAGGCCATGAAAGGCCAGCTCTCGCTGTCGATCGCAATGTCCAGCAATCCATTGAGCAATTCCCGCGCCTTTGGCCCGGCAATGGCAAACTGTGCCCATTGCTCTGTCACCGAAGTAAAGCGCACATCCCATTCGGGGCGCAGCACCTGGGAAGTAAACTCCAGATGGGCCATGACCGCGCCCGCCGCCGCAGTGGTGGTGGTCATCACGTAGTGATTGTCCCCCAACCGTGCGCAGGTGCCATCATCCATGATAAACCCATCTTCGCGCAGCATCAGCCCATAGCGTACCCGCCCAAGCTTCAGCGTGCTGAAGCTATTGGTATAGACAAAATCCAACAGCTTGGCCGCATCCGGCCCCTGGATGTCGATCTTGCCCAATGTGGACACATCGCAGACCCCCACAGCCTGGCGCACCGACATGACTTCCCTGTCACAGGACTGTCGCCAATTACTCTCACCCGGTTTGGGGAAATAGGCGGCGCGGTACCACAGGCCGACCTCCAGCTGACTGGCACCGCGCTCTTCGGCAGTTTCATGCGAGGTCAGAAACCTCTGCGGCTTGAACCCTTGGTCCGCCGCCCCGGCGCCCATGGCCCCAATCGCCACCGGTACAAAAGGCGGCCGGAAGGTCGTGGTGCCGGTTTCCGGAATGGACCGTCCGGTGACATCCGCCAGCACTGCCAGCGCCGCCACATTAGAGTTTTTACCTTGATCCGTTGCCATGCCCTGGGTGGTGTAGCGCTTCATGTGCTCGACCGAACGGAAATTCTCTCCTGCGGCCTGTGTCACATCCTTGACGGTGACGTCGTTTTGAAAATCAAGCCAGGCGCGGCCTTTCCCCGGCACCGCCCAAAGCGGCGCAATCCGGTAGGGTGCCTCCTCCGCCACAGGCAGGCCCATCTCCACCGGCTGCAACCCAAGTTCCACGAGCGCGGCATTGGCCGCATTTGCGCCCTCTTCCAGAGCACCCTGGGTGGTGAAATTACCATTGCAAGCCCCGGCAGCGCGCATCCCCGGCACCGCGTCCACTTCGGGCACAAAACTCAGCAGGTCCCGCCGCCAGGTTGGGCGCGCGTTCAGGTGACAGGTCAGATGTACCGAGGGGTTCCATCCACCCGACATGGCCAGACAATCTGTCTGGATCCGCTCTTCGCCCCGCACCGAACGAACCGTGATGCTCTCCAACCGCTTGCCACCACTGGTGTCGCAGACCTGCGCCCCCTTCAGAACCGGATAGAGATCGCTGTCCGGCGCGTCGTGGCGACTGTCGATCACCATGGCCAGATGCACCCCGGTCTCGACCAGATCCCGCGCCGTACGATGGGCATCGTCATTATTTGCAAAAACCGTCACCCGCTCACCAGGGGAGACCCCCCACCGATTAAGATAGGCGCGCACCGCGCTGGCCATCATCACTCCCGGCCGGTCATTGTTGCGAAAGGCCACCGGGCGTTCAATAGCGCCGGCCGCCAAGACACAGCGCTTGGCGGCGATACGCCAGAAACACTCGCGCGGCAGGTGGCTGCCCTTCAGGGAATGCTGCCGTGGCGCATGATGCCCCACCCGTTCCAAAGCGCCATAGGTGCCCTGATCATAGGCGCCAGTCACGGCCGTTCGGCGCATCAACCGGACATTGTCCAAGGCCTCCAGCTCCGCCAGCGCCGCCTCTCGCCAGATCCTGGCCGGTTTCCCGTCAATCTCTTCCTGCTCTGCCAACAGGCGCCCCCCTAGACGACTGTCCTCCTCCAGAAGCAAAACATCCGCACCAGCCCGCCCGGCGGTCAGCGCCGCCATCAGCCCCGCAGGACCTGATCCCACCACTAGGAGATCACAAAACGCATAGGCCTTCTCGTAGCGATCCGTATCCGCCTCAGCCGAAAGCGCCCCCAGCCCCGCAGCCCGGCGGATCAGTGGCTCATAAAGCTTTTCCCAAAACACCGCCGGCCACATGAAAGTCTTGTAGTAAAAACCCGCACTCAGGAAAGGCGCCGCCAGATTGTTCACCGCCATCAGATCATGCTCAACCGAAGGCCAGCAATTCTGACTGCGCGCCTGCAATCCCTCAAACAACTCCTGAGTGGTGGCGCGCTGATTGGGATCCTGCACGGCCCCATGGCCCAGGGTCACCAGCGCATTGGGCTCTTCGCTGCCCGCAGTCAAAATGCCCCGTGGTCGATGGTATTTAAAGGACCGCCCCACCAGGTGAATATCATTGGCCAACAGTGCCGAGGCCAGCGTGTCTCCTTCCAGCCCCATAAGCTGCCGGCCGTTAAAGTTAAAATTGATCGGCTTACCGTCGGCAACACTGCCTTTGCCCGCAATCCTCATATTGCCTCTCCTAGTCCGGAGGTCGAGGCCAGCTCCACCTCCAGGATCTCATGAGTGACTGTATTGCGTGTCACAGAAAGCCAACTGCCGCAGCCCATCTCGTGATACCACAGCTCCGCCAATACCCCGGCAGGGTTTTGCCGCAGATTCACATGCGCATGCCATTCCTCAAGGCTGGCCTCCGCTTCCGGCCGCTCCAGAGCCGCCCCTTTGTAGTAAAACTCGCGGCGGTCACGCTCACCACAGATCGGACAGGCAATTCTCATGATGCTTCCCCCATCATCTTTCCAAAAATATTCCGGGGGTGAGGCCCCTGGGCCGAGGGGGCAGCGCCCCCTGTTGCGGCCAGATCAGAAAACTCAATGCAGATTATGCTGCGCACCGGTCCCCTCCTCATCCATCAGGCCATGACCGCTGCGAAACCGATCCAGTTTGAACTTGGTCGCCGCACCATGGGGACGATCGGTGGCGATCAGATGCGCATAGGCATTCCCAGACCCAGGGGTCGCTTTGAAGCCGCCATAGCACCAGCCGCAATTCAGATAGAGACCCTCGATGGGCGCATGATCAATAATGGGCGAGCCATCCGGGGTCATATCCATAATGCCGCCCCAGCTGCGCAATAGCCGTGCTTTGCTGATGGCCGGCACCATGGCGACACAGGTCTCCATAGTATGTTCCACCATCGGCAGATTGCCGCGTGCCGCGTAAGAACTGTAGAAATCCAGGTAGCTGCCAAAGACCAGCCCGCCCTTGTCCGACTGGCTGATGTAAAGATGCCCCTCGGCAAAGGTGATCACCTGATCAATCAACGGCTTCACCCCTTCCGAGACAAAGGCCTGCAGCACATGGCTCTCGATTGGCAGAGTTAACCCGGCCAGAGCCGCCACCTGACCAGAACGCCCGGCGGCAGCCAGGGCTACTTTCTTGGCCTTGATGGGGCCACGCGCAGTCTGCACCCCCGTGACCTTGCCGCCGTCGATATCAATACCGGTCACTTCACAGTTCTGGATCAGATCCACCCCGCGCATATCCGCCCCGCGGGCAAAGCCCCAGGCCACCGCGTCATGGCGCGCAGTCCCGGCCCGGCGCTGCATCAGCGCCCCTTGGATGGGGAAGCGGTTGTTGTCAAAGTTCAGATAGGGCGCCAATCTGCGCACCCCTTCGCGATCCAGCAGTTCCGCATCATCACCCTGATTGATAATCGAATTGCCCCGGCGCACCGCCGCATCGCGCTGACCGTCATTGTGAAACAGGTTCAGAATCCCGCGCTGCGACATCATCGCATTGTAATTCAGCTCCTGCTCCAGGCTCTCCCAGAGCCGCAGCGAATGCGAATAGAACTCGGAATTGCCCGGCAAATAGTAATTCGCCCGCACAATGGTGGTATTGCGGCCGACGTTGCCACCGCCAAGGTAGCCTTTTTCCAGCACCGCAATATTGGTAATCCCATGTTCGGCGGCGAGATAATAGGCCGTGGCCAACCCGTGACCGCCGCCGCCAATGATCACCACATCATAGTCGCGCTTGGGCTCCGGATCACGCCAATGCGGGCCCCAGCCCTTGTTGCCGGTCAGCCCTTCCTTGAGCACCCGCCACCCCGAAAACCGCATCCTGCCTCTCCCCTGCATTCCTCGACCCAAATAGGCTGATCGACGAAGATAAACCTGTGATATTGCTAACGGCTTTGCCACAAGCCGCCTAGCCCTCCGCTGCTATTTTTGAGCAACCGGCAAGCTCTTGCCTGCAGTTGGCCGCAGAGTGGGCAATAATGTCCAGTACCGGATGCGACATGGGTTGACGCAAAAATCGCTTGGGTCAAAAAAGATGCGGCGGGCCTTAGGCCCGCCGCAAATCTCTTTCCGGTTGTCGTTGCTCAAAAGGGGCGTGAGATCACAACCCCTTGGCACGGTAGCTGGCAGCCACCTTGCTGATCGAGACCAGATAGGCAGCGGTGCGCAGGTCGGTGACATCGTCTCGGCTGTGCCAGACTTCGCGCATCGATTGATAGGCAATCCGCATGGTGTCATCGAGACCCGAACGGACCAGCTCCAGCTCATCGGCACCGCGCAGATACTTCTCTTTGAAGTCTTCGTTCAGGCTCCAGGTTTTTCCCATGCTTTCCGACAGGCCTTCCAGCTCATCGACCACCAGCTGGTGACGCGCCTCTTCCTGGCGACGCTGCATCCGGCCAAAGCGGATATGGCTGAGGTTCTTGACCCACTCAAAGTAGGACACCGTCACACCGCCGGCATTGGCATACATATCCGGAATGATCACTGTGCCCTTGTTGCGCAGGATCTCATCGGCACCGGCGGTCACTGGGCCATTGGCGGCCTCGATGATCAGTGGTGCTTTGATACGGTCAGCATTGGTGAGGTTGATCACCCCTTCCAGGGCCGCCGGGATCAGAATGTCACATTCTTTTTCCAGCAGCTCAGCGCCGTCATCCAACAGGGTTGCATCGGGGTAGCCCGCGATGCCGCCATGTTTGACAATCCAGTTGTGCACCGCTTCAACATCGAGGCCTTCGGCGCGGTAGAGCGCGCCATCGCGTTCAATAATGCCGGTGATCAGCGAGCCATCTTCTTGACTGAGGAACTTGGCCGCGTGGTAGCCCACATTGCCGAGCCCCTGCACGATCACGCGCTTGCCTTTGAGTTTGCCTTCCATCTTGGCCTTGGCCACATCCTCGGGATGGCGGAAGAATTCACGCAGGGCATATTGCACGCCACGCCCGGTGGCTTCGACCCGACCCGCGATACCGCCAGCATTCAACGGCTTGCCAGTGACGCAGGCCTTGGCGTTGATGTCAGTGGTGTTCATGCGCTGATACTGATCGGCAATCCAAGCCATCTCACGCTCGCCGGTGCCCATGTCCGGGGCAGGCACGTTCTGACTGGGATTGATCAGGTCGCGTTTTGCCAGCTCATAGGCAAAACGACGGGTGATCAGCTCCAGCTCATGCTCTTCGTATTTGCGCGGATCAATGCAAAGCCCGCCTTTGGAGCCGCCAAACGGAGCTTCGACCAGGGAGCATTTGTAAGTCATCAGCGCTGCAAGCGCCTCAACCTCGTCCTGGTGCACATTGATGGCATAGCGGATACCGCCCTTGACCGGCTCCATATGTTCGGAATGCACCGAGCGATAGCCAGTAAAGGTCTGCATTTCGCCACGCAGACGCACGCCAAAACGCACCGTGTAGGTCGCATTGCAGACCCGGATTTTCTCTTCCAGCCCCGGCGGCAGATCCATCAGGGCAACCGCCCTGTTGAACATGAGGTCAACGCTCTCACGGAAGCTTGGTTCTTGGGGGCTGCTCATCGGCGGTTCTCCGTACTCTTTCAACGACTGATTCCTATCGTTACGGCAACTCTATGCACGGAAGTTTAAAGAGTGCGACCTTTTTGACCATTCCATTCCAAAAATTCATCAAAATCTAAATACTAAGCGATTCGGCTTCTTCAAAACCGGCAGCTTCCGCGAAAGGTCTTTCGGGCGGAAACAATCCATCCTCCGCCAGCGGATTGCCTATCTTATTAAGAAAATTGAAACTAAATGGACTTACCGCCGCCCCATTTCCGCCATCTTCCCAAACCAAATATGAACGAGACGAAAACCCGTTCCACTCCTATGTCCCGTGTTTGGGGGACCGAAGAGGCTGTTGTTTATGACCCCGCGCTTCAAGACCGCTACGGCTCTGCCTTCCTTTGTTCTGCAAAGGGGAGCGCAAAAGCTGCGCGCATTCCGCCGCGACGAAAGCGGCGTCATGGCCTATCCGACCATTGCCTTCTTCCTGGCCATGCTGGCCGTGGGCGGCATTGGCGTTGACCTTATGCGCCTGGAGCGCGATCGCACGGTGCTGCAATACACCCTGGACCGCGCGGTTCTGGCGGCGGCTGATCTGGACCAGACCCAAAGCCCCGCCGTTGTGGTACAGGACTATCTGAACAAGGCGGGTCTGGGAGAATACTACTCTGCGCCAATTGTGGAATCCGGGTTGGGCTACAAACGGGTTCAGGCCACGATCAACGCCACCTTTGACGCCCATCTGATCGAATTCTCTGGCGGTACCGACATGCCGATCTATGCGACTTCCAAGGCAGAAGAGAGCATTGATGAGCTGGAAATCTCGCTGGTTCTGGATGTCTCCGGCTCCATGAGTTCCAACAGCCGCCTCAGCAACCTCAAGGTCGCGGCCAGAGATTTTATCGATACCATGGTGGCTAATACCACAGACGGCAAAATGTCGATCTCGGTTGTACCCTATGCGACCCAGGTTTCATTGCCTGATGAATTAATAGGGCAATACAACACGGTAGGGACCAACGACTACTCGAACTGCATCAATTTCGAAAGTTCTCAGTTCAGCAGCGCAAACCTGTCCACGACGACAACCCTGGACCGAACCATGCATTTTACGCCATGGGGCTCCAGCAGCTACGACAAAAGAACATATAACCCATCCAGGCTGGTCAGCAGCCCTGTCTGCGATGAGCGCAGCTCACGGGAAATCTTGCCGCTGCAAAAAGATGCCGAAACCCTAAAGACCTTCATTCAAAACCTCTCGGCCGGGGGCAACACCTCGATCGATATCGGCATGAAATGGGGCACCGCCCTGCTGGACCCTTCAGCGCGCCCGGCAATTTCGGCTATCTCCACCGGTACCGGCGCCATTGTACCCGGTGATTTCACCGCCCGGCCTGCGGAATACTCGGACGCTGACACCATCAAGATCATTGTGTTGATGACCGATGGCCAAAACACATCCCAATACTACGTTACTGACCCCCATCGCGAGGGCAACTCCGGCGTCTGGTATAACTCTTACTATCAGTCCTATTCGACCTATGATTCCAGATATGGCGGGCGCTATTACTTTCACTACAACAACAGCTGGTATGATCACCCATATGGTAATGGCAGCGGCGAGGCCGGCACCGCAGTTCACCTGAGCTATGCCGAGCTGTTCGCGCGCACCTCGTTGAAGTACCTTTACAAGCGTGTCTTTGACGAATGGATGAACTACTACGACGCCCGCGATGAATGGTATTATGACGTCTGGGATTCCTATGGCAACTCGACCAAAAACGCCCGTACCCGCAGCGTCTGCGAAGCCGCCAAGGATCAAGGCATCGTTGTCTACACCATCGGCTTTGAAGCGCCCAGTGACGGGGTTGCGGTTCTGCGTGACTGCGCCAGCACCGATGCGCATTACTTTGACGTCGACGGGCTAGAGATCAAGGACGCCTTTGCCTCGATCGCCACCTCGATCCGCCAGCTGAGGTTGACCCAATGATCCTCTCCTCTGCCCATAAGATGCTCCGGCGTTTTCGCAAGGACACGGACGCCACCGTGACCGTCGAATTTGCCATCCTGATGCCTCTGTTCTTTATGTTCCTGATCTCCACGGTGGAGCTGGGTTTTGTGATCCTGCGGCAATCCCAGTTGGAGCGCGCGCTGGACATCGCCGTCAGGGATATTCGCCTGACCACCGGCGCCGCTCCGCAGCACGATGTCGTTCGCGACCAGATCTGTGACATTTCAGGTTTCATTGATAACTGCGCCACTTCGCTGCGACTGGAGATGGTACAGCTGGATCCTTTTGCCTGGGTCGGGGTCAATGAACAGCCCGACTGCATCAGCAAGCCCGAGGAAATTCTGCCTGTCCGGGGATTTTCGGACAGTGGTGAATCAAACGATCTGATGCTGATCCGCGCCTGCATGCGTTTCAAACCCATTTTCTCTGACTGGGGTCTGGGCGAGGACCTTGCAAAAGCCGACCCCGAGGGGCTGGTCAGCCTGGTGGCCGTGTCCGCCTTTGTTCAGGAACCGAGGTAAATCATGTTTTCATCCCTGATCAGACGCCTGCGCGCCTTTGCCCGAAAAACCGAGGGCACAGTCACGGTCGAATTTGCCATCTACGCCCCCCTTTTGCTCTGGCTGTTTGCAGCAATTTACACCTTCTTTGACGCCTTCCGTCAGGAGACCGTCAATCTAAAGGCCGCCTATACCATCTCGGATTTGATTTCCCGGGAAACTGCTACGCTGAACGAGACCTATATCGACAGCATGTATGAGATGAGCAAACTGCTGATCCGCTCAGATTCGCAGATCACCCTGCGGATTTCAGTGGTGCGCTGGGACGAAGACAACAATCGCTACTATGTGGACTGGTCGCGGGTGCGTGGCAGCTCTCTGGTGGCTTGGACGGATGCCAATATCTCCGAAGTTGAGACCCAACTGCCCACCATGCCGGACGAGGAACGCGTCATCCTGGTTGAGACCCGCAACGAGATGACCCCGGCCTTCCGCGTTGGCCTGCCGGAATTGGACATCAACAACTTTGTCTTCACCCGTCCGCGTTTTGCGCCGCAGGTGCTTTTTGAAGGTGAATCCAGCGCTGGCAGCGGCCATGATGACGGCACCGATGACACTGATTAAATGAGACAGCGTAGCGGTTAGGATTTCAGGCTGCGCTGCGCGATCATCGCCGCCAGTATCTCTGACATTGTCTTGCTTTGCGATCCTGGCGTCACTCCGCCAATGCCAATCCGACGACCCGCACGCCACCACAGGCCCGGCAGCCAAACCCGTGCCCTTGGTGTGCTGGTGCGGATCAAAAACCCATTTGAGGGCTTAAAGGCAAAAAAGCCGCGATCGATGGCTTCGATATCCGCGACCATCGCGATAACCGTGCCATCCGTGCAGCGCAGCTCTTCTTCGGTCAGCTCGATCCGGTGGCTGGTGGCCTGCCACATACGCACCGAAAGCCACAGCGCCCCAACCCCAATGACCAGCACAAACAACAACCAGAACATCGACGGCGGCTTGGAGACTGCGACATAGAGCAGGGCCACACCAATGGTGCCCAACATGGCCACCCCCATGATGCGCCGCAGCCCCGAGGCCTCTACTGTCACCAGAACTTCATCTGTCATTCGTCGCTCTCCTGCCATCACCCAGAGCGCGCTTGGCCCCAGTCTTGCGCTGGGACATAGCCTGATTTGTTCAAAACGAACAGCCCCGCTCTCTGGCATGTCCATTCTCATCGTTTCAGGGCGGCACAGCTTGGCCAAAGAATTCCACCGCACCTATTGTCTGCGCCCTGTGACCTCACTACCGTCCTGACATGAGCTGGCCCAAAAACACCCACCCCCGCCAAGACACCGATGCCGCAGCCGGGATTGAGGTCTCCGAGAATTTTGAACGCTTCACCCAGCGCAACGACATCTTCACCCGCGCCTTTTGGGACCCAAAGGTGAAGTCAAAACACAGCGCCAAATTCTTTGCCTCTTACCGGATGGAGGCCGCACCGCGACGGGGCGATGGGTTTACACAACGCGATTTTGCCCTGCGCAACGCCGCCTGGCTGGTCTCAGATGTGATCTCTAATCGGCGCGGTGAGGACGGCATCCGAGAAGGATTTCAAGCCGCCATCCAAAGCGACACTCCGGTAGCCCCTGATCCGGTGGAGATCGACGACCCCTGCCGCATGAGCACAGAGGTAAAGCGTATCTCACGTTTCTTTGGCGCCGACCTCTGTGGCATCACCGATCTGGATGAACGCTGGCTTTACAGCTCTCGCGTCGATACCCGCGACTTTTCTGAGGCACCGCATGATCTACCCGGAGGATTGAACACTGTCATTGTTCTGGGTCACGAAATGGAGGCAGATCTGGTTGCCACCTACCCTTCTGCCCTGGCGGGTGCGGCCACGGGGCGTGAATACAGCCACGAAGCCGCCGTGGTGATGCAGCTGGCGGCCTATATCCGCAATCTCGGCTATGAGGCGGTGCCCTCGATGAACGACACCGGGCTGGTGATCCCCTATGCGGTCAAGGCCGGGCTCGGCGAATATGCCCGCAATCAGATGGTGATCACCCCCGAATTTGGTCCGCGGCTGCGGTTCTCCAAGATCTTCACCAACCTGCCGCTCACCCATGATGCGCCCAAACCCCAAGGCGTGCGGGCCTTCTGCGACATCTGCACCAAATGCGCCGATGCCTGCCCTGTCAAAGCGCTGCCCTTTGGCGCACCAGAAGAAGGCGGCGAAAACATCTCGGCAATCAAAGGCGTGAAGAAATGGACCTCGGACGCTGAAAAGTGCTTTTCCTTTTGGGCAAAAATGGCCTCGGACTGCGCCATCTGCATGCGGGTTTGCCCCTTCAATCGCGATTTCGCTAAACTTCACAATCGGCTCTGGCTGCGGCTGGCGCTGTCGCGGTTCCGCAGGCTGGCGCTGCGTCTGGCCCGCAACCATGGCACTCGCGTCAAACCGGGCAGCTGGTGGGCACAGGACCAAAATGGCAGCCAACGATCAAAAAAGGATGTGCAGTGATGCACAGAGATGGTGATTTCCTGGGTGTTTCGTGAGTTCCAATAGGAACCTATCTCTGAACCACCCACCCGCACAGGAGATCCGCCATGTCGCTCAGCCCCTCTTCCCCGCGCCCCATCCTGGAAACGCGCGCCGCCCGCCCAACACTCGAAGGCGCTGGCGTCAAACTGCACCGTGCCTTTGGCTTCCAGGACCCCAGCGAGCTGGATCCCTTTTTGCTGTTTGACGATTTTCGCAATGAAAACCCCGAAGACTACCTGCAGGGCTTTCCCTGGCATCCGCATCGCGGCATCGAGACCATCACCTATGTACTCTCCGGCGAGGTTGAACACAGCGATTCCCTGGGCAATACCGGCAGCCTGGGCGCGGGTGATGTGCAATGGATGACCGCAGGCTCCGGGATTTTGCATCAGGAAATGCCACGCGGCAACGCCTCCGGTCAGATGCACGGCTTCCAACTCTGGGGCAATCTGCCTGCGGATCAAAAGATGTGCGCCCCGCGCTATCAGGATGTTGCGGCACAGGAAATTCCTGAGATCACCGATGATGACGGCACCCGGGTGCGGGTGATCACCGGTGAATTCTGGGGCAAACGCGGCCCTGTGGACGGCATCGCCGCCGACCCGCAGTATCTCGATATCTCGGTGCCCGCCGGAGTGACCAAAACCTTCCGCATCGATACCTACCGCCGTGCTTTTGCCTATGTCTTTGAAGGCGCTGGCGCCTTTGTCGATGCCTCCGCTCCTCAGGGCATCCTGTTGGAAATGGAAGTCGCTGGCCAGGAGGTGAATATTCGTGACCTCTCCGGAGACCGTACCTTGGTGCGGTTTGGCACTGGCGATGAGGTCACCGTGCAGGCCGGCCCCCAGGGGCTTCGGTTTCTTCTGGTCTCAGGTGCGCCCATTGACGAACCCGTCGCCTGGCACGGGCCTATCGTGATGAACACAAAGGCTGAACTGCAACAGGCTTTCAAAGACCTGCGCAACGGAACCTTCATCGCCCCCGGCCATTGAACCGCAGACTGGCGCCTGGTCCCCGCGAGTCAAGGAGGCCGCAGGCCCCGCCTGCACAGGCGGCCTGTCCTTGACGCGCGAAACTACTTAAACTGGAAAATGGCTCGGATGGGCAGATCTGCCCGTCAGAGCCTTCTCAGCCCATTCCCACCTGGCTCTCGATCCGTCTCAAGGTCAGATAATCCCATCACCTCTCCCCCAGCAGAATAGACTCGCGCGGTAGCGCTCCTTTTGACCACCTAAAACAGGCGCTCAGGTGGTGACAGATTTGCGCACCATGTCCCAGTAAACGCTTTCCACCTCATCCAAGGACAAACGGCCACCGCTGCGATACCAGGTCATTACCCCGTTCAGCATGGCAATCACCGCCAGGGTGGCGATCTTGGTATCGGGAACAGTGAACTGGCCCGCAGCAACCCCCTGTTTCAGCACCGCTTCCAGCGCATCCTCATAGGCGCGGCGCAGGGTCTCGATGGCGGCAAAGTTCTCTTCGCTCAGGTTGCGCAGCTCCATATAGGCGATAAAAACCGCATCGGGGCGCTGCATGTGAAACCCGATGTGAAAGCGCACAAAGCTCTCCAGCCGCGCCAGCGCGTCAGCCGGTTTCTCCTGCCCCTCCCAGGCCGCCAGAAGCTCGCGCATATGGCCCTCCATCAGGGAATGCAGCAGGCTCTGTTTATCAGGGGTATAGTTATACAGGGCACCGGCCTGCACCCCAACCTCCTTGGCGATCTGGCGCATTGAAACCGCCGCATAGCCATGCTGCGCAAACAGGCTCAGCGCCGCGCTGCGAATGCGCGGGCCGGTGATATCGGAATGAGAACCCTGGGTACGTGCCATGAAAGGACGCTAACTGAACATTCGTTCAGAAAAAAGACCCCAAGGCAGCTTTGCGCAGGCTGAACCCGGTGAAAGCTCAAAAACACCGCAGATCCGAAAAATCGCGCGACTGCCTTGCAGCCGACTTGCAACCGGGGCTGCAACCGGACTGCCCTCCGAACCTCTGGCTTGAACCCATGGGCTTGATTGTGCATCAAGGGGACAGTCAAAGGATTGTCACTATGCCCCGCGCCCTGCCCCTGATGTTTCTCTGCGCCAGCCTTGCCTTTACCGGCCTGTCGGGCTGCAGTAATGAGCCAGAACTGGACGATGTGCTGACGCCAGATCTGCGCGATGCGGACTACCCCACGCTCAAGCCGATCGAGGACATGGTCCCGCTGCTTCCTGCTCCCCAAGAGCAAAGTCTAGAGCTGAAAGAAAACCTCGAGGCACGCAGCAACAGTCTGGAGCGCCGCGCCGAAGCCCTGCGCCGGGCAACAAACTAGCGCCGCCCATCAGGCGAGCATCTCTTCCCCCCCACCACCACAATGAGCCGTGATTTCACCTCCCACTTGGGCAGCGCCGTTGCACCCATTCTCCGAACCCGCTAAGGCGGAGCAGAACATATGGAACAAAAAGGATCTCCGGCTATGACAAAACCGCTTCGTCTTGGGATTGCAGGTTTGGGTACGGTTGGCGTTGGCGTGGTGAAAATCATCCGTCGTCAGGCTGACATGCTGGAGTTGCGCACCGGCCGCCCTGTGGTGATCACCGCAGTCTCCGCCCGCGACGCGGAAAAAGACCGCGGTGTTGCTCTCACAGGCTACGCCTGGGAAAGCGATCCGGTGGCCCTGGCCAAACGCGATGATGTGGATGTCTTTGTTGAACTGATGGGCGGCCATAACGGCCCCGCCAAAGAGGCCACCGAAGCCGCCCTGGCCTCTGGCAAGGATGTGGTGACTGCCAATAAGGCGCTCTTGGCCATCCACGGTCAGACCCTGGCCGAACAGGCCGAGGCCGCCGGGCAAGTGATCCGTTTTGAAGCCGCCGTTGCTGGCGGCATCCCGGTGGTAAAATCCCTCACCGAAGGTCTGGCTGGCAATCAGGTCAGCCGCATCATGGGGGTGATGAACGGAACCTGTAACTATATTCTGACCCGGATGGAGGCCACCGGCGACGGCTACAACACCCTGTTTGAGGAATGTGGACGCCTTGGTTACCTCGAGGCGGATCCCAATCTCGACGTCGGCGGCATTGACGCCGGGCACAAGCTGGCCTTGCTGTCATCCATCGCCTTTGGCAGCAAGCCCGCCTTTGACGATGTGGTTTTGCAAGGCATCCAGCGTATTGCCATTGATGACATCCGCCATGCTGCCGATATGGGCTACCGGATCAAATTGCTGGGGGTCGCACAGCGCACCGCCCGTGGCCTGGAACAGCGCATGACGCCCTGTCTGGTGCCGGCGAATTCGCCACTGGGTCAGCTGGAAGGCGGCACCAATATGGTGGTGATCGAAGGCGACGCGGTTGAACAGGTGGTGCTGCGCGGACCTGGCGCTGGTGAAGGCCCCACTGCCAGCGCCGTGCTCGGCGATATCTGCGATCTGGCACGGGGGCTGCGCATTGCCACCTTTGGCCAGCCGGCCACCACATTGCAGGATATCCCCGCAGCCCAGACCGGCCTGCCCGCGCCCTATTATCTGCGCCTCGCTCTGCAGGACAAACCCGGCGCGCTTGCCAAAGTGGCCTCTGCGCTTGGGGATGCGGGGATTTCCATCGACCGGATGCGCCAATATGGCCATTCCGAGCCCACCGCTCCGGTGCTGATCGTGACCCATAAATGCACCTCTGCGACGCTTGAGGTTGCCCTTGATGCCCTGGCCCAGGCCAGCGTTGTCGATGGGGAACCCGTGGCCCTGCGGATCGAAGAGCTATAACGGCCAAAATCACCCAAAACCGGCGCGAGGCACGCGAATCTGCTCCTTTCAGGGCACAACGCGCGCCTTCCTGCCGAAGCTACCGCTATCATCCCTTGCCCGCCGCCCCTGCAAAAGGCTATGCGACAGGCAGCCCGCCCGGATTGTAACAGGATATTGAGTATGACCGCGACACCCACCGATGCCCCCTTCCACGACCGTATGCTGTCTCTGGGCCTCGCCCGAGTGGCCGAACAGGCCGCCCTGGCCTCTGCCTCGCTGATTGGCCGTGGTGACGAAAAAGCCGCAGACCAGGCTGCTGTCAATGCCATGCGAGAACAGCTGAACCTGCTCGACATCAAAGGTGTCGTGGTGATTGGCGAAGGCGAACGCGACGAAGCGCCGATGCTGTATATCGGCGAAGAAGTTGGCACCGGAAATGGCCCCGGCGTTGACATCGCGCTGGACCCGCTGGAAGGCACCACCCTGACCGCCAAGGATATGCCCAATGCGCTGACCGTCATCGCCATGGGGCCACGCGGCTCGATGCTGCACGCACCAGACACCTATATGGACAAACTGGCCATTGGCCCCGGCTACCCCGAAGGCGTTGTCTCGCTGGATATGTCGCCCCGGCAGCGCGTCGAGGCTCTGGCTGCATCAAAGGGCTGCAAACCCTCTGACATCACTGTCTGCATTCTGGAACGCCCCCGCCATGAGGCCATGATTGCCGAGGTCCGCGAGACCGGCGCGGCGATCCGCCTGATCACTGATGGCGATGTGGCTGGGGTCATGCACTGCGCCGAATCCGCAATCACCGGCATCGATATGTATATGGGCCAGGGTGGCGCCCCCGAGGGGGTTCTGGCAGCGGCGGCGCTGAAATGTATGGGCGGTCAGATCTTTGGTCGTCTGTTGTTCCGCAACGATGATGAAAAGGGCCGCGCAGCCAAGGCAGGTATTACCGATCTGGACCGGATCTATACCCGCGACGAGATGGTGACACAGGATGTGATCTTTGCCGCCACCGGCGTCACCGGCGGCTCGCTCTTGCCCGAGATCAAGCGCCAGCCCGGCTGGGTGGAAACCACCACACTTCTGATGCGCTCAAAGACCGGCTCGGTTCGCCGTATGTCTTACCGCACCCCAGTGGATGCAGTCGAAGGCTGATCACTACTGCCAGGAGGTAAAAGCGGCTTGCGCCGCGGCCTCCGGCGGGGATATTTTGGGCCAAATGAAGGGCTGGATCCATTCGGGTCTGGCCTTTTTTCATAGATGAGGACGGGCAATGAGCTTTCTTGGGGTTGAAGCATCACTGACCGGGCGCCGCTGGCTGGGGCTTGGCATTGATCTGGAGCGTGCAGCTGAACATATGGTGCAGCAGACTGGCCTGCCCGCACCGCTGTGTCAGGTACTGGCCCGGCGCGGCGTGCCTGCCCATGAAGCAACGGGCTTTCTCACTCCGCAGCTGAAAGACCTGCTGCCGGATCCCCGCAGCCTGAAAGACATGGAGGCAGCCGCCGCGCGTTTCTTGCAAGCGGTCGAGACACGGGAGCGTATTGCCGTCTTTGCCGATTATGACGTCGACGGGGGCAGCTCTGCCGCCTTGCTGATTGTCTGGTTGCGCGCCATGGGGCTACAGGCGACGCTCTATATCCCGGACCGGATCGACGAGGGCTATGGCCCCAATGATGACGCCATGGCGGGGCTGGCACGCGGACATGATCTGATTGTCTGCGTCGATTGCGGCACCCTTTCGCATGGGCCGATTGCAGCAGCTAGGGGCGCAGATGTCATTGTGCTGGATCACCACCTTGGTGGTGAGACCCTGCCCGACTGCGTGGCGGTGGTTAACCCCAACCGCCAGGATGAGGACGGCGAGCTGGGCTATTTCTGTGCTGCCGGTGTGGTGTTTTTGATGCTGGTGGAGGTCCGCCGTCAGGCCCGCGAAAAAGGCCTGGGCACCGGGCCGGATCTGCTCAGCCTGCTGGATCTGGTGGCGCTTGCAACCGTGGCGGATGTGGCCCCGTTGATTGGCGCCAACCGCGCACTGGTGCGCCAAGGGCTGAAAGTGCTTGGGGCGCGTCAACGCCCCGGCCTGGTAGCGCTGGCGGATGTCTCGCGCATGGATGCCGCGCCCTCAACCTATCATTTGGGGTTTTTGCTGGGACCGCGGGTCAATGCTGGCGGTCGTATTGGCAAGGCCGACCTTGGCGCGCGGCTGTTGTCGACTGAGAGCCCGCATGAAGCCGCAGCTCTGGCGGAGCGGTTGGATCAGCTCAACACTGAGCGGCGTGACATTGAAAACGCAGTGCGGGCGGCGGCGATGGAACAGGCCGAAGTGCGCGGTTTTGATGCGCCGCTGGTCTGGGCTGCGGGCGAAGGCTGGCATCCCGGCGTGGTTGGCATCGTGGCCTCCCGCCTGAAAGAAGCCGCCGGACGTCCTGCGGTGGTTATTGGTCTGCAGGACGGGACCGGCAAAGGTTCTGGCCGCTCGGTCAGCGGCATTGATCTGGGCGCTGCGATCCAGCGCTGCGCCGCCGAAGAGCTGCTGATCAAAGGCGGCGGTCACAAGATGGCCGCCGGGCTGACCCTGGCAGAAGACAAGCTGGAAGCTGCCATGGAGCGGCTGAGTACGCTTTTGGCCAAACAGGGCGCAGACAGCCTGGGCCCCTCGGATCTGAAGCTGGATGGCATGCTGATGCCGGGAGCCGCCTCAATTGATCTGATCGAACAGATCGAACAGGCCGGCCCTTTTGGGGCTGGAGCCCCGGCGCCGCGCTATGGGTTTCCGGATCTGGCGGTTCGCTTTGCCAAACGCATTGGCGAGACCCATCTGAAGCTTTCCCTGACTGATGGTATGGGCGGCACGCTTGACGCTATTTGTTTTGGCGCCTTTGACACCGCACTGGGACCCAGGTTGCTGGAGCATGGCGGGGCGCGATTCCATTTTGCAGGGCGCTTGGAAATCAACACCTGGGGGGGACGGCAAAGCCCGCAACTGCGCCTGGAGGATGCCGCAGAAAGCAGCTGACCCGCCCGAAGCCCATGATTTTAAGGCCCTAGCTGGTACAGGTAAAAAAACTTCCCTTGGGTGTCTTTTTTATCTTGCGGCTTTGGCGCAGAGAAACTAAACACCGCTCCACAGCAAGTGGCCCGTTCGTCTATCGGTTAGGACGTCAGGTTTTCAACCTGAAAAGAGGGGTTCGACTCCCCTACGGGCTGCCACTTTACTCTCCCAAGAAATTGAAAAAACTCTTCTTGGGTTTTCGCCTCGGGGTGGTCCGGAGATGGTGAAGTTACATTTAGTTCAACGGCTTAACCGGGTCTACAAAAGTAGGCAATTTACAGAAATTGCCTCTTGCGCAGCGCCCGATGACTAAGTATGACAGCGACACGAAACAGTGGCCCGTTCGTCTATCGGTTAGGACGTCAGGTTTTCAACCTGAAAAGAGGGGTTCGACTCCCCTACGGGCTGCCACTTCTCCCGCTGCATCTTTGAACTCCTGCCTTCATACGCCCTGGGACCCTCTGTCGGCCGGAGTGAATGCTGTTGTAAAAGGCTGGGATGATTGGAGGCACGGAGCTTCCCAGTCACGCCTAGTTTTCCGCCTTAGTTCTAAGCAGAACTTGGGGGAGCAGAGAGGCCTAAGAGGCGGCGTCAGGAGCCGCTTGGGCATCATCCTTTTGCATGCCATCTTCGTAAAACAGGTGACGAGAGCGTCCCCGTCTTTTGGCTTCATAAAGAGCCAAATCAGCCTGATGCAGCATTGTCACCGCAGTGACCGCGCCCGAGTTCCAAACAGAAAGTGTGGTACCCGCGCTGGCAGAAACCTTACAAAGCTGACCGCCATAGGGGACTGGCTCTTCCAAGCGACTGATCAATCGCTTCGACAGAGCCTCCAAGACTTTGGGCTCATTGACGCCCTCGAAAATGATAACAAATTCGTCGCCCCCCACGCGGGCAACGGTATCCGTCTGACGGGTGCATTCGACCATAACCTTTGCAACATTTTGCAAAACCGAATCGCCGGCCGCATGACCAAGGGTGTCATTGACCTCTTTGAAGAAGTCCAGGTCCACATGCATCAGCGCAAAATCAGTGCCGGATCCTATCAAGCGATCAAGGATGTGATCCATCGCACGGCGGTTCTTGAGGCCTGTCAATGTATCGGTAAAGGCCTGCTCTTCGGCAGCAATTTTGGCCCCCTGAAGGCGCGTGTTCAACTGCCTGGAGGCCTCCATGGCGGCTGATTTCGCTTCAACCAGATAGAGCATTTCGATGGTCAGGTCTGTTGGTGAAAAATCGGCGCTGGTCAGGTCATAGTCGCGCACGGCTTCGAGCACGGAAATCCCAAAAGATAGGTTGATCAAAGCACCGCCAGTTGGCAGCGGCACAAGCACACCCTTCAGACCTGTTTGAGGGGCATCCCGAAACTGCAAATGTAGTTTGGCTCCGGCGGTCTTGAGCAGATCATCCATTGAGCGGACCCAGCGCGGGCGCGCCAGATCAAACACCCGAAAGAACCGCCTTCCTTCCCATTCAAGATCAGGACGCAGTTTCCGCAGAGTTGGGCCGACCGTGTGCAGACGCCCTTTCGAATCAACGATGACATTCATGGGGCAGACGCGATTGACGATCGCGATCAACTCTTCCTCGTTCATCATAGGCTATGTGCCCCCAAGTCAAAGGTCCGCCCTTCGGCAAAGTCGGTCTCGACCAGGGTGACAGAGATCACCTCGGCCCCCTCTTGCACACCGCGGTAATCAAGAATGACAAGATCGCCATAGTCATCTGCCATGGCGCGCAGAACCCCCATCAATACATAAGAGAAACCAGGCAGGCCTGGCTGACACAGCAAATCAAATTGGCCGGGAGAGTTTTCCACCAGCTCCAGCGCCGGCAAATGCAAATCGGCCACGGCAAGCCGCGCCCGGTCGGGAAGATCGTCCAGAGAATGCAGGAATTCAACGTAGTTGACACCACCAAAGCGCAACAGCCGACGCAGGGCTTCGACCTGAGGGTTTGACACCATAAAGGTGCCAGTGTCTTCCAGAATTTCTGGCAGCGGCCTCTCGAGCACCTTTTCCATGGCAGAGAGCATCTTTTGAGACTGCTCATCCGTGTAGATCAGCATCGCCTCAAACTCAGAAAATCCAAGGTCCGCAGTATTCATGACATCATTCCACCGCTCTTCCCCGTAGGTACTGGCGACGAAGGCCTGAATTGCTCTGTTGATCAGACCATGCATCAATTGGCCCCTTGTTTCTCTATGCTCACAATTGGCGCCGGATCGTTAAGATCCACCCAACATCTAAAGTTTGACGGACTTATTGATCCATCTTTTTTAATATCTCTGTCTCAAAACTGGACCTCTTTCCAAGAAGGGGAGCGAATTGCGCCCCAGCACCGTTTAAATTGTACGCACTCCACTTTCGCTCAAAACGTGGCTCCTTTCATGCCACGTCAATCCGCAGCTGTCGATGCCCTAAGGGTGCGTCCAATATACACCTTAAGTCCGGCCCAGGAAGAATATGACACCACCGATGCCCAAAATGTGACAAGAGTTTCTCCACCCGAAACACCGGAGCTCTGCCCTAGGTGGGTCTTGGCCTGAGCCTCAGGTTTGTTTCCAAGGTTTGAGGGCGCGGAAGCCGTCGGCCTCAAGCCGCCCCCCCGCAGAGGAAAAAAACCGCGCCCGAGTTTCCGCAAAACTGCCCCCAGCCTGCCAAAAATTGAAAAAAAACAGCCCCCCTTGTTAAGCGCTTAAACCAGATGCAGGCAGAAGTACCCTGCTGGACAGACGACCTTTGTCCACCCCGCTGACCTTAACGTAAAGATAGATGCGCGCGCGTCACAACACAATTTAAAAGGGATCCTTTTTGAAGGTTTAACTCCTTCAGAAATCAGTCGGTGCGCCACCTTCGGCTTTGCGCCGTGCGACGAAGTCTTTCAATTCATCGTGAATCGCAGCCTCCAGCGGCGGGGCTTCAACATCAGCTAGGATCTTCTTGAAAACCTTATTGGCCCGCTCTGGTGTCCAGACTGCGCCAGCGGCTTCCCAGGCTTCATAGTTACGCCAATCGCTCAGGAAAGGCTGGTAGAAGGCCGTGGTGTAGCGGTCCTGGGTGTGCTGAATGCCAAAGAAATGCCCATCATTTCCGACCTCGCGCACAGCATCCAGGGCGATCTCATCCGGGCCGGTGGCGCAAATGTCTGGCTGCATATAGCGCTGAATTTGCTGCAGAATTTCACAATCCATAATGAATTTTTCCGGGCTGGCGATCAGCCCCCCCTCGAGCCAACCAGCCGCGTGATAGACCATATTGGTTCCCGATTGCACCGCAGCCCATAGCGAGTTGGATGTCTCCCACATCGCTTGCCCATCCGGCACATTGGCCGCACAGACCCCCGAAGAGCGCATTGGCAAGCCATAGTGGCGGGCCATCTGCCCAGTCATCTGGGTGGCGCGCATGTATTCCGGTGTGCCAAAGGCAGGCGCGCCGGATTTCATATCCACATTGGAGGTAAAAGTGCCAATGGCGCAGGGCGCGCCGGGGCGCACATATTGAAACAGTGCAATGGCACAAAGCGCCTCTGCCAGGCTCTGCGCCACGGCGCCAGCCATGGTCACCGGTGCCATAGCACCCGCCAGCGTAAAGGGAGAGACAACCACCGCCTGCCCCCGGCGGATCAGCCGCAGGCACCCATCAATCATCGGATGGTCATGTTTCAGCGGCGAGGTGGAGTTGATATTGGTATACATCCGCGGCGTCGCCTGGAAATCTTCCTCTGTCAGCCCACCAGCGATGCGCACCATCTCCATTACATCTTCGACCCGTTCCTTGCCCAATGAGTAGGCATGCATTGCCTTATCTGTCAGGGTCAGTTTGTCATAGAGTACATCGAGATGGCGTACAGAAGCATGAATATCGACGGGTTCCACCGGGTAGCCGCCAGCAAAATGGATGCAGTTGAAATACTGCGTGAGTTTCAGCAGGTTGCGGCATTGTTCACGGTTTCCCGCGACTTTCTTTCCCAGATCCATATCCCAGTAATTGGGCGGCGAGGAGACATTGCCAAACAGGATATTGGTGCCGCCAATCGGAATGGTCCTCTCTGGATTGCGCGGGGTGATGGTGAACTGACTGGGCGCCTTGCCCAGCATCTCCATCACAAACTCCCGATCCATCCGCACCAGATCGCCCTCCACCCGGCAGCCAGCCTGTTTCAGGATCTCAAGCGCTTCGGGGTTGAGAAAGACCACACCGATCTCCTCAAGGATGCGCATAGCGCCTTCATGGATGGCTGCGACCCCCTCCTCTCCCAAAGGCTCAATTGGACGGTCGATATTCTGTGGGATCGACCAGGGCATCTGCTGCAGAGCCGCCTTGCCACGCCGCGCCGCAGCGCCAGCGCGCCCGCCCCCTCGTCTGCCTGTCTGCCGTGCCATGGTCACCTCCCTGGACATTCGCGATGCCTGGGCATGGCCCAGCTCTTCCCTTCAGCAGGCCCAATCCTCGCGGGTTGAACCTGTCCGTTCACGACAGATCTTGTCGTTTTCAACCCAAAGCCAGGCGCCAGGCCATATTTCTGTACAGATGTGCCCAGTCCCCACACAAAAACAAACGACCGGGCACAAATCCCAGCCGTTTAGGTCTTGTCAAAAAGATACAAATAGAACCGGCTTAGCTATCCAGCCAATCC
>NZ_JBDWPJ010000082.1:0-13974 GCF_039971195.1 Pseudophaeobacter sp.
CCGGCGGCAGGCTAAAACTATTGCTTTCGGCGGTGCTCTCCACCGCCCCGGTGGCCCGGTAATAAAGCGCCGGGGCGCAGGTGATACGCGGCTCGGGGGCAATGATATTCTGCAGAGTGATCATCTGGGGCATCCTCTGGCGGGGGCTTCCGGGGGCTGGGAGTGCTGGCGGGGTGCCACTTAGGGGCGAGCTTTGCGGGGGGAGTGTTCATTTGAGTTGCGGTTTTTTCAGAAAAGCGGGTAGCCTTTGACAGGGTCCTTTGCGGGCAGGGGTCTGCGGAGGGCGCGCGGCAGCAGGAAGGGCAGGCGGAGGTGAAACGCAGTCTTATTTTCCACATTGGCGCCCATCGGACGGGGACCTCGGCGGTGCAGAACTATCTGCATCACAACAGGGTGGCGCTGCGGCAGCAGGGGCTGTTCTACCCCTTTGGGGCGCGGCGTCATGTGCATAGGATCAACCAGCTGTTTAGCGGTGCCTGCACTCCGCAGGCGCTCTCGGCGGATTTGCTGGCGCGGATAAAGGCGCAGGAAGAGCGGGCGGGGGCGCTGGAGCTGCATCGGGTTGTGTTGAGCGACGAAGACATCTGCATGCGTCAAGATATTGGGATTTTGGGGGAATTCCGAAGTGAATTTACCGTGAAAGTTGTTTTCTCCCTGCGCCGTCAGGATCTTTGGCTGGAGAGCTGGTACCTGCAGAACATCAAATGGCAGTGGAATCCGCGGCTGAGCCATTGTTCTTTGCCGGAGTTTCTGGCGCGGCGCGCAGAGTTTCACTGGATAGATTATGATTGCTATCTGCGGCACCTGGAAAAGATCTTTGGCCGCGAGAATGTCATTGTCACCCTCTATGAGCCGGGGCAGCTGCCGCCGGGGGGGGCGGTTGAGATGTTCTGCAAGGCTATCGGGCTGCAGCTGCCCCCCGGTTTTCGCCGGGCGGAGGTGGTCAACCCCAGCTTTTCGCCCGAGGTCTCTGAGTTCATGCGCTGCCTGCCGCTGGATGAGGCGCCAGAGAAATATCGCGCCATTCTGACCGCCGCCTGCGCCCAGATTGATGCCAAGCGGGGGGAGGGCAAACGGGGCGAAGACAGCGCTGCGGCGCCGGTGCTGCTGATCCCCGCCACCGAACGCGCTGCGATTCTGGCCTCTTATGCGCGGGGCAATCAGGCGGTGGCGCGGCGCTATTTTGACCGCGATGATCTGTTCCTGGATCCAGCGCCGGATCCGGCTGCGCCGCTGGCGCAGATGCGCCTGCCGGAAGACAGCTATCAGCTGATGGAGGAGTTTGTCACGCCGCTGTTGCAGGCGATGATCCGGCGCCGCCGACAGGAGGTGCACCGCCGCAAGCCGCGCTGATACGGCCTGCAACCCTCCCTGCCGCGCCTCCTAGATGGTTGTGCGCTGCCCCGCTTTGCCGGTAACTGCAGGGCAGACGAAGGAGAGCACTATGGCGGCAGGCAAATTCTTGATGGTGGGGGCCGGGCTTTCGGGCGCGGTGATCGGGCGGCATCTGGCCGAGGCCGGCCACCAGGTGCAGGTTTTGGAAGCCCGCGATCACATCGGCGGCAATTGCCATACCGCCCGCGATCCCGACACCGGGGTGCTGCTGCATGTCTACGGGCCGCATATCTTCCATACCGATGACGCCGAGGTCTGGGACTATGTGAACCGCTTTGCCAGCTTCATGCCCTATAAGAACCGGGTCAAGACCACCGCCCGGGGGCAGGTCTATTCCCTGCCGGTGAATCTGCACACCATCAATCAGTTCTTTGGCAAGACCCTGCGCCCCGAGGAGGCCCGCGCCTTTATCAGTGAGACCCAGGCCGATACTTCGATTGCGGATCCGCAAAGCTTTGAAGAGCAGGCGCTGCGCTTTGTGGGCCGTGATCTTTATGAGGCGTTTTTCAAGGGCTACACGGTCAAGCAATGGGGGCTGCAGCCCTCGGAGCTGCCTGCCTCGATCCTCAAACGGCTGCCGCTGCGCTTCAACTATGATGACAATTATTTCTTCCACAAACATCAGGGCATGCCGCGCGAGGGCTATAGCGAGATGATCGCCCAGATCCTCGATCATCCGGGCATCAGTGTCCAGTTAGAGACTGTTTTTAACAAGGATGCGGCGCAGGGCTATGATCACGTCTTTTACTCGGGACCGCTGGATGGCTATTTTGACTACGCGCTGGGGCGGCTGGGCTATCGCACCTTGGATTTTGAAAAATTCACCCATGAGGGGGATTATCAGGGCTGCGCGGTGATGAACTATGGCGATCTGGATGTGGCCCATACCCGGATCACCGAACACAAGCATTTTGCACCCTGGGAAGAGCACGCCGGATCGGTCTGCTACCGGGAATTCTCCCGCAGCGCTGGCCCCGAGGATATTCCCTATTACCCCATTCGCCAATTGAAAGAAAAAGCCCTGCTGGCCGATTATGTGGCGCTGGCCGAGGCGACCCCGGGGGTGAGCTTTGTTGGCCGGCTCGGCACCTATCGCTACCTGGATATGGATGTCACCATCCGCGAAGCCCTGGATGCGGCGCAGGGAACATTGGCGGCCTGGGACAAGGCGCAGAAGCTCCCCGCCTTTTGGGTGGCGCCGCTGTAGCCAGGGCCTTGAGCGCAAATAATTTGCGCGCTTTTAACGCACAATGACAACCCCGCGCTGATTGCGCCATTGCCAGATCGCGCAGGTTCAGAGCACTCTGAGGCAAGAGTGTCTGGGAAGTGTCTGGGCTGTCGGCGGGACATGTGATGTTTGTGAGCTATGATCTGCGCGAGACCAAGCGGTTCCCGGCCTGCCGGGGGGCGGATCATATCCGGCTCTCTGATCAGCTGCATGCGGCGCTGGACCCGGGGCAGGGGCTGATCTCGGCGCGGCGCGGCCGGGCGGTTGATCTGCGCTTCAGCGATGTGAGCCCAGAGGCGCAGTGGTTGGAACTGGCGCTGAAGCTGCGCGCCCCAGGGCACCGGGGTATGGGGCACCGGGGTATGGGGCCGGAAACAAGGTCAGGAAAAGGGCCAGGCAGGAGGCCAGATCGCGGGGCGCTCTGGCACCGCTGCAGTCGGTTTTTCTGTCGGTTGAAACTGGCTCTGCAACCGGCTCCGGCCCCGGCTGCAGAGGGGGCTCTGTCAGAGGGCCCCCCGCCAGAGAAATTTCTACCAGAGAGAGACCCGCCAGAGAGAGACCCGCCAGAGGGGGAGCTGATCGAAACACGCGCGCGCGTCCTGTCCCCGTTTGAGGGTCAGCCTGACACCCGGCCTGACACCCGGCCTGAGATCCAGCCTGAGATCCAGTCTGAAATCCTCCCCAAAGCCAGGCTGGCGCTGCGGCTGCATCACCGGGACGGGTTTGAGGATGTCTTTGTCGCCGCACCGCTGCTGCTGCAGCCTCAGCTGTCCTGGCAGGCGGTGGAGATCACCCCGCCACTGCATCTGGTGCTGCAGGCCGAGGCGGTGGATCTGCATCTGTTTCTGCCCCCCGCCGATGGGGCGCTGCAGCTCAGCGATTTTGCCGTCACCGGGGTGCTGTAAGAGCGGCGGGCTGCAGGCGGGTCGGGGTGACCTGCCGCCGCGCCAAAACCAAAGGAGGCAAGCGATGAAGTTTTCCTGCGTGATGACCGCCTTTAACGAAGGCGAACTGCTGGCGCAGTCGATTGCCTCGGTGCTGAACCAGACCCATGAGGATCTGCAGCTGGTGCTCGTTGACGATGGCGCCGATGCCGAAACCCGGCAGGTGCTGCAGGCGCAAGAGGATCCCCGCATCACCCTCTTGCGACAAAACAACGATGGGCTGTCCTCGGCGCGCAATCGCGGGCTGCGCCATTGCAGCGGCGATTACATCTGCTTTTTGGACGGCGATGATCTGCGCGCGCCCTGGAGCTTTGCCGAGCTGGCGGCGCTGCTGCAGCGCCAACCGGTGGAGCTGGTGCTGCTGCGCGGGGCGCTGTCGCAGCCCGCAGGCCCCCTCACCGCCTTTATGGACGAAGACAGCGGCATCGGTGGTGCTGCGGCCCAGGCTGCAGGGGCGGATCTAGGGGGGGTCAAGGCCTGGGCTGCCAGCTACGAGCCGCAATCGGCCAATAAAGTCCTCTCTCGCGGCCTGATCAGCCGGGCGCAGCTCAGCTTTCCCAATGATCACTTCTTTGAAGATATCCTGTTTCACGTCATGGCCATTGCCCAGGCCCGCTCGCTGCTGCTGCCAGAGGCGCGCAGCTTTACCTATTTTCGCCGCCAGCACCGGCCCCAGCTCACTGGCGCCAACAGTGAGATCCGCTTTGATGTGATTGGCGCCTGTCTGGTGATGTTCCAGCTGCTGCGGGCGCATCCGGAGTTTGCCAATGTGGCCTTTCGCGGCGCGGTTTCCATTGGGGCGCTGCGGCTGCTCAGATGGTGCGAAGCCCGTATCGCCCGGCACCAGCTGCCGGCCTATCAATGCGCGCTGCGCGCCGCTCTGGCGCGGGTGGATCCACGGTTTTTCACCATCTCTGCCGATACGCCGGACCCGCGCGGCGAGGGGCCAGCGCTGCAGCGCTATGCCCTGGGACATCTGATGGCCTGAAATTTTGGCCTGAAATTTTGACCCCGTAACCTGACCCCGTAACCTGACAGGAGGGCGGATATGACATTCTGGAGCGCCGCGCGCCCCCCCGCCCAGCAGGGCGCGCTTCGGCGTTGTCGGCTGCGGGCCTTTGGCCAGGAGGTGGAGATCCTGCACCGTGAGACCACACTGGAGCAGCAGCACCGCTGCCAGGATCTGCAGCAGATCTATGCGCTGTTTCTGGCCTCGCGGGTGCTGCCCAAAACCGGAACCTGCCTGGATATCGGCGCCGGGGCAGGCTGGTTTGGTCTGAGCTTTGCCGCTGCCTTTCCGCGCTGGCAGGTGCTCTGCCTGGAGACCGATGCGGCGCGGTTTGAGGCGCTGCGGGCCACTCTGAGCCACAGCGGCCTGAAAAATATTCGCGCCCTTCAGGGCGGCTTTCACCCCGGTTCCACTCCGGTTGACCTGCCCAAAAAACCGATAAAACAGTCTCTAAAAAAGGGGGATTCAGCGAGATGGCCGGATGAGACCCTCTGGGCAGTGCTGCAACAGGCCGCGCCGCTCCCCTTTTGCAGCCTCTCCGGACTGGGGGACATCCTGGCCCCGGCAGAGACGGCTTCGGGCGGGGAACATCAGAGCAGCCCGGGTTTTGATCCCACCCTGCTGGGGGCGCTGGCGCCGGATCTGGTCAAGCTGGAGGCGCCCGGCGTCGAAGCCCCGCTGGCCGAGGCGTTGCGCCACAGCCCCACCGGGTTTGTCACCGGCCGGTTGTTCTCTGCTGTCCCCAGTGCGGATCTGATGCCGGCAGACCCAGAGGTGGCGCGTCAGATCTATCTGCCCCATGGGCCGCTGGTGCTGCGGCGCGATTTTGAGGAGCGTCTGGCTGGGCGCCGCCCCGGGCTCGATCTGGTGGTGGCGCTCTATAATGGCCGTGCCTTTATTGAGGACTGTCTGGACAGCCTGCTGGCGCAGGACAATCCGGAGATCCGGGTCCTGGTGGTGGATGATGGTTCCACCGATGGCAGCGGGGATCTGGTGGCGGCGCGCTACGGCGATCATCCGCGGCTGACATTGCTGCGCAAGGCCAATGGCGGCTGCGCCTCGGCGCGCAACTATGGCCGGGCCCATTCAGACGCCACGCATATCGGTTTTTTCGATGCCGATGACCGGGTGGATCCGGCGCTGTTTTCGCACTTGCTGGAACTGGCGCGCTACACCGGTTTCAACATGGTGGAGGGGGAATTTCTGCTGTTCGAAGAGGGGGGCTGCGGGCAGGAGCAGCGCCAGCCCAGCTATGAGGCAGAGCGCTTTGCCGCCGGGCCGGAGCGGCGGCTGGGCGAGATCGCCTATTGCCTGCGCCCCAGTCTGGAGTTGATGCAGGGCCAGCCCAGCATCTGGCGGCGCATCTACCGGCGCGATTTTCTCGATCACTGGCAGATCGATTTCCCCGAACATGTGCGCGCCTTTGACGATCAGATCTTTCAGCTGCTCTGCGCCCAGCATGGCGGCGAGATGGCGCATCTTTTTGGCCCGAGCTATCACTATCGCCAGCATGAGGCTCAGGATATCAAACAGGGCGATGCCCGCCATTTCTACAGTTTCAACATGTATCGGCAGGTGTTTTTGCGGGCGACGCGTGAGGCCTGGCCGGATCTGGCACCGGTGCTTGGCTCGCTGGTCAATACCCTGAACTGGTCCTACGCCAGCCTGCCGCCCGCGCTGAAAGAGATCTACTGTGCGGCGGCGGTGGAATTTCTGGCGATGCTGGGCCAGGGTTTTGGCCCCGATCTGCTGGAGGTGGTGGATCTGGAGCGCAGCGGCATCGAAGGGCTAGGGTTCCTGGTGCAGCGTCGGCTGCGGCAGATGTCGGAGCTGCCGCAAAATCACGGGGTGCTGCATCTGGAAGACTGGCGCTGGCAGCCGGAATTCATCGCCATGCAGGCGGCGGCCCAAGAGACGCCCCATGAGGGACCTCAGGCTCCGTCAGATCCAGAAGCAGCAGATCCGGCCCGCGCCTAGCGGCGCAGCGGCGCGGGGTCAGAGCCAGGGATAGGCCTGCGCCGGGATCTTGCCCCAGGTGCTCAGCTGTTTGATGCAGTCAAAATCGGCGCGCAGAAACCGGCGCAGATTGGTGGCGCCCTGGGGGCTGAGAGAGCGGTCCTCAGAGGGGTCGGGCTGGCGGTTGTCATGGATCCGTTCGGGGTTTGTGGTGCCAAAGAGGCGCAGCAGATCCGCCGCCAGGGTTTCCTGCAGCGTCACCCCGAGGATCTGATCTGGCTGACTGTTGGCAAGCAGCTCCTGCAGGTAAAAGCCGATGTCTTCGCTCAGGTGATGGATGGCGCGGAAATGCCCCTGGGCCAGGGCGTGGGGGCTGCCGTCCGCGCAATAGAGCGCCTCGGCCAGGGTGTTGAGACTGCCATAATAGCGCAGGATCTGCGCCTCGCCGGGAAAGCGGTCCGGCTGTCTGGCCTCGGTGAGCACCAGCTTGCGGCGCCAGTAAAAAGCGGAAGTGGCGCGGCTGATAGGGTCGCGCAGGGTGATGTAATAGCGATACTGCGGCCCCAGCGGCGGCTGGTAGCCATGGGTGATGATATCCACTTTGGTGGCGCTGCTCTCCAGCGCGGCCCGCAGGGTTGAGCCGCCACATTTGCCAATATGGACTAGCACGATCTGGGGCGGCTGCGGTGCCGGATCTGACTGCGGCAGGGGGGCTGTTTGCGGCATCGGGGTCTTTCTGTTGGCGAGATGTCCTGTGGTGTGGCGGACCCTAAAGCAGCTGTCCGGTGCTGCCCAGTGCTGGCGGGACCCTCGCGCTATTTCTGCGGCTTATGGTCCAGTGGTTTGTGCAGTACCTGGGCGATCAGCGCGGGCTGATAGGGCAGGTCGAGGAACTCAAACAGGGGGCGATAGCGCGCGGGCTGGGCGATGCAGGCGTCATAATCGACCCAGAAACAGTGGGCAGGATGCGCCTTGAGGGCGGCACGAAACCGCCGCTCGCAGGTCTGCAGCATGGTTTCGACCCGGGCGCGAGGTTGGGTTTTCAGCCAGGCGGAGTGGCGCACATCCCCGTGGTTGCGGCTGTTGAAGACAATCCGCACCTGCGGGAAATGGGCGATCAGAAAGGCGATATAGGCGGCAAAATCTGCGTCATCGCGAAACGGGCGATGATGGCGGATCTCTTTGCAGCCGGTGACCATGGTACCTTTGGGCGGGCTCAGCACCTGGCTGACAAAGCCATTCAACAGCTGGCGGCGGAACCGGGCCGGGCGCACCTCCTGGGCGCCAAACCAAGGCCGGTCCGGGTCGTCTTGCCGCCCGCTCTGGCCGCGCCGATAGGTGTCGCGCAGGGCCTCGCTGGCGCGGTAGAGATGATAGAGTGTGGCCCGGTTTTCGCCGCGAATACAGACGCCCTCGCAGTGATTCAGCAGGCTCATCAACAGGGTCGAGCCGGACCGGGCATAGGTCACGATGAAGATATAGCGATAGCGGTTCAGGCTCATGACAGCGGCTTTTCTGGTGGCGGGGGAGGCCGCGGTGCGGAGGGCTCCAGGCTGACAGGCTCCAACGTGACGATGGCGCGGGCAATCACCGCCGTGGCCGCGGGGGTGAGTTGGCTGAGCAGCCAGTCGCGCAGGGCGGCGCGGGCGCGCGCCAGATCCTGCGGGGATCTGCTGGGCAGCGCGGTGCCGGTGGGGGCCACCTCAGGGGGCAGCAGCGGCAGCGGCTCCTGATCCTGCAGGAAGCTCTGGTTGAGCCAGGCGCAGGCGGGGCGGGCATTGGCATGGATCAGAGCGGGCAGGGCCGGGTCGCGAAACCGTAGCCGGGGCAGGGCCTGCACCTCGGGGGTGACTTCCAGCCGTTCCAGCAGCCGATGCCGTGCCGCGCCGGGGCCACGGGCACCGAGGGTTTCATTGAGGGTCAGCACCCAGGCAATCACCGCGCCCGGCAGGGTGGTATTGGCCTGGATACTGGGCAGATCCAGCGGCATCCCAAGCCGGGTGAGCGTGGCACAGAAATCCGCCACCACATCGCGATTACTGCCGCCAAAGCGGCGCACCTGCATATTTGCGGCCCCAACCAGATTGAGAAAGGGCTCCAGCTGTTTGCGCGCCGGGTAGAAAAAGCTGAGCGGGCTGGGCAGTTCGGCAAGCCGGTCGCCATTGCCGCGAATGCGCTGCTGCAGGGTGGAACAATAAAGACTGGCGGGATCGCGCAGATAGGCCAGCACGGTGACGCGGGAAAAGCTGCGCCGCAGCCGCGTGATCAGCCCTTCCGGGTCGCTGAGGCCGGAAAAATGCTCGCTGGAAATCACGCTGAGCGTCGGGCGCCGCGTCTGGACCTCGGCCTCAAACCGCTGCCAGCAGCGCGCGCTCCAGGCCTGGGCCGCGGCGAGATCGGCAAAGCGATGGCGCAGATCCGGGGTCATCTGTTCGGGCTGGGTGAGCCAGAGGGTCTGCAGGGCAAATTCCGCCATATGCGGTTCGTCAAAATAATAGCAGCCCTGCTGCGCCAGCGCCGCCTGGTGACTGCGCAGCGCCGCCTGGATCGCGGTGGAGCCGGTTTTATAGGGGCCGATATGAACCACAACATGCATCTGGGGACCTAGCGGGCTGGAGGGAAAAGCGGGGCGGGGAGGGCGGAAGGCGGGCTGGTGGCCAGCGGCGCGGGCGGGCCGTAAAAAGGGCTGGTCTGCGCAGTGCCTGGGGGCGCGCCCGGGATCGCGCCTGGGATCGCAGGATCTGGGTATTCTGGCTGGTCCGCTTGCTTTGCCGAGGCATCGGCCGGCGCGCGCCTGGTCTCTTCAAAGCGGTTCAGCAGGGCTTCGACCCTGGAGATCATCAGATCATCGCCCAGCCCCAGACGGCGGTCATAGCCGGGATGGGCGCGGAGGTCTTTGGGATCAAAAGGCGCGCGGTCGCTGCCCAGATAGGCCCGCGCCAGCCGCCGGTTGCCGGCGTCAAACCGGCTGAGCAGAGTGCGCTGTGCGGCCAGGGAGAGCAGCCCGGCGCGGGTGCGCTGCAGGGCAGGGGCCTCGGTCTGGGCGATCTGGGCCAGCGCCATGGTGATCCGGTGCTGTTTCTTTTGCGGCGCGCCATGCAGATTGCGCAGCCGCAGATATTCCAGCGCATCGGGCGGCAGCGAGACCTTTTGCAGGGCCGGGCGCGGCGGCGGGCGCAGGCCGGGCGGCGGGCGAAACTCCAAAAGCCGCAAAAAACCCGCCATCAGCTCTGCCTGGGGCTGGCGCTGTTCTGGGTGGATCTGCAGCCGCAGGGCGCCGGGGCCAAAGGCCGCGCTCCAGCGGCGCAGCAGCTTTTCACTGTCGAGAAAAAACAGCCCGTGTTCGCAGATATAAGTCTCTAAGGGGCGGGATTCGCGGGTTTTCAGATCCTTGACCAGCTGATTGTAAAAACTCTCGAGGTAGCGGGGCGGGCTGCGCAGAGAGTAGATCACCCGCAGATGGTAGCGCGCGCTCAGCGGCTGCAGAGGGCTCAGATCCTGCAGCCATTCAAAGTTTTCCGAACTCAGCAGCACATGCGGCGCCGGGCTGGCCTCGATCTCCTGCAGGACGGCAGGCCAGTCGCCCAAGGCCTCCAGGGGGTGCTGGCGCCGCTCGGGATCGCGCAGCGCCAGGGCCAGCGGATGATGGCCGGTAAAATAGCGCCCCGCTTTGGGGTAGAGCAGCCCGGCCCGCGCCAGCAGATCCGCATTGGCGGCCAATGTGTCCTGCAGCGCGGTGGTGGCGGTCTTATGGGCACCAATATGAAAATGCAGCGTCTTTTTGCACATCGTCCTCTGCCTTGCGGAGAGATCTGGAGGAAACAACTTTTGGGCGTGCCTCACTATGGGGGCACACGCCGATTTTTTCAAATCTCATATGCCACAGGGTCCAGGGCGTTCTGCGCGCAAGGCTTGCACTCTGGCGGTCTGGACCGTACCTCGGTACGCAAGATTTATTGCTCTGCTGATGTCGGAGTTGCAGGTATTGAGATCCTTTTAAGAGGATCCTGCAATTTTGCGGCCACAAGGTCCCAGAAGGGACGGGAAGAGAAGGAATGCAGATGAAACGAGCCCTTATCACCGGTGTAACCGGTCAGGATGGATCCTACCTGGCAGAGTTCTTGCTGGACAAAGGCTACGAGGTACATGGCATCAAACGCCGGGCCTCTTCGTTCAATACCCAGCGGGTGGACCATATCTATGAAGATCCGCATATGGATCAGGCCCGGTTCAAGCTGCATTATGGCGATCTCAGCGATACATCAAACCTGACCCGCATTCTGCAGGAGGTGCAGCCCGACGAGGTCTATAACCTCGGGGCGCAGAGCCATGTGGCGGTCTCCTTTGAGAGCCCGGAATATACCGCGGATGTCGATGCCATGGGCACATTGCGCCTGCTCGAGGCGATCCGCTTTCTGGGGCTGGAGAAAAAGACCAAATTCTATCAGGCGTCTACTTCTGAGCTTTATGGCCTGGTGCAGGAAACGCCGCAGCGCGAGACCACGCCGTTCTATCCCCGCAGCCCCTATGCGGTGGCCAAGATGTATGCCTATTGGATCTGCGTCAATTACCGCGAGGCCTATGGCATCTATGCCTGCAACGGCATCCTGTTCAACCACGAGAGCCCGCGCCGCGGCGAGACCTTTGTCACCCGCAAGATCACCCGCGGTCTGGCCAATATCGCCCAGGGGCTCGAGGAGTGTCTCTATATGGGCAATATCGACGCGCTGCGCGACTGGGGCCATGCCAAGGACTATGTGCGGATGCAGTGGATGATGCTGCAGCAGGACAGCCCAGAGGATTTTGTCATCGCCACCGGCAAGCAATATTCCGTGCGCCAGTTCATCATCTGGGCGGCCGAGGAACTGGGCATTACCCTGGAATTCAGCGGCAGCGGTGTTGAGGAAATTGCCACTGTGGCGGCGATTGAGGGCGATGCGGCCCCGGCGCTGAAAGTGGGCGATGTGGTTTTGCGCATTGATCCGCGCTATTTCCGCCCCGCCGAGGTGGAGACCCTGCTGGGCGATCCCAGCAAGGCAAAGGAAAAGCTGGGCTGGGTGCCGGAAATCACCGCTCAGGAAATGTGCGCCGAGATGGTGGCAGATGATCTCAAGACCGCCCGCCGTCATGCTCTGTTAAAAGAACATGGTATGGACCTGCCCGTGAGCGTTGAAAGCTAAAGTCATGACCACCCCCGTAAAGATCTATATTGCCGGCCATCGTGGCATGGTGGGCGGCGCCATCCTGCGCCAATTGCAGGCGCGCCAGGCGGCGGGGGAGGATCTGCAGCTGGTGACCCGGACCAGCGCCGAGCTGGGCCTGACCAACCAGGCGGCGGTGCAGGCGTTTATGCAGGCCGAGCGCCCCGACCAGGTCATTCTGGCGGCGGCCAAGGTCGGCGGCATTCACGCCAACAACAGCTATCCGGCGCAGTTCATCTATGAAAATCTGATGATTGAATGCAATGTCATCCATGCAGCCTTTGAGGCCGGGGTGCACCAGTTACTGCAGCTAGGCTCTTCCTGCATTTACCCCAAAGAAGCCCCCCAGCCGATGGCCGAGGATGCGCTGCTCACTGGCGGGCTGGAAGCCACCAACGAGCCCTATGCGGTGGCCAAGATCGCCGGCATCAAGCTCTGTGAGAGCTACAACCGCCAATATGGCGTGGATTACCGCTCGGTGATGCCAACCAATCTTTATGGGCCGGGCGATAATTTCCACCCCGAAAACTCCCATGTTTTGCCCGCGCTGATCCGCCGCTTCCACGAGGCGGTCCAAAGCGGTGCCAAAAGCGTCACCATCTGGGGCAGCGGCACCCCGCGCCGCGAATTCCTGCATGTGGATGACATGGCGGCGGCCAGCCTCTTTGTGCTGGATCTGGCCCCAGAGATCTATCAGCGCGAAACCAAGCCGATGCTGAGCCATATCAATGTGGGCTGCGGCGAGGATGTCTCGATCCTGGAGCTGGCGCAGCTGGTGGCGCAGGTCACCGGCTTTGCGGGTGAGATCCTGACCGATCCCAGCAAGCCCGATGGCACCCCGCGCAAATTGATGGATGTGACCCGGCTGCAGCGGCTGGGCTGGCGTGCCTCAATTGGCTTGCAGGCCGGGCTGGCACAAACCTATGACTGGTTTTTGCAGCAGGATAGCGATGATTTGCGCAGCAAGTGAAGAAGACAGGGCAAAATCAGGCTCTAACCCGAGGTGAATCGCAGGAGCCCAAGGCCGAAAGACCAGCGGGTCAGCGGATCAGCGGACCAGCCATTCCTCCACCTCGGGGCTGATCTGCCGCAGCTGCTGCCAGCGCCTCCCCGTGGGCTGGTCGCGGCGCAGGCGCAGCTTGCCCAGCAGACCAACCAGGGCCCACTCAGACCGGCTGCGGCGCGGCTGATAGCTCTGGTCGGGGTCATACTGGGGCACCTGCTGACGCGCGCCGGCGGGGTCCAGCCGCAGGGCGCCATAGGCATCGCGCTGCCAGCGGCCTTTCCAGCCCGCGCCATCATCATCGCCAATCAGCGCCGGGGCGGCGCTGACCACCCCGATGGGATCTGTGCCCATGTTGCTTTCCTCGTCCCCCTCGCTCTCCTCGCCTGTGCAGGCGGAGAGGGCCGGGCGGATCTTATCTCCCGCCAGCACCACTGCGATACCGCGCCGGTCTTCGCTGCCCGGATTGCCATCCTCCCATTCAAACCATTCGGCATAGTCAGCGCCGCCGCCAGCCCAGGCGCCATCGCAGGCGCCATTGCCATCTGACCCCAGCCGAAAGGCGGCGCCGCTGCCATCTCCGGCCAAAAGATAATCCGAGCCCGTGCCGGCAATCTCCAGATGCGCCGTGGGGCTTGCGGTGCCAAGCCCGGCATGGCCGGTGGCTTTGAGTGCCAGCGCCGTCGACCAGCTGGCGCCATCGCTGGAGGTCTTGAAGGCGAGATCCTCATTGCCCAGGAGGCCGATCTCGGCCCGGCCCGACCAGTTGGATTGCAGGAGCAGCGCGGCAGTATCGGCGGCGGCGGCCTTGTTGAGCTTCAGCTGATGGCCGGCCCCGGCATGGCTGAACAGGCTGGCATCCGAGGCCAGCGCCAGCCGGTTGCTGGCATCGGCGCTGGTATTGATGCCGATCTGCGGCAGATTCTGGCTCTGCCCCTGCACCAGCTCCCAGCTGTTGCCCTGCCAGATCCGCAGCTCGGCCAGCTCCAGCCCCCAGGCGCGCCAGCCGCTTTGTGGCGCGATGAAGAGCCAGCCCTCGCCCTGCCAGATCGCCAGCTGCTGGGCCTGCCCGGCCCAGGCACCGGTGGGGGAAGCCCCCAGCGCATAGGCCTCGCCCGGGCTGGGAGAGAGTGGCGGGGTCACGGCGCCAAAGCTGTTGACCCGCAGCTGCACCAGCGCGTCCAAGAGCTGTAGCGCCTCATTGTGGGTCACGTGTTTTTGCGCCTGGGAGGCCAGCA
>NZ_JBDWPJ010000083.1:0-13741 GCF_039971195.1 Pseudophaeobacter sp.
TGATTGGCGTCTGGGATACGGTCAAGGCCCTGGGGCTACGCTTGCCACTGCTGTGGCGCTGGGCCGAAAGCCGTCATGCATTTCACAACCATGAGCTCGGCGCCCATGTGAAAAACGGCTATCACGCCCTTGCGCTGGACGAGACCCGCGATGTGTTCAAACCGGTGCTGTGGACCTGCCCCGAGGGCTGGAACGGGCGGGTTGAGCAGGTCTGGTTTCACGGGGCCCATGGCGATATTGGCGGCCAGCTTGCCGGCCATGAGGAGGCCCGCCCTCTGTCCAATCTGCCGTTGATCTGGATGCTGGAAAAAGCCGAGGATTGCGGTTTGAAACTGCCAAAGGACTGGCGTCTGCGCTTTCCGGCAGACCCCAAGGCCCCCTCGGTCGGGACCTGGCGGGGCTGGGGCAAGATCTTTTTGATGCGCAGCCGGCGGCAGGTCGGGCTGGACCCTAGCGAACGGCTGCACAACAGCGTTCAGGGCGTGGAGATGTCAAAAAAGCCTGCGGGTTGGTTTGCCGGTCTGACCGGCAATTCCTCCTAGTTCGGAGCCGCGACGCTCCTGTCTTTGCTGCAAGCTGGAACAGCCCTAGCTTTTGCTGCCAAAGATATTCATCACGATGCAGGTGGTCGATCCGGTGGCATAGAGCCTGCCATCCTCAACACCGCGAATTTCCCCATGGGCCACACCGGTGGAGCGCCCAACGTGATCGATGGTGCCAACGCAGTCCACCGTGGTGCCCAGCGGGATCGAGCGCAGGATATTGATCTTGTATTCCAAAGTTGTATAGGCGCACCCCTTGGGCACGGCGGTCATCACCGCGCAGGCCATGGCGCTGTCGAGCAGGGTTCCGTACCAGCCGCCATGGACCGTGCCCATGGGGTTGGTCACCTCAAACTCCGGCGTGCCGCGAAACACCGCCCGGCCTTCTGAGACCTCGTGCAGCTTATAGCCCAATTGCGCCCCAATGGGCGGGCCGGGCAAGCGGCCTTCGAGGATGCCCATCATGAATTCGAGCCCGGAAAGTTGAACAACCTGATCCATGGGCAGAAGGTCGGCAGGAGATTTTGCAATTGCCATGATGGGGCCCTTTTTGTGCAGAAAACCAAAGGCGCACCGGAGGTATCCTCCCCAGTGCGTTCCTTTTTGGAATTACCTTACAGATCGCGCCCGCAACAAGCCTTACGCTACGTTCTCGAGCGAGACCTTGGGGGTGATGCCGAGGGCAAAACAGACATCGCGGGTGAGCTCGGGGCGATTGAGAGTGTAGAAATGCAGTTTCTTCACGCCCTCATCCAGCAATTCAGAGCAGAGCTCTGTGCAGATGGCGGTGGCCAACAGATCTTCGCGATTGTCCCGTGCGGCCTTTTCAAAGGCATCATCCACCCAGGCCGGGATCACGGTTCCGCAGCGTTTGGCAAAGTTTCGCGCGCCTTTCCAGTTTTCAATGGGCAGGATGCCGGGGATCAGTTTGTCGCCATCAATACCGGCCTTGGCGCAGGCATCGCGAAACCGCAGAAAGGTTTCGGCCTCAAAGAAAAACTGTGTCAGCGCCTCATCGGCCCCGGCGTCCAGCTTGCGTTTGAGCCAATCTACATCGGCCTGGGCATTTGCCGCCTCGGGGTGGGGGTCAGGGTAGGCACCGACCTTCAGGGAAAACTTGCCAGTCTCGGCCAGGGCTTCGATCAATTCAACGGAATTGGCAAAGCCATCCGGATGGGGCACAAATTTGCCGCTTCCCTTTGGTGGATCGCCGCGCAGGGCGACAATCTCGGTGACGCCAACGGCGGCAAAATTTTCGGCGATCTCTAGGGTCTCCGCCTTGCTGGCGTCAACGCAGGTGAGATGCGCTGCCACATTCAGCCCCGAGGAGCCATGCAGGGTTTTTACCGCATCGCGGGTCAGATCGCGGGTGGTGCCACCAGCGCCATAGGTGACAGAAACAAAACGTGGATCGAGCGGCGCCAGAGTTTGCACAGTGTCCCAAAGCCGAAACGAGGCCTCCAGCGACTGCGGCGGGAAAAACTCAAATGAAATCTCAGGGCTCGACATGGTTTTGTTCTCCGTTTGATTTCCCTCTTGTTGCACGTGCAGCATTGTGAAACAATTTCATAATTCTCAAGAACAACATGAACTGAGTTGAAGTTATGCATATCGAGTTTCGCCATCTGCGCACCATCAAGGCCATTCACGAGGCCGGGGGGTTGGCGCGGGCGGCAGATCAGCTCAACATCACCCAGAGCGCTTTGAGCCATCAGATCAAGGGCTTGGAAGATCAGGCCGGGATCGAACTCTTTATCCGTCGCTCCAAGCCGATGAAACTCTCGGCGGCTGGGCTGCGGCTGTTGCGGCTGGCCGAACAGGTGCTGCCCCAGGTCGAAGCGACGCAGGCAGAGTTTTCATCACTGCGCGATGGTCATGCCGGGCGGATGCATATCGCCATTGAATGCCATGCCTGTTTTGAATGGCTGTTCCCGGTGCTTGAAGGGTTTCGCAAGAGCTGGTCTGACGTCGATGTCGACATTCGTCCCGGCCTTGCCTTTGACGCACTGCCTGCCTTGCAAAAGGAAGAGGTGGATCTGGTGGTCTCCTCAGATCCCGAAGATATCCCGGGCGTCGATTTCATTGAACTGTTTGATTATAAGGCGGTTTTTGTCGCAGCGGCGCATCACCCCCTGGCGCAGAAACCCTTTGTCGAGGCCGAGGATTTTATCGGCCAGACCTTGATCACCTATCCGGTGGACAAGACCAAGCTGGATGTGTTCAGCCAGTTGCTGATCCCGGCGCGGGTGGAGCCCGAGAGCATTCGCCAGGTGGAGCTGACGGCGGTTATCCTGCTCTTGGTGGCTTCCAACCGGGGCGTTTCAGTGCTGCCGGACTGGGTGGTGCGCGAGGTGAAATACTCGTCTGACTACGTCACCCGCCCGCTGACCAAATCGGGCATCACCCGGCGGCTCTATGCGGCGATCCGCAGCGATGACCGCGAAAAGCCCTTTATGAAAGAGCTCATTCGCCTCGCCAAGGTCGAAGCCCGCAAGCTACAGCAGCAGTAGGAGCGGTTGTGGAGCTAGAAGGAAGGGGTGGCGTGCATAGGTTTGAGTTAAACGAGAGGTTTCGTGCCCAAGGGCGCGAAACCTTGGACGTTCGGATCGGTGAGATTTTTCATGTTCGGCATAACAGGGTTGGATCTGGCTCTGTCTCGACCCCAATCGCCAGATACTTTGTCTGGCGACCTGAATACACGGAAGGGGTCGCACTTCATTGGCGGATTGACGGCTATTTCAGGAAGCACAAGTTGGCAGGAGACCCCAAAACACTGTTGAAGTTGCTGTCAGACAAGTTGGAGGATGCTGGGCTTTGCGAGGCGCCACTTTGGTTGTCTTGGCACAGAAGTGACGAACTCGGTAGTGAAGCTGTCGGGAGGTTGTTCATCGAGGACTAGATGTCCCCAAAAAACTGAAGGACCCGCTTGAGGAAGGGGCACAGACCAGTCGCCTGTCTGAGGCCCCTCCACTTTTTGATGTTGGTGTTCAAACCAGTTTGACGATCTGCTTACCTTTGTTGCCACCCTGCAGCATCGACATGAAGGCGGCGGGGGCGTTCTCCAGCCCCTCTGCCACATCCTCGACAAAGCGCACGTCGCCCTTGGCCACCAGCGGACCGACTTCCTTGAGGAACTCAGGATAGCGGTCAAAATGGTTGGAGATGATGAAGCCGTTTACCGACAGGAATTTCACCAGCACATTGCGCCAGATGTTTGGCCCGGTCAGCGCTGCATCGCTGGCGCCTTCGCCCAGGCCCCCGGCGTTGTACCAGGCGATCATGCCGCAGATCGGAATGCGCCCATGTGGGTTCATCATTGGCAGCACCGCCTCCAGCACCTTGCCGCCGACGTTCTCAAAATAGATGTCGATGCCCTTGGGGCAGGCCTCTTTCAGATCCTTGCGCAGGGCGCGGGCGTCATCGTAGGCGCGGTGATCGAGGCAGGCGTCAAAGCCAAAGGTCTCCATGGCCATTTTGCATTTGTCGGCGCCGCCAGCGATGCCGATGACCCGCAGCCCCGCCTGTTTCGCCAGCTGTCCCACCATGGAGCCCACCGGGCCGGTGGCGGCTGCCACCACCAGGGTTTCGCCCGCCTGGGGGCGGCCATAAGCGGATAAGCCATGCCATCCGGTAAACCCTGGCATGCCCAAAACGCCGAGCGCGGCAGTGATTGGCCCCTGATTGGGGTCGAGCTTGCGCAGCTCTTTGGCGGGCAGGCAGCTATGGCTGGCCCAGCCGAACATGCCAAAGGCAAAGTCTCCAACGTTGAAATAGGGGCTGTTTGAGGCAATGACCTCGCCAACGCCGCCGCCTTCCATAAGGCCACCGATGGGCACTGGCGCGGCATAGGATTTGGCATCATCCATGCGGCCACGCATATAGGGGTCCAGCGACATATAATGCACCTTTACAAGCACTTCACCCTCTTTGGGGCTGGGCAGTGGGCTGGTCTCAAGGCGGAAATTCTCGGGACCCGGCGCGGCCTCTGGTCGGCTGGCCAATAGGATCTGTTGCATCTCTTCGGACATCTCTCTCTCCCTGTTGTAGTCCCCTCTTGGCGGCTGTGCAGTATTGATCCTTGAGGGGTGTTTTCTAAACTCTGTCGTTCACTTTCACTTTTGACAACTGCCGCCTGCCTGTGACCCTGCGGAAGAACTGCGGCAAAACCCGCGCAGAAGAGGGCGATTTGATGCTCTATTCACCCTTGGCAAATGCAGGCTTGCGGCGTATAGGCACCCATTGACCCGACATCTCCCCGCATTCAACAGGATCCAGCAGATATGATTGGCAGCGCAAACCTTAATGTGATGATCAAAGCCGCCCGCAAGGCTGGCCGTTCCCTGGTGAAGGATTTCCAGGAAGTGGAAAACCTGCAGGTTTCGCGCAAAGGCGCTGGGGACTTTGTCTCCAAGGCCGATATCGCCGCTGAAAAGATCCTGAAGGAAGAGCTGATGGGCGCGCGCCCCACCTATGGCTGGCTGGCCGAAGAAGGCGGCGAGACCCCCGGCGAGGACCCAACCCGTCGTTGGATCGTGGATCCGCTGGATGGCACAACCAATTTCCTGCACGGCCTGCCGCATTGGGCCATCTCCATCGCACTGGAGCACAAGGGCAAGATTGTCTCTGGCGTGATTTATGATCCGGCCAAGGATGAGATGTTCTTTGCCGAAAAAGGCACCGGGGCCTGGATGAACGAGACCCGCATTCGTGTCTCTGCCCGCCACCGGATGATTGAATCGATCTTTGCCACTGGTCTGCCCTTTGCCGGTCGCGCCGATCTGCCGGAAACCCTGCAGGATCTGGCGCGTCTCTTGCCCGCCACTGCCGGTGTGCGCCGCTTTGGCTCTGCCGCGCTGGACATGGCCTATGTGGCCGCGGGCCGCTACGAGGGCTTCTGGGAGCGTCGTCTCAATGCCTGGGATCTGGCCGCGGGCATCATCATCGTCAAAGAGGCTGGCGGTCTGGCGGAAGCCCTGGACCCAGAGGCAAGCATCGTTGAAAGCGGCGAAGTTGTCTGCGCCAACGAGCCGATCTTTGAAAGCTTTGCCAAGGTGATCCGGGGCTAATCCTACCCTGTTTTATCGTCTTTGTTTTGGCCATAAAGTTACAAAGGCGCCCCTGCAAAGGAGCGCCTTTTTCTGTGCGAACTGGCGGCTATTTTCCCCAGGGGCCTGGGTTTTTCCTTTTGCGCGGCAGGCGCGGGATGCGGGTGGTGCTATAGGTGTATTGGGTTTCAGGCTTTGGTGGCAGCCCGGCGGTTTGCTCCCAAAATCGCGGCCCGCCACGGCGCAGCCATAGCGGCAGGCAGAGCACCAGACCCACCGCAAAGCCACCGGCATGGGCCCAATAGGCCACGCCCCCCTTGTCCGGGTCCGAGCCCCAGCCGCCAAAAATCTGCAAGGCCAGCCAAAGCCCCAGCATCAGCGAGGCTGGTACGGTGATGACGCGGAAAAAGATGATGAGGATTAGCAGGATGTCGACGCGGGCCTTGGGGAACAGCAAAAGATACCCGCCCATCACCCCGGCAATGGCCCCAGAGGCGCCAATGGTGGGCACCTCAGAGGTTGGTGCGGCCAGCACATGGATCAGCCCGGCGCCGACGCCAGAGACAAGGTAGAAGGCAAGAAAGGGCAGATGGCCCATTTCGTCCTCCAAGTTGTCGCCAAAGATCCAGAGGAACAGCATATTGCCGCCCAGATGCATCAACCCGCCATGAATGAACACAGAGGTGAGCAGGGTTGAGGAATTCTCTCCTCCGACGATTTCGGCGGGGATAATGGCATAGGATTGGTAGAATTGCATCAGGGCGCGCGGCTCCGCGCCGAGGCCCGAATACATCAAATACGCCAGCACATTGGCGGCTATCAGGCAGTAGACGACATAGGGCGTACGGCCCGAAGGATTATGATCGCGCAGTGGAAACATGGCGCTGACGCTGGGCTGATTTCGGCCCAGCGTCAAGAGGTTATAGCCTTTGTGTCGGCCTTAGCTTTCGCCGCCCAGCAGGGCCGCATTGCCACCTGCGGCAGTGGTATCGACGCAGACATGACGTTCGGCCAATACCCGCGCGCGATCTGGATGGCCGGGGATCAAGGGCAGGATTGGCCCCCGGCGTTTGGCCAGGGTGCATTCGATCTCGCGGCCCGTGGCCTCGTCACCCCACCACAACACGCCTGAAATGCCCTGGATGAACTCCAGCCGGTGCAGATCAAACATGCCATGGGCTTCGATTGCGGTGCCGCCCATGCCGATGACCTCCTTAGCCTGGGCAGCGGCGGCTTTGGCGCCCGGTCCCATGCACAAAAGCGGCGGGCGGGCAGAGGTGGTCAGCCGGTTGGATTCCCCGGTGGGGCCGGGAAGGGAGGTGGTCACGGGGCGGCCGGGCGTGCCGCTCTCACCCGGCAGATCGGCAGTTGTACTGCCCCAGGTTTCGGCGCTGGTCTGGCGGTTGGGGCCGCAGAACCGGGCCAGGTAGTTGGGTCCGCCTGCCTTGGGGCCAGTGCCGGAAAGCCCTTCGCCGCCAAAGGGCTGGCTGCCGACGATGGCGCCAATCTGGTTGCGGTTCACATAGATATTGCCTGCGTGGATGCGGTCGCAGACATGCTGCACCCGGTCATCAATGCGGGTGTGCAACCCAAAGGTCAGCCCATATCCGGTGGCATTGATATCGCCAATCACCCGGTCCAGATCCTGTGATTTGAACCGCGCCACATGCAGGACGGGGCCAAAGATCTCCTGCTCCAGATCGCCAATGCCCGCGACCGAAATCAGGGTGGGGCCAACAAAGGTGCCGCCCTGCGGCGTGCTCATTTCCTTCAGTACCCGGCCCTCGGCGCGGGCTTGATCAATATGGGAGAGGATCCCGGCGCGCGCCGTGGTATCGATCACCGGGCCGCTGTCAACGTTCAGATGCCAGGGATCGCCCAGGTTCAGCACATCCATGGCGCCTTTGAGCATGGTCAACACATCCTGTGCGATGTCTTCCTGCAGGTAGAGGCAGCGCAGCGCCGAACAGCGCTGGCCGGCCGATTGAAAGGCGCTCTCTACGATGGATTGCACGGCCTGTTCGGGCAGCGCGGTGCTGTCGACGATCATGGCGTTCAGCCCGCCTGTCTCGGCGATCAGCGGTGCACCGGGGCGCAGGTTTTGCGCCATATTGGCACGAATGCGCAGGGCGGTGGCGGTGGAGCCGGTGAAGGCGACGCCATTGACCCTAGCATCGCCAGTGAGCGCCGCGCCAATCACCGCGCCCGCTCCGGGCAGCAATTGCAGGGCATCACGGGGCACCCCGGCCTCATGCATCAGGGAGATTGCACGATGGGCAATCAGCGGCGTTTGCTCCGCCGGTTTGGCCAGCACCGCATTGCCAGCAGCCAGTGCGGCGGAAATCTGCCCCGAGAAAATAGCCAGCGGGAAGTTCCAGGGCGAGATACAGGTGAACACCCCGGCTGGTTCGGATGCGGGGATACGGGCGGCATAGTAGCGCATGAAATCCACCGCCTCGCGCAGTTCCGAGATGGCATCGGGCACCGATTTACCCGCTTCGCGCGCCAGAATGGCAAAAAGCTCGCCATAGTTTTCCTCATAGAGGTCGGCAGCCTTGTTAAGCACCGCTGCCCGTTCTTCTGCCGAGGCAGCCCAGGGTTGGGCCGAGGCCAGCGCCAACTCCAGGTCCGTTGAACTGGAGGCAGAGACCTGTCCCACCGGGGTCAGGTCTGATGGGTTGATGACATCTTCGGCGGGCTCAGGGCTGGCCTCGCCTGCAATCAGCGGCCCGGCCTGCCAGGCGTGACTCTTCCACGACGCGCGGGCTTTCTCTATCCGCGCCAGGGTGGGCGCATGGCCCAGATCAAAGCCTTGTGAATTGGGCCGCTCCGGTGCATAGAGCTCTGGTCCGGTTGGGATTTTATTGGCACAATCCGCGGCCTCGACAAAGGGATCCGCCGCCACCAGCTCAGGCGAGACGTCTTCGTCGACGATCTGGTTCACAAAGGAGCTATTAGCGCCATTTTCCAACAGGCGGCGCACCAGATAGGCCAGCAGATCGCTATGGGCGCCAACCGGCGCATAGATGCGGCAGCGGGTCTGGTTTTGCTCAAGCACCATGTCGTGCAGGGTTTCCCCCATGCCATGCAGGCGCTGGAACTCATAGGTGTCGCGACTTCCGGCCATATGCAGAATAGCGCTGACCGTATGGGCATTATGGGTGGCGAACTGCGGGTAGATGCGATCGGTCATGCCCAAGAGCTTGCGGGCATTGGCAATATAGGAGACATCGGTCAGCGCCTTGCTGGTATAGACCGGAAAGCCATCAACGCCCTCGACCTGCGCCAGTTTCACCTCGGTGTCCCAATAGGCGCCCTTAACCAGACGCACCATAAAGCGACGGTCATATTTTTCCGCCATCTCGTATAGCGCATCAATCGCCAGCCCGGTGCGCGGCCCATAGGCCTGAACCACAACGCCAAAGCCCTCCCAGCCCGCTAGCGAGGGATCGGAAACAACCTCTTCAATCACCTCCAGCGACAGCGACAGGCGATCGGCTTCTTCGGCATCGATATTGAGCCCCATCTTGGCCGCCTTGGCCAAGAGCGCCAGCGCCTTGATGCGCGGCACCAGCTCTTCCATCACCCGCGCCTCCTGGGCCAGCTCATAGCGCGGATGCAGGGCTGAGAGCTTGATAGAAATACCGGGGTTCTTGCGGATGTCATCGCTACCGCAGCCGGCGGCAATGGCCGAGATCGCCTTGGAGTAGGCCAGATGATAGCGGGCGGCATCGGCTTCGGTGCGGGCAGCTTCGCCCAGCATGTCATAGGAATAGGTGTAGCCTCTGGCTTCCATCCCGGCGGCGCGCTTCATCGCGCTTTCAATGCTTTCGCCAAGGACAAACTGACGCCCCATTTCCTTCATGGCGCGGCCCACGGCGGTGCGAATGACAGGTTCGCCGAGGCGTTTGATGGCGCCGCGCAGGGCACCCACGGGGCTGCGGTCTTCGTCCAGCACCCGCCCTGTCAGCATCAGGGCCCAAGTCGAAGCATTGACCAGCGAAGACGACGACCGCCCTAGATGCTTGCCCCAGTCCGAAGGCGCAATTTTGTCCTCGATCAGCGCATCAATAGTTTCGGCGTCCGGCACCCGCAACAGCGCCTCTGCCAGGCACATGAGCGCCACGCCTTCGTCCGTCGACAGGCCATATTCGGCCAGGAAGACCTCCATCAGACCAGGGCTGGAATGGCCCCGGATGTCGCGCACCAGATTGGCCGCCCGGGTGCTGATCTTGCTCCGGTCTGCCTCGTTCAGCGCAGCTGTTTCACAGAGCTGGGCAAAGATTTCCTGTTGGTCGACATAGGTTCCGGCATCAATCCGGTCACGCAGCTTGTGGGACATGGACATTTCGGGGCTCCAGTTCAGTGAAGGGGGCGTTTGTCCCAGATTACAGTTTTTTCCTCGGGACATTTGGCTGAAATTTGGCTAATCACAGGTCAATTGAGTTGTTTAATCCAAAATTGGCGGGCGGAACGTGGAAATTTCTGAGCTAGACCGGTTCGATAGGGAGATTCTAAATTTGCTGGGTGAAGACGGGCGGATCTCTATCGCCGACCTGGCCCGGCGCATCGGCTTGTCCAAATCCCCCACCCAGACACGGTTGCGCCGGTTGGAAAGTGACGGCATCATCACTGGCTACCGCGCCCTGATAGACCCGATCCGCCTTGGGCTGGATCACGTGGCCTTTGTCGAGGTTCGGCTGGAGGACACGCGTGAGGCGGCCCTGGCCAAGTTCAACGCCGCCGTGGCCCGCATTCCCGAGATCGAGCAGGCCCATATGATGGCCTCGCATTTTGACTATCTGCTCAAGGTGCGCACCCGGTCGATGTCCGCCTATCGCCAGGTGCTGGGAGAGAAGATTTCGTCTTTGCCGCATGTTTCGGCCACCTCGACCTATGTGGCGATGCAGGCGGTCAAGGAAGACGCAGGACTGGCTCCGGTTTGAGGCCCAAAGCCGCACTGGACGGGTTCGGGCAGGGGGGCGCGCAAAAAGTTGATTTGCCAGCGAGGCGTAAAGTCACGCAGCATCTTGCCATGACCTGTACATCTGTTCTTTTGCGTCCCCGCGCTCCGGTTCTCCTTTTGCCCCTGACCCTGTTGGCCATGCCTGCGGCTGGCCAGACAGCGGCCGAAGCGGCCTGTCCGCCGCCTCATGACCATTCCGCAGCGCTTGAGACCCTGATCACCCAGGTGCAACGCGCCCCAAGCGAGGGCGCGGCGCGGATCCTGTCCAATCAGATGTGGGAGTTCTGGGCTGATGCGCCGGATGATCAGGCGCAGGCAATTCTGGACCGGGGCATGACGCGGCGCTCTTCGTTTGATTTTCTTGGTGCCCTGGCGGATTTTGACCAATTGATCGCCTATTGCCCGCATTATGCCGAGGGCTACAATCAGCGTGCCTTTGTGCATTACCTGCGCCAGGACTATGCGGCGGCCCTGATGGACCTCGATCAGGCGCTGGTCTTGTCACCCCGCCATGTGGCCGCCCTCAGTGGTCGGGCCCTGGCGCTCTACGGTTTGGACCGGCTGTCTGAGGCCCGCCTAGCTCTTGGAGAAGCCCTGACCCTGAACCCCTGGCTGCCCGAGCGCAGTCTCGCCACCCACGGTGGCCCGCTGTCGCCGGAAGGGTCTCCGAAAAGCGCAGCCCCCTCGTCGCCAGGACAAGACCTTTAGTGGACCCTTTGGCGCCGGGAGGGTATTTCAGGTTTTGGGATTTCTCGCGCATGGCAACAGAAACATCGCTCTGATGCGAAAACCGATTGTACCGTGAAGTTTAGGCCGCTAGATACCTGTCTCAAGGCAGCGCTGATGATGTGGCCTTGGATGCGGGCGTGATGGAATGGTAGACATACCAGACTTAAAATCTGTTGGGCCTTGTGCCCGTGTGGGTTCGAGTCCCACCGCCCGCACCAACGACCCCTTGAAATCATTGAGTAAATGTCAGGTTTGTGAGATTAGCCCCCCACTTTGCCCCCCACTATGCTAGTTGCTTGAAATGGCGTAGAGGCCGTCGATTTGGGCGACCGAATAGACCGGGCGGGAGCCTGGGTATGGGCGGTGCTTTACGATTCTGCCCGCACGAACCATCTTGTAGAATGTGTCGCGCCCAAAGGGCCAGCGAGGCGAGCGGATCGCCTGAACCCCGGTCACGAACTTTGCTTCATCAGGAATGTGGACAGAAGTCATAGGGCCTCCATTTAGTAGGTTCGATTGGGGTTTGAGGTTGGTTCCATCAAGGGGTGGGGGTTAGTAGTTTTCACGCTCGGCGGCTGCGATGCCTTCGCCGCGCGACCATTCATTGGCGTGGTCGTGACACAGCCAATCGCCTTCGATTTTTGCAAGGGCACTTTCTGTGCAATTCGCTTGCGAGCATTCCCGCAAGCCCGACGCGATCTCGTTCGGCGTGAACGCCATTCGAAGATCATCGAAAGCGGCGGCAAACTCTTGGGTTGTCATGGTTGCGCCGAAGTCGAGCTTTCTGACTACGGCCAGCAGAGAGGCCTTCGGAACCGCAATGGTGGCCACCTTCAAGTCGCCTAGATCTGGCGCTCTAGTGTTGGTTCCGGCAAAGGCGAGGTTGCAAAGTAGCTGCGCATCTTGCCGCCCGGCAATGTAGGCGGCTTCCTCAGCTGGCGTCTTTCTTCGCATGATGTTGGCTCCAATTAGGGGTCTGTTTCTGGTGTCGGTGGTGGGGTTAGGCGGCGATGCCGCTGGGCTTGTTTGCAATGCGGTCCCGCAGCGACTTCCCGTTGAACATGGTCCAGCCGGTGCGGTCTTCGGTATCGAGGTATTTTTGGAGCAAGGCCGGACGCTGCTCTGCGCCGTGCTGTAGATCACCATCGCAGCCCATGATGCAGAACACGCAAGAGAGGCGCTTATTGCGGATGTTTGCGTGGAAGGGCTCCTGTCCCGCCTGCTGGATGATCCAGAAGACGTGCCGAGTGGTCAGGTGGTGGATGGGCATGTACTCATAAACCTCGCGTCCAGCCTTGCTCAGCGTCGCATTAAGTTTCAGAGGCTCTTTCTTTTTTCGTGCAGGGCTTTCCTCTGCCCGGATGCCTGTGCAGTTGAATGCCAGCTTTACACCGCGCGCCTTCATGTCATCCCTGATAAATTTGTGGATCGGTCCACGCTTCAGATCGCTGGTGCATTGTCGCGTTGCGCTGGAGGGCCAGGGTGGCACGTCTGGCCGTGTCTTCGCCCGGTGTCGACCATTTCAATGAAGGTCTTGCCTGCGCGCACGACATCTAGTGGGTGGCTGATAGTGGCCCTGATATGATCCTGGACGCCTTCCCATTCGACCTCACCCAGATCTGCGTGAACCACGGCAATCTGATCGTGCGGGACAAGTCGGGTGATTGCGCAGTACATCGCCTGGCTGTCCTTGCCGCCACTGTGAGACACGTAAAAGATTGCACCGCGGGCTGTCAGTTCTACGATTTTCTTGCGCTCGATCAGCATGGTGATGGCTCCGTAAAGGGGTGGTGGATTAGGATGCGGGTTGGCCTTTCATGAAGACCAGCCAGTGTGATTTCGCGGTCCTGCCGCATCGGTTGCCGAACAATGGCTTTTCGTCCGTCAGCCCGAGAACCTCTGAAACCTTGATCTGATCTTCGTTCCATTTGAAAATCAGAGTTCCTTCGGGCTTGAGGACGCGAAAGCATTCGCTGAACCCGGCTCGCAGATCGTCGCGCCAGTCCGCTCCTAGCTTTCTGTATTTCTTCCCGAGCCAGCTCTTGGGGCCGCAGCTGATGAGGTGCGGAGGGTCTAACACTACGAGGCTGAATGTCCCGGCCGGAAATGGCATGTCCCGAAAATCCATCAAAACATCAGGATCAAATACCAGCTCCCGGAAACCGCCTTTGGTGCTTTTGTCCTTGAGCTGGTGGGTCTCCCGGCGCTGATCTCCAAAAACGGCGCGTTCATCTTTCTGGTCAAACCAGAACATGCGGCTTCCGCAGCAGGCGTCTAGAACTGGTGGTGTCATTTGGTGTTCCATTTAGGGTGGGGCGCGGCTTTGTTGCACAAATAGCCTGAGGGGATTCATCTTGTGAATCCAGGATGATAACTAGAGGCTATGAGCAGTTGGGCCCCTACGAAATACAAGACCAAGAACTGGTCGGCTTACAATGAAGCGTTGAAGCGTTGCGGAT
>NZ_JBDWPJ010000084.1:0-3218 GCF_039971195.1 Pseudophaeobacter sp.
GGACGTGGCTGAAACACCCAGTGAAAATGCCCCCTCGGATCTCGCTGTTGCGACCTCTTTGCGCCCGCCGGTTTCACCACGCCGCTCTCCAACAGAGGCTGCGCCGCAAAACGATGGAGCCTCACAGTTCAGCGGGCTCGAGTCGCCCGAACGAATGGAATCACCGCTGAGCGCCTATGGACGCAACCGGACGGATCTGTTCGTGCCGCAAAACAACGGCCAACCCGGCGGAGCCGGCTTCCCGGGGTCCGGTGGCAACGGAAATTCGGATATCACCAACTACGCCGGCCGGGTTCTGGTTCATCTCAACCGCGCGCCATCGGTTCGCGTCTCGCAGCCAGGCAGCGTCAGGGTATTGTTCGCGATCAATCCTGATGGCACCCTGGCCAAGATCGATATTCTGGACAATACAGGCTCAACAGAACTGGCGCGGGCCGCCAAGGCCCAGGTCCGAAACGCTGCTCCATTCCCACGTCCTCCGGACGGCACCCTCCGCAGGCTGTCCTTTGTCTACCGGAGCAACTGATCAAAACCGCGCGCCAGGCGATTTCTGATTGTGACCCATACAAGATCGCCAGGCAACTCGGCGATGGTTTCCAGATCCTGCCAGAACAGACTTTAGTTTCATCTGTTCAGGCAAAACCGTTTCTGACTCAAGTTTTCGGCCCAACAGCGTTTTGTTGACGACAACCACGGGACATTCAAAAGGTTCGATACAGGATCTTCTGCAAGCCTCCGTTTCGCAAAGCCGCCAACAGATGGGTCTTCGATCGAAGTGCGTTACTCGTTCTGACTTGGCGAACGTTCTATTCTTCTTTGCCTCCTCTAAAACTCCCCGTCGCAGCCGTCGCTGTCTGCTCGAACCCCTTTCTGACAGCTCTGCTTTCGGTGCTAGTCCTTGGAGAGGCCGTGACTAGACGCCAATGGTTCTTACGAGAGCCCATCGCCAAGATGAAAGTCCTGTGAATTTAACTTTGGGCGTACATGTACCGTTCATCTTGACTGGCATAACTGTAACGGGCGTTTTGGCGTCCATTGATGTTGGCTCGGCATCGATCCGCGCACACCCATTTCTGCTCGGAAGTTGGGCAGCGGTGGGTTAGGAAGAATGGGCAAAGATGGCGTTCTTGGGCCTATTTTCTGCAGAGCCCTTTTATGATGTCGCTCGCGTCTATCAGATTACACCAGCACAGATCATTGGAACTTTTCACTCCGCCTACCTCGCCTCAGCTGCAGTTTTTTTGGGTGACAGGTTGGAAGCTGTCCGGTGGGCCTTGAGGTAACTCGCGTCGATTGAAATCGTTTTGTGGTCAGGCGCTTCAGCGGCAAGCCCTTCCATGATCCGGGCAAAACACCATAGGGGCACCTCACCCATTGACACAACAAAGAATACACTTCTACAAAGCCGTGATGGTTTTTCCCAGGGTCACTCCGGGAGAATGAAAAGGGAATACGGTGTGGTGTAGCCAATAGGCGCCAAATCCGTGACTGCCCCCGCAACTGTGAGCGGAGAGCATTGCTGCAAAAGCCACTGCCCCAATGGGTGGGAAGGCGCAGCAAGGCCTCGACCCGCGAGTCAGGAGACCTGCCATCACATTATTCACTCAACCCAGGACGGGGAGTCCTGTAGGAGGCTTTGATGGCACATAATACCTGTGGTCTATGGACCGATATCTACTCTCTTTGCGCGCTTGGCTGCGAGGCGAGAGATGGCACAGGACACTGATCACTCCCTATTGATTTGCACCACCTGTCGGGGAGCAAGCGGAGCCAACAGGTTGCGCGCGGCCTTGGCTGCGCGACTTCCGTATCGGATTGCGCTGCGCGGCGTTGACTGCATGGCGGGCTGCGATCGGCCCATCACCGTTGGGCTGCAGGGTCCCGGCAAGACCCAATATCTGTTTGGCGATATCGAAACAGAGGCCGATATCGAGGCGATTGCCAGTTTTGCACGGCAATTCCTGCACAGCACAACCGGCTGGAGCAAGGCCTCGGAGCGGCCGGAGCCCCTGTTCAACAAGACCCTCGCTCGGCTGCCCGCTTTTAATCCGGAGGCCAGGCCATGAAGAAAACGCAGGCCTTTCTCTCTGTCCGTGATCTGGAGTATTTCTCGTTGAGCGGTGACGCCCTGGTTTCAGGCCTGTCCTTTGATTTGCAGCAGGGGGCGATCCTGGCAATTGCCGGGCCCAATGGGGCGGGGAAATCGACCCTGCTGAACCTGCTTTCAGGCACCGAACCCCTAGCGCTGGGGGAGGTTCTGATCGCCGGCTCCAGCCTGCGCAAAATGAAAGCCCGCGACCGGGCGGGGCTGATTGCGCTGGTCAGTCAGAACAGCGCTCCGGACGGGCGGCTGCGGCTGCAGGACTATGTTGCCCTGGGGCAATTGCCCATCGCAGCGCGCAGGTCCGCAGCCCAAAACAATCAGGCCGTTGAGCGTATTCTGGAGCTCACGGGGCTCTCACAAATGACCCAGAAACCTATGGCGCAGCTATCCGGAGGGGAGCGTCAGCGCGCGCATATCGCCCGCGCCCTGGCGCAGGAGCCCGAGTTGTTGTTCCTGGATGAGCCCACCAACCATCTGGACCCGGAAGCCAAGGGACGCATTCTCTCCCTGGTGGCCGCTTTGGGCATCACCGTTGTCATGGTGGTGCATGATCTGGTGATGATCCCGGAGTTTGCCACCCATGCCGCTCTGATGAAATCCACCCGGCTTGTTGCCTTTGGCGCGGCGCGTGATGTGCTCACGCCTGAAAATGTCCAGGCGACCTTTGGCGTTAGCTACCTGAACCTCCCACACGAAGGCCGGATGATCCCGGTGCTCGACATTCGCAAAACAAAGATCCAAAATCTGAAGGAAAACCTACAATGAAATCTCTCTGGTCTGCCGCACTCCTGATTGGCGTGGCAAGCGGTGCCGCCGCCTATGAAGTCAAGGTCGACAACTGCGGCACGCCGCTGGTCTTTGAGACCATGCCGGAACGGCTGGTGGTGCATGATATCAATATGTCGGAAATGGCCTTTGCCCTTGGCCTGCAGGACAGAATGGTTGGGGTCACCGGCATCACCGGCTGGTACAAGACCAGTCCGGAATTCGACGCAGCGCGCGGCGAGATCCCCGAGCTGGCACCAAAATACCCCAGCATTGAAAACCTGGTTTCGGCCTCTGCAGATCTGTTCTTTGCGGGCTGGTACTATGGCATGAAACCCGGCGGTGATGT
>NZ_JBDWPJ010000085.1:0-14635 GCF_039971195.1 Pseudophaeobacter sp.
CTCTCCCCTGACATGTAGCGATTGAACTGGGTTCGGTTGATCCCGAGGCGCCGAGCCAGCTCAGAAACGGAGGGATAATTCTGAGCAAGGTGACGCAGATTGGTGCCAAACATGTTTCGCAGCTGTGCCGGCGTCCGGGGGTGCTTTGCATCCTGGTGACCAGTTGCGTCCAGTGTGTCCGGCATGGGGCGCTGCGTATCCTCTTATTGTGGCACAGAACGCAAGAAAAATTTACGTTTGGACGCTAGTTTGCGTCATGCCGACCCTAGTCTGTAGCAGAACCTTAGAGGTGTAGACACAAAATGCAATGACTAGACGCATTTTTGACGATGTTGCAATGGGAGCAATTGAACCAAACTCAATTTGTCCAGGATACGAGGCCCGCGATGATAGGAATTGTTCTTTGGAGTGACGCGACCGTCGGAAAGGCAGTGATCTGGTGTGAAGATCAAGGCGATCTGGCCTTCTACACACATGCTGGTACATTTGATACCTTCGAAACTTGTGTTGGCGATTGGGTGTGCTTCAATCTGATACTAGACGGTGACCTGCGAGTTGCCCGCGACATTAAGGTTCTGCAGGAACCCAGAAGCCCAGGGTTGGTTCATGACCTCGTTGGGGCCAGTGATGTGCCAAATGCGAATCTGGGCCCGAAACTGGTCGAAGCCTGTGTTCCTGGGGCTCGAGGAGGGGTGGTTTCCAATACGGGAAAGACCTCTGAGCCAGCGCCGCGATTGCGCCAGGAAAAGGCTGCCCGGACCAAGGTAGAAGAAGGGTTAGATCCACCCCAATCCGGCTCCAAATCGGGGAGTAGTGTGCCGCTGGAAGGGACAGTGAGAAACGTTATCTCTTTCCCTGTGGGGCAGTCCCGCCGCCGTCGCAGCGCTTAAGGCCTGGCCCATGCTAGGGGCCTGCCCTTGCGGAAGTCTTGAGCCTGTAGGGATGATTTCTGCCACTACGGTTTCAAAAGTTGGTACGTACAAAAAGGCCGGTCCTAAGACCGGCCTCTGTCGTTTTGGGACTGTTTCAGCTCACCCTGGCTTTAGGCTATTCACCGCGCAGCAGGGCTGCAACTCCGGTGCGCGCGACCTCTGCAAGACCTAGTGGGCGCATCAGGTCGGCAAAGGCATCGATTTTTTCCGGCGCGCCTGTGATTTCAAAGATGAAACTGTTCAGGGTGCTGTCGACAACATTGGCGCGGAAAATATCTGCCAGACGCAGGGCTTCGACCCGTTTGTCACCTTCGCCAACCACCTTGAAAATCGCCAGCTCGCGCTCAACCGAAGCGCCCTCTACAGTGAGGTCGTGGACTTCGTAGACAGACACGATGCGGCCAAGCTGGGCTTTGATCTGCTCAATCACCTGGGGGGTGCCGGTGGTCACCACAGTGATGCGCGATAGATGACCTGTGTGATCGACTTCGGCGACGGTCAGGCTTTCGATATTATAGCCGCGACCCGCGAACAATCCGATGACGCGGGCGAGAACGCCGGGTTCGTTCTCCACCAGAACGGCCAATGTATGGCGTTCCTGAACATCCGAAAAATTGGGGCGTAGGTTGTAGGCGGAATGGCGGGTAGAGCCTTTTTTGATATGTAGGGCAGACATTTATGTCCCTTTCTGAAGTCGGGCCAATTAGAGGGGCAGGGCACAACGGCCCTGCGGAATTCTGTTCCTGCGACGGGTTACACCAAAACCGCGCCGGTGGATTGGATGACACCCTGGGTATCGGCCTCGCCCATCAGCATCTCGTTATGGGCCTTGCCGCTCGGGATCATCGGGAAGCAGTTTTCGTGCTTTTCCACCAGACAATCAAAGATCACCGGGCCGTCGTAGGTGATCATCTCCATGATCGCATCATCCAGATCAGCAGGATCGGAGCAGATGATGCCTTTGGCACCAAAGGCTTCGGCGAGCTTGACAAAATCCGGCAGCGATTCAGACCAGGAGTGGCTGTAACGTTCGCCGTGCAGCAGTTCCTGCCATTGGCGCACCATGCCGAGGCGCTCATTGTTGAGGATGAACTGTTTCACTGGCAGGCGGTATTGGGCGGCAGTGCCCATTTCCTGCATGTTCATCAACCAGGAGGCTTCACCAGCCACATTGATCACTAGGCTGTCCGGATGCGCCATCTGCACCCCGATCGAAGCGGGGAAGCCATAGCCCATAGTGCCCAGCCCGCCAGAGGTCATCCAACGGTTGGGGTCCTCAAAATTGAGGTACTGCGCTGCCCACATCTGGTGCTGGCCGACCTCGGTGGTGACATAGCGGTCACGATCCTTGGTCAGCTCTTCCAGGCGCTGCAGGGCATATTGCGGCTTGATGACCTTCTCCGAGCCAGTATAGGCGAGGCAATTCACCTTGCGCCACTCGCCCACCTGTTTTTGCCATTTGGCAATGGCTTCGCGGTTTACCTTGCGGCCGCGGGCCTTCCAGACCTTGAGCAGATCCTCAAGCACATGGCCCACATCTCCGACAATTGGAATGTCGATGCGGATCACCTTGTTGATCGACGAGGGATCAATATCGATATGGGCCTTTTTGGAGTTCGGGCTAAAGGCATCGATGCGGCCGGTAATCCGGTCGTCAAAACGGGCGCCGACATTGATCATCAGATCGCAGTCATGCATCGCCAGATTTGCCTCATAAAGCCCATGCATCCCCAACATACCGAGCCAGTTTTCACCCGAGGCAGGATAGGCGCCAAGCCCCATCAGGGTGGAGGTAACTGGGATGCCGGTCGCATCCACCAGTTCACGCAGCAGCTGGCAGGCAGCCGGGCCAGAGTTGATCACGCCCCCGCCGGTGTAAAACACCGGGCGTTCGGCGGCCTCGATCGCGGCAACCAGTTCGGTGATCTCTTCCATATCGCCTTTCACGCCAGGCTGATAGCGCGAGGCAGTTGGCTTGGCCGGTTGATAGGTTCCGGTGGCAAACTGCACATCCTTGGGGATGTCGATCAAGACCGGGCCGGGGCGGCCGGATGTGGCCACATGGAAGCCCTCGTGCAGGGTTGCGGCAAGCTTGTCTGTGTCTTTCACCAACCAGTTATGTTTGGTGCAGGGACGGGTGATGCCCACGGTATCGGCCTCCTGAAAGGCGTCAGAGCCAATCATAAAGGTGGGAACCTGACCGGTGAGAACCACCAGCGGAATGGAGTCTAGCAGCGCATCGGTGAGGCCGGTCACCGCATTGGTGGCTCCGGGGCCCGAGGTCACCAGGACAACGCCGGGCTTGCCAGTGGAGCGGGCATAGCCTTCGGCGGCATGGACCGCGCCCTGCTCGTGACGCACCAGAATGTGGCGAATGTCGTTTTGCAGGAAAATTTCGTCATAGATGGGTAACACGGCACCACCAGGGTATCCGAATACAGTGTCAACGCCCTGTTCCTTCAGGGCTTCAACGATCATCTTTGCGCCGGTCATTTCACGTGTCATCTGCTATTTGCTCCAATTGGCGGCATCGTCCATTACGCATAAAAAAAGCCTCCGCTTGTTCAAGGGGAGGCGCATGGGTTTGATTGTGGTCTACCGTTACCGGCCCATGCGCTTGGTTCCTACAATTACGACTAGGCTGGTCATCACCAAGCTCTCCTTTACTGCGTTGCAGCGAACATTATGATTGCTGGAACGGGGCGTCAACAGGCAAAGCCACTGAAAATCACCCCATTTGGGACATTTTCTTGCGTCGCAGGCCTGCTGCGGCGACATTTTTGGAAAATAGGGTGTGAATTGTGACCTGAAACCATCCCGGTGATGCTGCGAGGGGCTTTGGCGTATGCAAATAGCCGGGTTCTCTACCCTCCAGAGGAGGGAGAACTTATGATTGACGAAACCTGTGCTGCAGCGCCTTATTGCACCAAAGTCTAGGGACCCTGGCCAATTGGGAGAAGTGTTATGACTGATCTTTTACAGGTGACGCCGTTTGTCCTGTGTAGTGACCTCCAGCGCCAGATCGATTTCTATTGCCGGGTGCTGGGCTTTGCCTGTGGCTTTCAGGCTGACAATTATGCCTACCTGAATCGCGGTCCTGTGGCGTTGCGGTTGCTGGAAAGCCCACCCAACCCGGATGGCAGGCCATTGGGAGGGGAGACCTCCTTTTACATCGACACCGATGATGTGGATGCCCTGTTTACTGAATTGTCGCCAGAATTGAGCCTGCTGCCAACCGGGCGGCTGCGCGCGCCTTTTGACCAACCCTATGGCCAGCGGGAGTTCCATGTCGCGGACGAGGACGGCACTTTGGCTTTGTTTGGCATGCCGATTGCTGCAAGCCCCTAAGCAGCATCAAAACTCGTGGCCGGTGCCCTGTAGAACACCATGTTCCAACGCGTAGCGCGTCAGCCCGGCGGTGGAAGAGATGCCGAGCTTGCGTTTGATGTTCTTGCGGTGGGTCTCCACCGTGCGCACCGAAATATCCAGGGTCAGGGCGACTTCCTTGTTGGACTTGCCCTGTGCCAGCTCCAGCAAGATGGTTTGTTCGCGCCCGGTCAGGGCCTCTCGTGTCTCACCGTCCTTGGGTTTTAGCGAGCCCTTGGCACCGGTACACAGGTAGCGCTCGTTGCGCATCACCGTATCAATGGCGAGCTTGATCTCTTCGGTGGGGACGTCCTTGAGGATATAGCCCATCGCACCATGGCTGAGCGCGGTAGAGATATATTCGGGGCTGTCATGCATGGTCAGTATGACAATCCGGGTCTGCGGCAGCCGCTCGAGGATCATCTCTGTTGCGCTCAGCCCGCCTAGGCGCGGCATGTTGAGATCCATCAGGATCACATCCGGGGAGAGCACTTGGGCCTGTTCAACCGCTTCGGCGCCATCGTTGAGGCAGGCGAGAACCTCGACATCGTCATAGCTTTCGAGAATGGACTGAATGCCTTCGGCGACCATTGGATGGTCATCGACAATAAGAACCCGGACTGTTTTGCTCATGTCTTCCCCCTATGCCCGTTCGCGGTGCAGCCGTTGCAGGCTGTGCCACAGGCGACAGCCCTAAACAGATTTGCTCCGCTGCTCTTCGCCAAGAGTTTCTCCCGGTGCCAGCAGATGGCTCAGGGGCAGGATGGCTTCGATCACGGTGCCGCTTTGGGTGCCACGTGATGACAGAATGCGTAAGGTGCCGTCAAGCTGCTCGATCCGTTCCTGCATATTCCGCAGGCCAATGCCCGGTCCCATACGGTCCTGATCTGGTGGCAGACCGGCGCCATTGTCAGAAATGCGCAGGGTTGCCCCCTTGGCATGGCCGCGCAGATCCATGGTCATCACTGTGGCATCGGCGTGGCGCTCGATATTCATCAGGGCTTCCTGGGCAATCCGGTACAGCGCGATCTTGGCCTCCGGATCGAGTCGGTTGCGAAACACCACGGTGCTGAACTCGGATTTGATCCCGGTGCGGGTGGCAAAATCATCCGTCAGGGATTTGAGCGCAGGCCCAAGCCCCAGATCGTCCAGCACGCCGGGGCGCAGATCGCGGCTGATGCGGCGGACTTCGGTGATGGCGCTGGCGAGGCTTTCGATACCCTTGTCTAGGGGGGGCAGGGCGCGGTCCAGATCGCCGCGTTTGAGCCGACGGCTGGCGTTGTCCAGGGCAAAGCGCACCCCGACCAGGATTTGGCTGATGCCGTCATGCAGCTCCCGCGCCACCCGGCCACGCTCTTCTTCCTGGGTGTCAAAGACCCGCTGGGTCAGCTCCTTGAGCTTGGCATCCGCCAGGCGGCGCTCACGGATATTGAGCACCATGCCTGAGGCAAAGACCACTATCAGCGCGGCCAGGGTGATGACGCCGATATAGAGGAAGGTCTGTTGTACCCGAGATTCCACCTCGGCGCGGGCGGCGGCGACCGAGGCCAGAACATCATCGATAAACACGCCTGTGCCCACGGCCCATTGCCAGTCCTGCAGGCCGACAACATAGGCAATCATTTGCGCCTCTTCGCCGGTAGAGGGTTTTTGCCACATGAATGTGTGCCAGCCAGCACCCTGTCGTGCCAGCCTGATGAATTCATCCACGACTGGGGTGCCCTGGCTATCGGTGAGCCCGGACCAATTGCGGGTAATAAACTCTGTCTGACGCGGGCTGACCAGATTAGTGCCGTCGTAGTCATAGACAAAGAAGAACCCATCGGTGCCATAGATCATCGAGGAAAGGATCTGCGCTACCTGCTCTTTGGCCTCAAAATCGTCGGGGGCGGCGCGGCCATAGATAAACGAAAACCCATTGCGGGCCTGAGTCACATAGTTGCGCAGCTCTGCCTTTTTCGCCGCCAGCAACTGTTCCGTCAGCGCCTGGATTTCGCGCTCAGCCGAGGCACGGGACTGGACAGCCACCAGAAGCGCAATTGCTGCCACTGCAACAACAAGCGGCAGTGTGGCCAGAATTGATAGCTTCTGTGCGTAGTTCGGGCGAAAAAGGGTGCGGAATGTGGCCATGTGCCGAATCGTTACGCAATCGCGCAACCGAATCAAAGGCCTGCGGCGGCAATTTCCGGACTCGATGCGGGAGATTCGCGACAGATTCGTGAAAAAAAGGCGTTAGCTCAGGGGTTTTTGGGAATTTTGGCCGTGCCTACGCAGTACTAGGTATTCACAAGTGCCGCAGCACGGCTAGGCTGGCGCCACTCTAAGAGATCCGTCCGGACAAAACTGGACATTGGCACTACTTAAGGGAGGAGCACTATTATGGATCGTCGTTCTTTTTTGAAGACTTCTGCGCTGGGCGGGACCGCCGCAGCTGCAACCACTCTGGCCGCACCGGCCTATGCAACGGGTAAGCGCACCCTGACCATGGTTACCACTTGGGGCCGTGGTCTGGCAGGCGTTTTTGACGCCGCCCAGCGTGTTGCTGACAATATCTCGACAATGTCCGACGGTCAGCTGACCGTAGACATCAAAGCCGCTGGCGAACTGGTTGGCGCATTTGAAGTGTTTGACGCGGTTTCCTCCGGTCAGGCCGACATGTACCACGGCGCCGACTACTACTTTGTTGGTCAGCACCCAGGCTACGCCTTCTTCACTGCCGTACCATTCGGCATGACCGCTACCGAAATGGCCAACTGGTACTACCAGGACGGCGGCATGGAACTGCACGACGAGCTGGGTCAGATCTTTGGTCTGAAATCCTTCCTCGGCGGCAACACCGGCGCCCAGGCTGGCGGCTGGTACTCGAAAGAGATCAACAGCCCAGAAGACTTCAACGGTCTGAAGTTCCGTATGCCTGGCCTCGGCGGCAAGGCTCTGGGTAAACTGGGCGCTTCCGTTCAGAACATCCCTGGCTCCGAAGTGTACCAGGCGCTGTCTTCTGGCGCGATCGACGGTACCGAGTGGATCGGCCCATGGGCTGACGAAAAAGCTGGTTTCCAGGAAATCACCAAGACCTATTACACCGCTGGCTTCCACGAGCCAGGCGCGGCTCTGTCGGTAGCAACCAACCGTGACGTCTTTGACAGCCTGACACCTGGTCAGCAGAAGATGATCGAAGTTGCCTCCGGCGAATGCCATCAGTGGAACCTGTCGCAGTTCCTGGCCAACAACGGCGCAGCTCTGCAGCGTCTGCAGGCCGGTGGCGTCAAGGTCATGGAATTCCCTGATGCGGTTTGGGATGCATTCGGCGAAGCTTCGAAAGAAGTTATGGCAGAGAACATGGGCGACGAGCTGTTCAAGAAGATCTACGACAGCGCCCAGACTTCCATGAAGTCCTCTTCGCTGTGGAACAACCTGTCCTCCGGTGTCTACACCGCGCAGCGTGACCGCGTACTGGGTTAACCCCATCTAAAGCGTCTTTAGGATCCCCCGCCGGGTGCGGGGGGTCCCTTTTTCATTTTTGCCGCAGGTCAGAAGACAGTGGTCGCTCTTGCATATCGCTTTGGAGCGAGACCGCGCTTTACCCCGCCGCATGCAATCATCCGAGGGAAAAATGCAAGACGATACAGGCATTTCCTTTTTCGGCGCTGTCTTTAACGGTTTGATCTGGCTGGTCCAGAACATTGCCGGCGCCTTTTACAATTTCGGCTACGCCGTAACTCACCCGCAGCTCTGGCTTGATTGGTCTGACAAGACCTCGATCATGCGCTTTGTCTACTATGGCGGCTCGGTGGAGTTCTTTTTTGTAGTCTTCACTCTGTTCCTGATCCTGACCGCGATTGGCCTGTTCAGACGCCAGTTCATGTGGGGCATGGTGCGGGTGCTTGAAGGCTTTGCCAATGGCATCGGGCGGTTCTTTGCCTGGGCGGGTCTGATCATGGTGATCCAGCAGATCATCATCGTCTTTATGCAGCGGATTTTTGCCCGGCCGGACATGAGCTTTGGTCTTGGCATCGCTGTTGAAAAAGACATCAGTTGGTTCGCCGAAGAATTGAAGTTCTACAATGCCTTGGTGGTTTGCCTCTGTGTGACCTACACCTTTGTGCAGGGCGGACATGTGCGGGTTGACCTGATCTATTCGGGCATCAGTTTCCGCGCCAAACGCGTTGTGGATATGGTGGGCTCGATCATCTTCATGATGCCAGCCGCCGTACTGACCTGGATGTATGGCTGGTATTTCCTGTGGCGCCATCTGATTGTGCCAAAGCCCTCGGCTTCGGACAGTCTGGAACGTCTGGTGATGAAAGCCCGCGCACTGCGCTGGAACGTCGAGACCATCGGCTTCAGCCCCAACGGCTTTAACGGATACTTCCTCTTTAAGATCTTGCTGGTGACCTTTGCCGGTATCGTCTTTATCCACGCTGCTGCCTTCTTCTATCGCTCCTTGCTGGAGTTCATCGAAGGACAGGGCAGTGAAAACAAATACCTCGACAAGGATACTCTTGGTGAGGGCGAAGAAGCCTATGAAGGCGCTCATTAACCTAAGGGACAGCTGATATGCTTTTCGGTCTTGATGGCGTCGAACTCGGCCTGCTCATCGTATTCCTTTGCCTTTTCGGAGGCATTCTCTCCGGCTTCCCGGTGGCCTTTGCCATCGGCGGTGCTGGTATCATCTCCTTCGGGATCATTGCAGCGCTGGACAGCGCTGGTCTGCTGATCCACCAAGCCATCGATACATCCTCGCCGTTGTATCAGGACCTGGTGAGCAGCGGGGTGAAACCCGATGTCATTTCGGTCTTCCGATATCCGGAACTTCCGCGCATCGCCGAGCCTGTCTTTGTACAGGGTTGGGAACATGCGATGGACCGCAACGTCTCCTTTATCGTGAACCGTATGAACGAACGTGTTCTGGCGGGGGCTTCGATTGAAACCCTGTTGGCGGTCTTGATGTTTGTTCTGATGGGAATCACCCTGGAACGTTCCAAAATCGCCAATGATCTGCTGACAACCATGGCCCGGGTCTTTGGCCCGCTGCCCGGTGGTCTGGCGGTATCTATTGTTGTGGTTGGTGCCTTCCTGGCGGCCTCCACCGGTATCGTTGGTGCCACCGTGGTGACCATGGGCCTTCTGGCTCTGCCCACCATGCTGCGCAACAACTACTCGCCGGAACTGGCGACCGGCGTGATCGCAGCCTCGGGGACCCTGGGACAGATCATTCCACCGTCGATCGTGATTGTTCTGTTGGGGACACTGGCTGGCGATTTGTATTCCACGGCTCAGGAAAGCCGGGCGATGGATGCAGGCTGTTCCGACGCGCTGACCTATCTGGGTGAACCAGCGGTTGTTTCGGTTGGTACCCTATTCCAGGCGGCCTTGCTGCCGGGGATCATGCTGGCCCTTCTTTATGCGCTGTATGCCTTTGGCTATGCGCTGCTGAACCCAGAGAAGGCCCCTGCGGTTGCTCTGGAACCCAGCAAGAATGAGCCGGTTACCCGCAACGAAGCTCTGCTGTGGTTCCTTGGTGCACCCGCTGCCCTGATTGGTGGCGCAATGCTGCTGAGCTCCTTTGGCGCAATCGGCTCGCAGAATATCACGGTTTCAGCCTTCTCTGATGCGGGTCAAACGGCCTCACTGCGGACCAATGTTGGTCCCGACTGTCAGGCCGCAATGATTGACCTGCATGGTCAAGAGGCCTGGGATGCAGCCATTGCTGAACAGACTGCGATTGATGCTGCTGGCGGTGTTGCTCAGGCAACCAAGCTGACAGAAGAGGAGTTCGAACAGGCCAAGATTGACAAGATCGCGGCCGCGGCTCCTATCGGCACTGGTATCACTGTCCTTGTTGTGATGATGGGTCTGGTTCTGGCGATTGGACGCGGGGTGGCACCTTCACGGGACGTGAAGCCGCTGATCCTCGGGGCCATTGGTCTGTTGATCGTTCTGCTGGTTGATGTCCTGGTGGTAGCTCCAACGACAACGCCGGGTGTGACGGTTCTGTGGCTGGCGCTACCCTTCTGGCTGGCGCTCTATGGCACCCGCGAAGCAGCGGCCCGTTGTGCAGGCAATGACCTGATCCGGGTGGTGTTTCCACCGCTGGTTCTGATTGTTGCGGTGCTGGGATCGATCCTGGGTGGTATTACCAACCCGACGCCGGCAGCGGCGCTTGGGGCCGGTGGTGCGATCATGCTGGCGGCCTACCGCAAGCTGCAGGATCAGGGGAAGTCGGGCAAGATCATCATCTGGGCAACCCTTGCCGTGATGATTGCAATCCTGATCGGGGTGAATTTTGACCTGCGGATCAACCAGTCCAATGTCAGTTTTGAAAGCTGGGTTGCCTTCTTCTTTGCCTATGGTGCCTATCTCTATGCGCTCTTTGGTCTGCTCTATGGCTGCTGGGTGCTGTTCAAGGGTGGCGTGCTGACTCCAGTAGTGCGTGAAACTGCTAAGGTCACATCCATGGTCTTCACCATTCTGATCGGCTCGCAGCTTCTCAATCTGGTGGTGATCTCCTTTGGCGGTGAACACTATATCCAGCAGTTCCTGAAGAGCTTTGACAATGAGATGACGGTCTTCCTGATCGTTATGCTGGTCTTGTTCTTCCTGGGCTTTGTGCTCGACTTCCTCGAGATCATCTACATCGTGATCCCGATTGTTGGGCCGGTGATCTACGGCGGATCGTTTGATCCCAAATGGGTGACCATCATGGTTGCGGTGAATCTGCAGACCTCCTTCTTGACGCCGCCCTTTGGCTTTGCGCTGTTCTATCTGCGCGGGGTGGCTCCAAAAGAGGTCACAACGGGTCATATCTATCGCGGGGTTCTACCCTTCGTGCTGATCCAGGTGGCTGGTCTGGCAATCCTGTGGTTGTTCCCTTCCATCGTGACCATCGTACCTGCGCTGATCCCTAACTGACCAGTATCACCAGGGAAAATAGAAAAGGGGCTCCAATTTGGGGCCCCTTTTGTTATGATTTCTCAACAAATATCGCTCCCAATCCACCCTCTTGAGACTTTACAATTTTCCAATACGAACTAGGCTGACGGCAGTTTTCAGGTGGGGGTCTGGGGCTGTAGTAAAGGGGAATGGTACTCCATGTCCTTGGTTAAAGATTGGCGGGCCGCCAAAAAGCGATACGACACGGCCTATCAGCAGGCGAGCAAGCAGATCAAAGCCGTGAACAAGAGGCTGACTGCGGTGGAATACTACCTGCATGCCATGCGCGATCACCTGCTGTCTGACAAAGCGCATATGCGCAAGATCGACGCCTATCTGGATGAGCTTACCCCTGAGACGATCGAGGATATCCAGAACGGACTCTTTCAGGAATTGCAGGAGCTGAGCGAAATTGAAGCACGCCCTGAGGCAGGTATCGAACGGGCATTGATGGATGTTGAACAAATCCTGGAGGCCGCAGAAAAGCTGATCGCACGGGGGGACATCTCGGCCTCCCAGTGGAGCCAGTATCGCGAAGTCTATGATCGTAGTGCTCATAGGCTGATGGATGTGAACGACGTGTTTGATGAATTCTGCAACAAGCGAGCCAATATGGAGTCCAAGCTGGCTCTGCGCCTGGACCATGCAACGCTCCTCAAACAGATTGCGCAGCGCAGCCGCGCCGTACATACCTACCTAAAAGACCATGATATCGAGGGCTGAAGGCGTAGGTCTGGTCTTCAGCCTTGGCTGAATTCCAAAAGATCCCAGCGATTGCCAAAAGGGTCCTGCCAGACCGCTACAGTTCCATAAGGCTCATGCCTTGGGGCCTCTTCAAAACGCACACCAGCGGCGCGCATCTGGGCGTGATCACGGGCAAAGTCATCCGTTGCCAAGAACAGGCCAACACGGCCACCAAACTGCTGTCCAACCGCAGCCTCCTGTGCAGGCCCTTCGGCCTTGGCAAGGATCAGGCTGCCCTGTTGTGCCCCCGGCGGCAGGATACGCACCCAGCGTTTATGGCCCTGGTCAATATCCTCGGCCAGTTGCCAGTTCAGGCAGCCGCAATAAAAGGCGATGGCGTCGTCATAATCCGGCACCACCAAAGCGATGGCGTGCAGAGCTTGTTGAGGGGGCGGGCTCATCGGCGGCGATGCACGGGCTGTTCGGGCAGATGTATATTGGCCACCTGCTCGGCAATCGGATCGGTGGAAAGCGGATGACTGCTGTCGGCATATTCTGCTGGGTCCTGCATCTTTTTCCAGGCGCCTTGGTGGTAGATCTCAAGGCCAGAGAATTTCTCTTTGTAGCCCATCTTGCTGCTGCCCGGCACCCAATAGCCGAGATAGACATAGGGCAGACCGGATTCGAGCGCGATCTTGATATGATCCAGGATCATATAGGTGCCTAGTGAGTCCTGTGGTTTTTCCGGGTCGTAGAAGGAATAGACCATGCTCAACCCATCCTCGAGCACATCCGTCAGGGAAACCGCCACTAGGCCACTGAACTGCGGTTCTGTATATTCCACCACCCGGCTGCGGATCGGTGTTTCTTCGATCATCGCGGCATATTCAAAGACATCCATATCCGCCATGCCTCCGTCCGAGTGCCGACTGTCAAGATAGCGGCGAAACAGGGCGTATTGATCCTCGGTGGCCCAGGGCGAAGTCGCCCGGCGCATCAGATAGTCGTTGCGTTTTAGGATGCGTTTTTGGCTACGCCGCATGGCAAAGGCACTGACGTCAATCCGGGCCGACATACAGGCTGAACAATCCGAACAGGACGGGCGGTACAACACATTCTGCGAACGGCGAAACCCCTGATGCGACAGGCTGTTATTTAGCTGCTCAGCGCCATCTCCCTGCAGCGAGGTAAACAGCTTCCGCTCCATCCGGTTTTCCAGATAGGGGCAGGGCTGAGGCGCCGTAACATAGAACTGGGGAGCAATGGGAAGTGTATGGCGCATCGGGGGCAAATCTTAGAATGGGTGTCTCGATCATAGGAGTCCCGGGCAAGATAGCAATGGCCAAGCCCTGCGCCAAGCGAGCAATGAGACGTGGTTAAAGCCGGGCGGTCTCCCGCCCGAATTTGACAAGAGGGCTTCCCCCCTTTTGGGGATCAGACCCGCTTGTTGATCACCACGGTACCCAACAGGGCGTCAGTAAGACCCTGTCCGCGGCTGGTAGTGAGCATCATGATGATCGAGATCACCTGGAGGACTGGGATGGCCAGGGAGAGAGTGAAGCCAGCGGTATGCAGCGTCGCCTGGGAAGTATCCAGACGCCGACCCGAAAGGTCGCGCAGCTCAATGCCGGCAAACCGCATGCCCAGGGTCGCAGAGCCGTTGGCGATGCTCACGGTGCGATAGACAAATCCGATCACCAAGTAGAGCAGCGGCCAGATGAACAGCCCCAAGAAGGCCGTAAACAGCACCGTCAAGAGGCACAGACCCACGATGAGGATACTGTCGATGACCCAAGCCACCAGTCGTTTGAGGGCTACCGAGTCATAAAATTCGGCCTGGTAGTCAGGGTCGGGCAGGGCGGTCATGATGGGTCCTTTTGTGGAGTGCTGTAAAAAGGGAGAGGCGGTCTGCGCCCATCCTGAGCGCAGACCTGGATCAAAGTCGGGTTAGTGGGATTTAGCGGCGATGTCTTCGTCGCTGCCATCTTCTGCGGCAACTTCGCTGCGCTCATCCATAAACTGGTCAAATTCCGCTTTGTCCTTGGCTTCGCGCAGGCGCTGCATAAAGCCCTCAAAATCGCTCTGTTCTTGTTCCAGGCGGCGCAGAGTGTCTGCTTTGTAGGCGTCAAAGGCGGAGTTGCCAGAGGGTTTCATCGCCGACATTCCGTGGCTGGCCCAGGGTTTGCGGCTGTGGCTGCGGCAGGATTTATTGAACATACGTTTGCTCCAGATCATGTAAAAAAGAAGGGCGAGGCCGATGGGCCAGAAAAAGACAAAGCCAAGCACCATTGTGGCGATCCAGGCCCCTTTGCCCTTTTGATCCAGCCAGGCTTCGCTGCGCGAGAACCAACCCTGCTGGCTGAGGGTCGGGGTGGGCGAGGTCATAGTTGTCATTTTCCGTCTCCAGGTTTGTGCAGTCTTGATGACTGGCTGTGTGGTCGTTGGGGTTATGTATATCCCCTTCACATTACAGCATATCGGAGTGCGGGGGCTTGTCTTCAAGTGTCTATGTAAATCTTTTTTACATTATTGGCTTGTTGTTTGTTTACATGAGGTGAAAGAGGGGTGTGTGTAGCGGGACGGCTTTGTTGCACCAATCGGGGTCTGAGCGTTCTTCCCCTTTCCCCGGACGGATTTATCCTAGGGGCACTGTGACGGGTATGCCAAGAACTGTGTAACGGTTTAGCACGGCGATGCGGATTTGGATCTCCGCGACCTGC